>NZ_SPVG01000185.1 GCF_004614165.1 Duganella callida | reverse complement strand
TCTGCAGCAGCCTTGGCGGCGGCATCCGCAGCGGCCTTGGCGGCCGCATCGGCGGCGGCCTTGGCGGCTGCTTCAGCCGCTGCCTGCGCAGCAGCGGCCGCAGCGGCGGCGCCATCATTAATGATCGGCACGGTGCCGCTGCCGAACGAACTGCCCTGAGTGCTGACCGAGCCATTGGGCGCCGACAACGTCACCGGCGCACCGCCGCTGTTGATTTGCGTCCCGCTCAGCGAAGCAATGCTGCCATTGGTGGCGACGGCAGAAATGCTGCCCCCCGACGGCACGGACAACGTGCCGCCGAGCGTGATGTTGGTGCCGGCGGTCAGTCCGATGCTGTGGGCGGAGTGCAGCTGCGAGCCGCCATTCAGCGTGATATCGGTGCTGGCCGCCAGTACGATATCGCTGCCGGTGACGCTGTCATTGATGGTCACCGGACTGTGCGCTGTGATCGATACCAGGCCGGTACCGCTGATCGCGCCGGCCGTATGAATGCCACCATGGTTGTCGATCACGATGTTGCCGGTGGTGCTCAGCGGCCCCAGCGTCAGCTCGCCGCTGGTGACGGTATTGGTCAGCGCGACATTGCCCTGCCCGCTCACGCTGGCACTAAACGCGCTGACATGGTTGTTGGCATTGGTGATGGCAATGTCGGCGCCCGTGGCGCTCGCGCTCAGGCTGTCCGCCACCAACTGACTGCCCGCAGCCTGGGTGATCGCGCCACCGCTAGCGGCGTCCAGCGTGATGCTGTGCGCACGCACATTGCCGACCGCGATGCCGCTGCCCGTGCCGCTGATGGTCACCGCGCCGGCGCTGTCGATCACCGCCCCGCCCTGTTCCAGCCCGGCCAGATTGATCTGGCTGCCGATGCCTACGCCGCTCAGCGCGCCGCTGACCAGCACCGCGTGCGCGGCCGTCAGCGAACCTCGCACCTCCAGCGTGCCGCCAGCGAGCTGCAGGCCGCCTCCCAGGTTCGAGGCCTGATCGATGGTGCCGGTCAGCGTCAGCTTGCCGCCGTTCAGCGCCAGCTGGCTGCCGGGCGCGGAGGTCAGCTTGACCAGCGTGGTGTTGCCGGCCGCCCCATCATAGGTGATGACGCCGCTGCCGCCCAGCGTCGCATTCAACACATTGGCGCCGTCCGGCGCGATGCCGTCCTGCCAGTTGCCGGCGCTGCTCCACAGGCCGCCGGTGCTGGCGGTCCAGGTCGCCATCCAGCGCGGCGTGATGTCGCCGCCGACGCCGGCGAGCACATAATTGCCGCCATCGGCGCCGCCCAAGCCTAGCGGCGTGCCGCCCACCGTGACCGTCTTGGCGATACCGACGTTCTTGTCGCTGTACGTCGCGGTGGCGCCGGCGCTGAGCAGCGCCACCTCGTCCGCGCCCAGCACCCCGTTCACCGTGGCGCCGGCAAAGCTGCCGCTGGTGGCGTTATTGTATTCATGGCTGGCCAGCGCCACCGTCAGCGACGCCGGCGTGATGCTGGCGCTGAGCCCGGCCGGCACAACCAGCTGGTAGTTGCCGGCATCCGCGCCAGTCGTCGACAGACTCACCGTGACGCCACGCACGCCGACATTCTTGCTGGCGAAGCTGGCGCTATCGACGTGCAGGCCCACCTGGTCGCTGCCGAACACGCCGGCCAGCGTGCCGCCGCTGACCGTGGCGTTGGTGGTGGCGTCATACACACGTCCGTTCGCCGTCATGCCGTTGACCGTCAGCGTGGCCTTGGTGATTTCGCCGGTCAGGTCGGACGGCGACACCAGCACATAGTTGCCGGCATCGCCGCCGGCCAGCGTGAAACCGCTGGTGCCAACCGTCACCAGCTTGGCGCTGCCGACGTTTTTGTTGTTGAACGTGGCGATGCCGCTGCCGCTGATGCTGACCTCGTCGCCAAGCACGCCCTGCACGGTCGGCGTGCCGCTCAGCGTGGCGGCGGTAGTGCCGTTGTAGCTGCGCGTGACCACCCCCAGGCCGCCGATGACCAGCGGCGCCTTGACGACGTTGCCGGCGCCAGTGACGCCGCTCAGCACATAATTGCCGAAGTCATTGCCCTTCAGGCCAACATCGACGCCGTGCAGCGGCTTGTTGCTGCCGACGTCCTTGCTGTCGAAGGCCAGCGCGCCGATCAGCGCCAGGTTGTCGCCGCTCACCACGTTGGTGAAGGATGTGTTGAACTGGCCGGTGCTCAAGCCGGCCGTGCCGTCGTAGACCTTGTCGGCGACCGGCGTCACCACCGCGCTGACGGCCCGCGGCTGGATCGTCAGCTGGGCGCCGGCGCCGGTGTAGCTGATATCGTAAATGGTCGACCACAGGCCGCCGACGCCGTAGGTGCCGGCGTTGACCGCACCGTCGAAACCCAGCGTGCCGTTGATGCCGCTTGCGAGCGCGCCCGTGGAGCCGGCGAACGCCGCCGACTGGCCGTCATACGTCTTGGTGACGCTGGCGCCGCCCGTCACGCTCACGGTGTACGGCGTCAGGAAGTTCTTCAACATCGGCAGGGTGTGGCCGTCATACAGGCGCCAGACATTGTCGAGATCCAGGTCATAGCTGCCCGACTGCTTCATCTGCGCCGCCGTGAGCGCCAAGGCTTGTGCCGGATCGTAGCCGGTGCCAGCCGTATCGAGGTTGAAATAACCGCGGCTCAGCGAACCGCCCAGCTTGCTGCCAACCAGGCCGCCGACCGCATCAAATCCCGGCGCAGACAGCACCCCGGTACTGTACACATCGCTGACGCTGCCGCCGCTCAGTTCACCGATCAGTCCGCCGAGGTTGCCGTGGCCGATGCCGTAATCGTCGAGGTTGCCGCCGACATCGCCGGTGGCGTACGCATTGCTGATGCTGCCGGCGCCGGTATTGCGGCCCACCAGCCCGCCCACATTGCGGCCGCCGCTGACGCTGCCGCTGGCATACGACAGGCTGATGCTGGCGCCATCGCGGTTGTCACCGACCAGGCCGCCGATGATCTCGCCGGTGCTGCCGACCGGACCGGTGGCGTAGGAGCGCAGCACCTCGCCGGTGTAGGCACCGCCCGCGCCGTTCGCGCCGACCAGCCCGCCCGCATAGCCCTGCCCCGTGGTGCGCACCTCGGCGGCGGACCAGGCGTCGTGCACTGCGTGGCTGTTGAAGCCGACCAGCCCGCCGATATTCGACGCGCCGCTGGAACCGCCCCGGCCGGTCACGGTGCCGGCACTGTGACTGCCCGCGATCAGTCCGCCGTTGCGCCCGGCCAAGCCGCCGGTATCGCCGACGCCGCTGACCTGGCCGCTGACGCCGACATTGCTGATATGGCCGCCGTCCGCCACCAGTCCGACCAGCCCGCCGACGCCGCTGTAACCGGTCACGCTGACGCCTTGCAGATTCAGGTTTTCGATGGTGCCGCTCGCCAGTTGCGAGAACAGGCCGACATAGGACTCGCCGGCGCGATCGATGGTGAGCCCGCTGATGGCGTGACCGGCGCCATCGAACACGCCGTTATAGCCCGCCGCGGCGATGGGCCTGAAGCCGCCGGTCCAGTGCAGCGTGCCGCTGGCGTCGATATCGTTGTTCAGCACATAGGCGTTGGCGTTGGCCAGCGTCGCCACGCCCTGCAGACCGAACACGTCCGCCAGCTGATAAGGCGACGCCGAACTGCCGCTGCCGCCCTGCACGCGCAGGAAAGTGCCGCCATTCAGCTGAAAATCCGTCGCGCTGAAGGACGGCAGCACACTGCTGTTCTGCGTCCAGTTGCCGCTTTGCAGCGCGAACTGGCCGCCCACCGCCACACTGCCCGTCGCCGTGATGCTGCCCGCCGTGCTCAGTGAAAAGTCACCGCCGGTAATCAGTGACGATTGCAGCGCGATATCGCGCTGCGCCGTCAGGCGCACGCTCTGCGCCGCGAGCGCGCCGTTGACCGTCAGGTCGCTGCCGCTGGCGGTGGCCGTGAGCGCGCCCGCGGCCGCACTGGCGCCCAGGTTCAGATTGGCCGCCGTCACGCGCACATCGCCGCCGTTCGAGACCAGTGACGCTGTCCCGAGTATGCTATTGCCATTGTTGTCCAGCGTGATGCTGCCGGCCGAAAGGGCACTCAGGTTGTTGACGGTCAGCGCGTCGATCGGACTGGTCGTCTGCACGATGGCGCCACCGGCGCTCATGCTCAGATTGCCGTTGCCTGCATTGATGCTGGCGCCGAGCGCGATATCGCCATCGGCCTGCAGCGTCAGACTGCGCGCGGAGGTCCACAGCAGAGGGCTCAGCACCTTGATATTGCCGGCACCGGTGCCGCTGGCGTTGCTGGTGCTGACCGTGACATTGGTGGTCGACAGCGCCGTCTGCAGCACGCTGCTCAGTAACAGCGAATCGTGCACCGCACCGGTCTCGAGGAAAGTGCCCAGATTGTCGGCCAGGCTGGCGCTGCCGATCATGCCGGCCGCGGTGGCGGTGGCGCTGTCCAGCGAAATGTAGACATCGCTGGGGTCCAGCAACAGCATGCCGTTGGCGCCTTTGGCCGAGCGCGTGTCGACCGTGCCCAGCATGTTCAGATAGTGACCGGACGTCTCGACCTGGCCGCCATTGCCGCCGCCCGCGCCGCCGCGCGCCGAGATGGCGCCGAACACCTGCGTGGCCTGGTCGCTCCACACCACCACCGTGCCGCCGTCGCCGCTCTGGATGGCGTCGGCGCGCAGCACCGCGTCCTTGCCCACATAGCTCTGCCGGGCGTTCATGACCGCCGCATTCTTGCCCTGATAATCGCCGCCGACCAGCACCGTGCCGCCGCCGGCCGCACCGCTGGCGTCCACCACCGCGTCGCCGGTCACGCCGACTTGTGTACCGAGCACACGGATATCGCCACCGGTGTTCAGATTGGCGCCAGTGGCCGTGGTGCTGCTGCCCGCCTCCACCAGCGTGGTGCCGCTGGCTTTCAGCACGATCTTGCCGTTCTCGCCGCGCACCGCGCTGTTGGCGTTAATCGTGCCGCGCTGGTTGACCAGGGCGCCGTACACGCCCACGCGTCCCCCCTGCGCCACGATCTGTCCCAGGTTCAAGGCCTGATCGGCGGGCGAGGACACCACCACCTGCACATTCGGATCGGCCGAATCGAATAGCTGTACGCTGTGGCCGGCCGCCAGCACCACGTCGCCATTTGGCGCCGAGAGGATGCCGCTGTTTTCCACCGCCGGTGCCACCAGGAAGATGCGGCCGCCGGCCGGCGTGGTGATGGCGCCCTGATTGCTGACCTTGCCCGCGCCGGCATCGCCGCTGAAGTTGTTTTTACCGGCCAGGAAATCCGCATTCGACAGGTTCAGGCTGGATGCCACCAGCCCGCCGACATCCACGCGCGCGCCGGCGCCGAACAGCACGCCATTCGGGTTGATCAGGAATACCTTGCCGTTCGATTGCAGCGAGCCGAGAATGACGCTGGGGTCTTGTCCGGTAATGCGGTTCAGCACCTTGCTGTCCGCGCTCTGCTGGATGAAGCGCGTGACCTCGTCCGCGCCGATGGAAAAGCCCTGCCAGTTGATGATGGTGTTGGGCGTGTTGGTGACGCTGTAAACCTTGCCTTGCTGGCTGAAGCTGGCCTGTCCCGCGACCACGCTGGGGTTGACCGGCGCGGCGTGGGCGCCGCCGTAGCAGGCGGCGACCAGCACGGCCATGGCTTTGCGGCGCAACTGATCAGGTGCTTTCATAACGACTTCCTCTAGCAGGGGCGGATAGGTATGTCGCCGTCCGTGCGGGCAGCGTGCCGGCGGATGAGTTTAGCCGTCAGGAAACTTTTGTTTTACAAATTCTAATCGGGGTTTGCCCAAAATGCCACGAAATTCCGCGACTGGCGGCCTCTTCTGTTGGAATTTTGCGGCAGTTGGACGGCCGTCAAATTTAACAATCTGGCATTACTTGGTCTCGAACGTGGTCACGCCATCCCACTGGTCGCCGGGCGGATGCGCGCGGTAATGGGCGATGCGCCCGACATACAGCTGGTACAGGCCGCGCTGCGGCGCCAGCGCCCGCAACTCAGCCAGCATGGCGTCGGCCTCATCCCAGCGCTGCGCGCGCACGGCGGCCAGCGCGGCATGCCAGCGCGCCACCTCGTCCAGGGTCGCCTGGTCGGTGTCGCGCGCCAGCGCCAGCGGCTCGAAGATCGCCACCGGCTCGTTCTTGCCCTTGACGCGCACCAGGTCCAGTTCGCGGTAAGTGAATTCCGGCGCCGCCGCGCGCGTCGCCTCGCCCACCGCGATGCCGACGCCGTACACCTTGGTGATCCCCTCCAGCCGCGAACCGAGGTTGACCGCGTCGCCCATCACCGTGTAGGCGCGGCGGATGTTGGAGCCCATGTCGCCGACGTGCATCAGGCCCGAGTTCAGGCCGATGCCGATCTTCAGCTCGGGCCAGCCGCGCGCCAGGAAGTCCTGATTCAGACGCTGCGCGGAAGCCTGCATCAGCAGCGAGGTGGCGACGCCGCGGCTGGCGTGGTCGCTGAACGCCACCGGCGCGCCCCAGAACGCCATGACCGCGTCGCCGATGTATTTGTCCAGCGTGCCCTGGTGCGCGCTGCGGATGTCTTCCGACATGGCGGTCAGATACAGGTTGATGTATTCGCGCAGCTGCTTGGGCGTCAGCCCTTCCGAAATGGTGGTGAAGCCGCGCACGTCGACGAACATCACGGTCAGCTCGCGGCTCTCGCCATCCATGTTGTACTGCTCGGGATTTTCGGCCATCTGCGCCACCAGCTCGGGCGCCACGTATTCGCCGAAGCGCGACACCAGGCCGCGGTTGCGCCGCACTTCGAAGAAGTAGCCCCAGGCGACGTTCAGCACGAACACGGCGGCGATCAGCACCAGCGTCATCGCCATCTTCAGCACCCAGTCCATGCCGGTGTAGCTCCAGTAATTGAAGCCGAACACCGCCGCCGCCAGCGCCGCCGCCAGCAGGATCGACGGCAGCGGCGACAGCACCGCCAGCGCCAGCGCCAGCACGCCGCCGGCCAGCACCACCTGCAAGCCTTCGATGCCGTCGGCATAATCGGGCCGCACCTTGAAGCTGTGGTCGAGGATGGACTTGATCATGTTGGCGTGCACCTCCACCCCGGGATAGGCACTGTTCACCGGCGTCGCCCGCAGGTCCAGCAGGCCCGGCGCGGTGGTGCCGATCAGGACGATGCGGTCGGCCAGCGCTTCCTTCTTCACGCGGCCGGCCAGCACGTCGGCCGCCGACACATACGGGAAGGCGCCGCCCGCCGGGCCGCCGGTGCCGCGGAATTCGATCAGGTTGGTGAGATTTTCGCCGACCTGGATCGGCATGCCCATCTTCTGCTGGCCGACGAACATCAGCAGCGTATCGAGCGCGCCGTTGGCGCGTTCGCGCGCCGACATGTCGGCCACGTTGGTGTCCCAGCGCGGCACGATGGCGCGCGCCTGCAGCGCCACCGCGGCCGTCGCCAGCGACAGCGTCGGATAATAGCCGTCGCCGATGCGCATCAACAGCGGCGTGTGGCGCAGGATGCCGTCCGGATCGGGCAAGGCGGTGAAGATGCCGCCGGTGGCGGCCGCCGACTGCAACCGCTCCAGGTTGCCCAGGTAGCCGCTGTAAGTCACCGCCGGCAGCTCGCGCCCGTTCAGGTCATCGACCTTGAAGAACGGCGCCGGCAGCTCGCCCTTGCGCTGGTCCTGGGCGACGTTATAGCCCAGCACCACTGGCTGATCTTCCAGCGCGGCGGCCAGCAGGCCGTCGTAATCGAGCTGCTGCTTCATCGCTTCCACGCGCGCGCGGAAGCCGCCGACGTCCTTCATCTCGTGGCTGGCCAGGCTGTCCAGCACATCGTAGCCGGAGGTGTTGTCGGCCTCGGAAAACACGATGTCGAAGCCGGCCGCCGCCACGCCGTAATGTCCGGTCAGCTGCGACACCAGCCTGGCCACCACCTTGCGGTTCCAGGGGAAGTGGCCGATTTCGGCGATGCTTTTCTCATCGATGTCGACGATCACGATGCGCGGGTCCAGCACCGGCTTCACCAACCGCATGCGCAGGTCGGCGAAGAAGGTGTCCATGCGCTCGATGGCATCGATGCGCACAGCGCCCGATACCTGCGCCAGCGCCAGCGCGGTCAACAACAAGCCGAGCGACCAGCGCGCGCCATACTTCCTGAACGGCCGGGTCCAATGCGATCGTATCAGGGGCACGCGCGCTCCTTAAGGTGTATAGCCGGGGATCTGCGATTCGTCGATCGCGTCGATCTGTTTTTCGTCCATGTTCTTGTGGGCGAATTCCAGGTAGATCTTGTTGCGGATGAAGATGTCGAACAGGTCGGGATCGATATGGCCGTTGAGCGCGAAGTTGCCCAGGATGCGCAGCGATTCGGACAGCTTCTTGCCCTTCTTGTACGGCCGGTCCTTGGCGGTCAGCGCCTCGAAGATGTCGGCGATCGCCATCACCCGCGCCTGCACCGACATCTGTTCCTTGGTCAGCCCGCGCGGATAACCCTTGCCATCCATGCGCTCGTGGTGGCCGCCGGCGTATTCCGGCACGTTCTTCAGGTGCTTGGGCCACGGCAGCGCCTCCAGCATCCTGATGGTCATCACGATATGGTTGTTGATTTCCTTGCGCTCGTCATCGGTCAGGGTGCCGAAGCGGATGGTCAGGTTGAGCAGCTCGTCGTCGCTGAAGAAATCGCGCTCGACGCCGTCCGGACCGGTCCAGCGGCGCCGGCCGATGGCGCGCACGCGCTCCTGGTCTTCCGGCTTCATGCCCTCGCCGCCGACGTTGGCCTGGCGGATGAAATCGCGCTCGGCGCGCAGCGTCTGCTGCAGCTGCGCCAGTTCGGCGTCGATGGCGGCGGCGTCGGCGCCCGGCTGCAGCTTGCGTTTCAGCGCGGCGATTTCGGCATCGCGCAGCAGCACTTCGAAGCGCGTGTCGACGGTGCCGATGCGGTCATAGATGGTTTCCAGCTTGGTGGCCTTGTCGACCACGTGCACCGGCGTGGTGATCTTGCCGCAATCGTGCAGCAGGCCGGCCAGCCACAACTCCTTGCGGTCGGCGTCGGTCATGCTGAAATCGGCCAGCGGGCCGGTGCTGGTGTTGTGCACCGCCTCGGCCAGCATCATGGTGAGCTCGGGCACGAACTGGCAGTGGCGGCCGGTGTACGGCGATTTTTCATCGATGCCGATGTTGATCAGGTTGACCAGCGATTCCAGCAGCTCCTCCAGCTGGGCGATCAGGCGCTGGTGGGTCAGCGCCACCGCCGCCTGCGCCGCCAGCGCCTCGATGAAGCGCTGGTCGGTCTGGGTGAAGGCGCGGATCTCGCCGGTGTCGCTGTCCTTGGAATTGATCAGCTGCAGCACGCCGACCAGTTCGCCCTCGTGGTCGCTCATCGGCACCGTCAGGAACGATTGCGAATGGTAGCCGCGCAGCTGATCGAACTTGACCATGCCGGAGAAGTTGAACACGTCGGCCTTGTACACATCCTCGATGTTGACCGACAGGCCGAAATGCGCGGCATAGGCCGCCACCGCCGACAGGTTGCGCTCGCCGTGCTCGTCGTACAGCGGCACCGGGCCGGCCGTGACCGGCGCGCCGCTTGAACCGCCCTGATGGGTGTTCAGCGTGTCGTTGATGAGGATCTGGAACTCCAGCTGCCGCTTGTCCTCGCTGGGGCGGTACAGCGTGCCGCCGTCGGCGTTGGTCATGCGCTTGGCCACGGTGAGGATGCGCTCCAGCAGCAAATCCTTGTCGTGGTCGCTGCCGAGCTGTACGCTGAGCTCGGTCAGCTGGTCCAGGCGCTCGGCAATCTGGGTTTGGTTCAACTCTTGCATGGTTGCAGTTTTAATACCTGTCGATGTGGCCCGCAGTTTGCGAGCGCGCAAGGGCAGAGTTTAACTGGAGCATAAGCTGTTGTACACCGAGAAATGTCGGGGTGCAGCAAAATTGCGTCGGGTTTGCCCTGCCGGAGAAAAAAAAGCTATCATCGGCTGTGAGCAATGCGGCAACAGAAGAAAAAAGAGCAAATACCAGGGATCAGCATGAAATTTAAATTTTGGGGCGTGCGTGGTTCCATCCCCTCCCCCGGTCCGCGTACGGCGCGTTACGGCGGCAACACCACCTGCATTGAAGTACGGACCGACGACGATACCCTGATCGTGCTGGACGGCGGCACCGGTATTTTCTCCCTGGCGCAGGCGCTGATCCAGAACAAGGCCCGGCCTATCCACGCCAACATTTTCATTTCCCACAGCCATTGGGATCACATCCACGGCCTGCCGTTCTTCACACCGCTGTTCATTCGGGACAGCCGGGTGCGCCTGCATGGCGTGACCGATCCCGACACCGGCAACGGTATCGAGCACGTGATGGGCGTGCAGTTGCAAAACAGCTACTTTCCCGTCAGCGAAACGCAGATGGACGCCACCATCGAATACCGCACGCTGGAAGTCAACCAGACCATCGTCGTCGGCGACGCCACGGTGCGCAACGTGATGATGAACCACCCGGTGATCAACCTGGGCTACCGCATCGAGTGCAACGGCCGCTCGCTGTTCTTCACCGGCGACCACGAGCCGCACTACAACATCTACCCGGCCGATCATCCCGAGCACGCGGCGTACGCCGAATGGATGGCCGAACGCAGCGCCGCCATCGATGAGGTGGTGCGCGGCGTCGATGCCCTGATTGTGGATTGTTCCTATACGCGCGAAGAGTATCCGGCCAAGCAGGGCTGGGGGCACGGCACCTTCGATTCCGCCTTTGCGCTGGCGCTGCGGACCGGCGCCAGGGCACTGTACTGCACCCACCACGAACCGACCCGCAGCGACGACGAGCTGGAAGCCGTGTTCGCGGACGTCATGGCCCGCCATGCGGCGGTGCTGGGCGATCTGAAGGTACTACTGGCCTACGAGGGCATGGAAGTGGAACTGGCCTAAGCGGCCGTTTCGAAAAAACCGCAGCTTCGTTGCAGCGCCGCGCCGAGCAAGCGGACACGCGCCGCACGGCGCGCCTTGTCGCCCAGCGCGGACAGCGCGCTACGGGCGCTTTGCACCAGATGCTGGCGCGGTTGGCTGCGCCGGTCCGCCAGCGCGCGCAGGCGCGCAATGGCGGCTTGCAGATTGAACGAACGGCCCTTGAGCAGGGCATCCACCAGCTGCGTCGCCATCTTCAGCGCCGGCGCCGCGGCGTTCTTCACACTGTACGGCAGCACCAGGCGGTAGCGGCGCTGCATATGCGGCACCACGCCGACGAAGCCGATCGAGACCTCATTGAAGGCGATGCGGCGCAGTTCCAGCGCCACCTGCTGCACCGTCTGCACCAGTTGCGGCACATCGTTGCAGCGCAGGCCCACCAGCGCGCGTTGGTCCTTCACGCCGGGCAGCAGCGCGTACAGACGGCGATCGAGCGCGCGCAGCGCCGCCGGCGGGGCGTCGTCCACTTCCACGATGCCGAGCAGGCAAGGCAAGGTGGAGTAGCGGTTATCGCAATCGAGAAAACGTTGGTCGATGATTTTCATATTCTGGCTTGGTTCTTGATACAGCCGGCATTGTGCTCTTCCGTTGACCTGCACGTAAGCAGCGCCGGGAGCATGCCCGTGTAGGACCAGGCCGACAGCTATCGTGCGCGGCCGCCGCCTGTGTTAGCGCAGGCTGGCGATGAAGGCGTCCACCGCATCGGTATAGGCGCCCGGCTGGCCGAGGTTTTGGTTGATCTGGCGGTGGGTCAGATTTTGCGGCAGCACCTGCACCCGCATGCCGAGCGCGCTGGCGCGGCCGGCATAGGCTTGCGCCTGCGGACAGGAATCGCTACGGCGCGTGGAACACACCGCCAGCAGCGGCGCGCCGCCGGCCTTGAGCTGGGCCAGCGGCGAGACACTGTTCCAGTAGACGACATCGCCGCCGAAAACACGATCGTAGAAAGGGAAGTGACGCTGCGCCATCAGCGCGCCGACGTCCATCGCCGCGCTGTCCAGCGCCACGGTGCCCAGCCACGGCGACGCGCCGCGCGCGGTTGCCAGCACCGGTGCGGAGGCCAGCAGCGCCACCAGATGCGCGCCGGCCGAATGCCCCATCAGCACGAATCCGGCGCGGTCGCCGCCCCATGCCGCGGCATTGGCCTGCGCCGCCGCCAGGGCGCCCGCCACATCCTCGGCCTGCGTCGCCACGCTGGCGGCGGGCAGCATGCGGTAATTGACGGAGACGACGATGACGCCGCGCGCGGTCCAGTGCAGTACCTTGTTCTGCACCACCTGCGCACTGGCCTTGTCGCCGCCGCGCCAGGCGCCGCCGTGCACCATGAAGATCACCCGCGCACGCTCGGCATGGGCGGGCGCATAGACATCGTAACGCTGGCGCGGATCGGCGCCGTATGACTGGTCGGCCAGCAGACGCACACCCGGTGGCAGCGCGAATTTCGCCGGCACATCGTCATCCATGTCCAACTGGCCGCCGGCGTGCGCCAGAACGGGCATCAGCATGACCAGTAAGGCGCGCTTGTTCATGTCAGCTCCTTCCCGAACCTCATGCGGTGATTATTGCACAGTGCAGATCACCAGTTCCGGATCGGCGTTGATGCGCACCGGGATACCGCTGCAACCGACGCCGCGGCTGACGATCAGCTCGCCGTTGTCCCGCAGCGGGAAACGTCCGTAGTGATAGGGGCGGCACAAGGGTCCGTGCGGCATGTGCAGCGGCGTGCCGTCGCGCAGTGCGATCTGGCCGCCGTGCGTGTGGCCGGCGAAGCCCAGGTCGAAGCGCTGGCCGTTCAGCATCAGCAGGCCGTCCGGCGCATGCATCAGCAGCACGCGCACGTCGGCGGCGCCGGCGAAGGTGGCCGCGCCATCGGGCTCGCCCGTCCAGGGATCGTCCATGCCGCACACCGACACCCGCGCGAACGGCGCCGGCAGCGCGTGTGCCTGGTTGACCAGCATGCGCACGCCGGCTTGCTCGAACAGGCGCGTGATCAGCACCTCATCGGTGGACAGGTCATGGTTGCCCAGCACGCCGAACTTGCCGAGCGGCGGATTGCAGGCCGCCAGGCCGGGACACAGCTGCCGCACGTGGCGTGCCGGCCCGGTCACGAAATCGCCGCCCAGCAGCAGCAAATCCGGCTGCTCGGCGGCGATGGCGGCGAACAGGTCGTCGAAAATCCGTTTATGGGTGGCGGGGCCGGCGTGCAGGTCGGAGGCAAAGGCGATCTTCAGCGGCTGCGACAGGCGGCGCTCCGGCGGCAACGCCAGCGTGTGGCGCGTGACACCTAGCCGTCCATGCAGGCCCAGATGATAAGTCAGCGCCGACACGTGGCCGCCCAGCAAGGCCACGTTCAGGATCGTTTCGAGGTAATGCTGGCGACGGGAATAACGCTTGTTACGCATGGCCTCAGAACACCATGAAGCGGCCACCCGGCGCCAGCCCGGCCGCCAGCAGCGACGCCGCGCCGCGCACGCCCGCCACGTCGTCGCGCAGGTCTTCCGGACGCATGCCCTGCCCCGCCAGCGCGTGCGGGCAGGCGTACAGCTGCGCGCCCAGCTCCAGCAGTTCGTCCAGCGCCGACCGCCAGTCCGCATCGGCGTGATCCCGGCGCAGCAACGCCACCGAGGCGCCGACCGCGTGCACTTCAACCGCCACGTCCATGGCGGCGGCCGTGACGGCATAGCGCAGCGCCGCCTGCGCCTCCGGCACCGTGGCGGCGCGTTCCAGCAGGATCACCAACCGGGCGTCCATGTCAGACACCGTGGCGCTCGCGCAGGATGCGTGCGGCCTGCGCCAGTACCGCCAGCTTGGCTTCCGCCACCGCGGCCGAGTTGAGCGGATTGTCGGCAAAGGTGGCGAAGCCGCAGTCCGGCGTCAGCAGCACGCGCCGGGCGCCGAACAGCTGGATCGCATGCTCGGCGTGGGCCACCACGTGGTCGACGGTTTCCACGTGCGCGTGCTTCTGGTTGCAGGCGCCGACGCCGATGCGGATGTCGTCCGGCAGCGAGGTCAGGATCTCCATCTCGCCCGCGCGCGGCGTGCACAGTTCCAGGAACAGGGTGCCGACCTTCATCTGGCCCAGCGTATCGACCAGCGGCTTGTAGTTGCCCGACAGCGCCTTGGATTCGTCGGCGGTCCAGTTGCCGCGGCACATATGCAGCGCGATGCGCTCGCGCGGGAAGCCGGCCACCACGGCGTTCACCAGGTCGCGCGCGAACGCCAGTTCCACCGCGCTGTCGCCCTTCTCCGACAAGGCGCCGCACATGAAGCTGCGCTGCGTGGCGGGACCGCTGAACACCACTTCCGACAGCACCGGCTCATCCAGCTGCACCAGCGCCGCGCCGGAGGCGAGCAGGCAGGCGATCTCCTCGCGCAGCACGCGCACGATATCGCGCGCCAGGTCTTCGCGGTTGTCGTAGGCGCGGTCGGAGATACATTCCATCCACATGGTGCGCGTCAGCAGGTATGGGCCGGGCAGCGCCACCTTGACCGGCGCCCGGGTCAGCGCGCGCGCATAATCCACCTCGTGCACGGCGATGCCGCGGCTGCGGCCCAGCGGACCGAAGACCGCCGGATGGCGCACATCGCCGGCCGGCACGTCCAGCGCGCGCAGTTCGCGTTCGAATTCCTCGGGATCGTCGACCAGCGGCAGCAGGTCGGTCAATGGAATCAGCTGGCAATTGTCGAGGCGCGAGGCGACGAAGCTGGAATAGCTGTCGCGGCGCTGCTCGCCGTCGCTGACCACGTCCGCGCCGGCGCGCAGCTGGGCGTTGATGGCCAGGCTGACCGCGTCGTCGGCGGTGGCGTGGAAAGCCGCTTCGTCGAGGCGCCCTTCCATGTGCTCGTGCACCGCCTGCAGCATCCAGCGTGGCCGCGGCCAGCTGCCGATACCCATCACCGACAGCGGCCGGATCGCCGCTGCGGGCGCCGGTGCCGGGAACACCGTCAGCGGCTTGACCGACACCAGCTCGATGCCGCCGCGCTGCGCCGGCTGCGGCGCGGACGGCGCGCGGCGCTCATTCAGCTGGCCCTTGCAGACCAGGAAGCTGCGCTGCCTGCCTTCCTTCAGAAAGGACACCAGCTCGTTGCCGGTCATGCGGCACCAGGCCGGCAGATCTTCGTCCACCGAGATCTCGGTGGAACGTATCTCCAGCAGGCCGCCGCGCTCGAGCGGATCGATGTGGCGGCGTATCAGCAGCAGCAGGCCGTTGCCGCAATCGAGATCGCCGCCGTCAAAGCTGACGTCGGGCTGCTGCGGGTAAATGAAGGGACTGGTCATGGAATTCTCCGTTTGTTTCAGGCGGCGAGACTGGCGCCGCCGTACAGTTGCTGCAGCGCCGATTCGGCGCAATCGGCCGCCGCCACATCGAACGCGATGCGGCCGGCGCGCAGGCCGACGATGCGGTCGGCATGACGGCGCGCCAGTTCCGGCTGGTGCAGGCTGCAGATCACCGCGATGCCACCTGCGCCATCATGACAGATGGACGACAGCAGCGCCATGATGCCGGCGCCGGTGTGCGGGTCGAGGCTGGCCACCGGCTCATCGGCGATGATCAGGTCGGGCTGCTGCGCCAGTGCGCGCGCGATCGCCACGCGCTGCTGCTGGCCGCCGGACAGCGCATCGGCGCGCTGGCCGGCGTGGTCGAGCAGGCCGACGCGGTCCAGGCATTCGAGCGCGAGGCGGATGTCGTCGCGGCTGAAGCGGCGCAGCCAGCCGCGCCAGGCCGGCACATAACCGAGGCGGCCGGCCAGCACGTTATCCAGTGCGCTCAGACGGTTGACCAGATTGAATTGCTGGAATACGACTGCGATGCGGCGGCGTTGGCGGCCGCGCAGGCGCGCCACGTCCTCGCCATGCAGCAGCGCGTTGCCGGCGTCCAGCGTCGCCAGGCCGGCCAGACAGCGGAACAAGGTGGTCTTGCCGGCGCCGCTGGAACCGAGCACCGCCAGCATCTCGCCGCGCGCGAGGCGGAAGCTGGCGTCGTCCAGCGCCACGCGGCCGGCGTAGCTCTTGCGCGCATGGTGCACTTCGAACAGCGGCGTCATACCAGCTTCTTTCTCAGCCAGCCGCTGATCTGGTCCAGCAGCGTCACCACGATCAGGATCAGCGCGATGATGGTAAACAGGCGCGAGAAGTCCAGCAGATCCATGCTGTTCTTCAGTTCCAGGCCGATGCCGCCGGCGCCGACCACGCCCAGCACGGTGGAGGCGCGCACGTTGAACTCCCACCAGAACAGGGTGGTGGACAGCAGCACCGGCAGCAGGTCCGGCAGCAACGCGTAGACGATGGCCGTCATGCGCGCGGCGCCGGTGCTGCGCACCGCCTCCAGCGGGCCGGTGCCGGCGTTTTCGATATGGTCGGCGAACAGCTTGGCGGCGCTGCCCCAGGTGTGCAGCGCGATGCCCAGCACGCCGGCGAACGGCCCCAGGCCGACGGCCGCCACGAACAGCAGCGCGAACACGAAGGAATCGATGCCGCGCAAGCCATTCAGCAGCCAGCGCGCCGGGTAATACAGTTGCGGGAACGGCGTGATATTGCGGCTGGCCAGCACCGCCATCGGCAGCGCCAGCAGCGCGGCGACGGTGGTACCGAGCAGCGCCATCGCCATCGTTTCGCCCATGCGTTCGGCGAACAGCGGCAATTCGGCCAGCGTCAGCGGCCAGGCTTGCGCCAGCCAGTGGCCCAGCTTGGGCAGACCTTGCGCCAGCTTGAACAAATCCACCTGGGCGTAGCGCCAGCACAGGCCATACACGGCGGCCAGCACGATGAGGATGGCCGCCAGACGCAGCCGGCGGGCGGGGCTGGCGCGCGCGGCCAGCTGGCGTTGCAGCGCGGCCTGCACTGCGTCCGCCGCGCTGCCCGCCGTCGACGGCGGCTTGCTCACATCAGGCCTTCTTCAGCTTGCCCAGCGCAAGGCCGGCTTTTTCGATCGAGGCATAGTCGGCGTGCGTGGCGGCGACGAAACCGGTGTAGTGGTTAGGCAGCAGCGTTTTGGCCTGCTCGACGGTGATCGAGGTCAGGATCTTCTGGATCTGCGCGATCAGCGCCGGTGCGGTGCCCTTGGGCACGGCGATGGCGTCGTTCGGCAGCGGGTCCGAGGTCCACAGGATCTTGTTGGCGTTCGGCTTGACCTTGCCCGATTCGATCATCGCATTGCGGTTGCGGTCGAAGTCGGTGGCCATGTCGGCCTGGCCCGCCTGCACCGCCATTTCATTGGCGCCGTGGGTCGCGCCCTCGCTGTATTTCCAGTAGGTCTTGGGATCGATCTTCCATACCTCCTTGGCATACCAGCTCGGGATCAGCCAGCCGGAGGTCGAGCCGACGTCGGCGAAGGAGATGCTCAGGCCCTTGGTATCGTCGGGGAACTTGTTCACCTTCAGGTCCGGCTTGCCGATGATGATCGCGTGGTAGATCGGCTTTTCGTCGTACTTGACGGTGGCCAGCGCGGTGCAACCGGTGCTGTTGTTGGCGATGATGTAACCCCATGGCCCCATCCACGCCAGGTCCAGCTGGCCCGAGCCCATGGCGACGGCCATGCCGGCCCAGTCGGTGGTGGCGTGCAGTTCATAATCGACGCCCAGCTCCTTGGCCAGATGGGCGAAGAAGGCGTTGTAGGCTTTCTTGGTGTCTTCCGCGGTCGGCAGCAGCGGGCCGACGCCGAAGCGCAGCTTGCGTTTGGTTTGCGCGAACACCGGTGCGGCGCTGCTCAGCGCCACGGCGGCCAGCGCGCCGGCCCTGATGAGTTGGCGGCGTTTGGGTGCGGTCATGTTATTCCTTATCGATTAGTAGCTGACGCTCGGGCATTCGCTGGTGGTCATGAACTCGACCAGCTTGGCACCGCCGACCACGGCCGCGCCGGGGACCAGCGCGTTTTCATCGAGCGCACGCTTCTTGAAGCATGGCGAGCAGACGAACATGCGGCCGCCGGCGGCGGCGAAGTTGGTCATCAGCTCTTTCAGCGGCGCGAAGCCTTCTTCGTGGACCGCATCGGCCACGCCCAGTTGCGACAGGCGTACGGCTTCGGTGGACAGGAACACCACCACTTCCTTATCGGAGGCGACAGCGGCGTTGGCCACCACGAAGGCGACGGTGGCCTTGTCGGTGTTATCGAGACCGCTGGTGAGGTTGACGAGAAATTTTCCGGACATGATATCTCCTAGGGTGGGACGGTCGAAAAGTCAGGACTTGGCGCGAATCCAGTAGGCCTTGGCGTCGAGATCCTGGGCGATGAGCTGATGGCCGGTCATGCCGCACCAGGCCGGCAAGTCCGAAGGCGCGCCGGGATCGAGCGCGATCACCTTGAACACCTGCCCCGGCGCGGCACGCACGCGGCGGCGCAATTCCAGCACCAGCTCGCCGCAAGCGAGATCGCCGGCATCCCATTCCTGGTCGTGAGCGGGCGGTGTGCTGTACAGGTCGGCCATGTGCAAAAACTCAATATTAATATTTGATTAGTCTACGGCATGGCGCGGCAGCGTAGCAATAGCCCATCGGGGTCAGAGCCGACTCTTCAGGCATCCGCCAGCAGGTGCGGCTGCAGGGCGCGGATGCGTAGCTCGGTGAAGTAGCCGCCGCCCTCGGTGTAGCGCAGGTAGTGGCGGCCGCATTTTACGCAGCGCAGCAGCTGGCTGCGGTTGGCGGGATAGTAGCGCGGCGCGATCGGGGCGTCGTCGCTGTCGAGGCGGGTGGCGCCGGGATGGTATTCCTTGAAGGTCGGCTCGTCGAACGGGTCTTCCACCAGCGTGCCGACTTCTTCAAACTGCTCCAGCTCCAGTTCCAGCGCCAGCGGCATGGGCTGCCAGGCCAGCATGCGCGCATCGGCGCAGCTGCATGGTTTGCTAGTCGCCGCTGATTGCTCGGCCAATTGCCGCAGGCTCGCGAAATCGATCGCCATCATTTACTCCCTCAAGATGAGTGCCGATTTTAACGCAGCCCGACAATTATGGTTTGCCGTGGTCGACCAGGTAGCCTATCGGCCGCTTTTCAGACACGGGCGGCGCGGCGGTCAGCAAGCGGATGGCTTCAATTACCTGCGCCAGCTGCCGGGCGAATGATTCGTGCCTGGCCGACAGATTGGCGGTGGTCGCCTCCAGCTCGGCCAGCTTTTGCGCCAGCTCCTGGTGGCTTGCCAACAGTCCGCGCAGTTGCACAAAGGCGCGAACCACATAAACCGAAACTTCTGCCGCTCTGGGGGATTTCAATACCGTAGCCACCATGATTGCACCATGCTCCGTAAATGCCAGCGGAACATATCGGCGTCCGCCGCGGTTTGAGGTCGCAAAATGCGACCTCAAACTAGCGAGCTCTTCGGCATGGGAAGCGCTCGCGATTGCGGCGCACCTGTTCGTTAAGCCGTTTAGTTTCCACCCCGTACAAAACAGCCAAATCAGAATCCAGCAAAACCTTTTGGCCACGCAATATCAAAATGCGCTGCGCGATCGATTCCCACGGCATGTCGGCGTTATCCATGATCTCCTCCTGGAAGACCCATCAAACACCGGTGCCCGGGCCGCCGGTTTGCGGCATATCAAGCCCAATAAAAAAGGGCGACGGGGCGCCCTTGCTTTACATGATGTGGTGTCCGACCCACCACGCCAGCGCGGCCACGAAGGCCGAGGCGGGGATGGTGAAGATCCAGGCCCAGACGATGTTGCCGGCCACGCCCCAGCGCACCGCCGACATCTTCTGCGCCGAGCCGACGCCGACGATCGCGCCGGTGATGGTGTGGGTGGTCGATACCGGCACGCCGAAGTGCGAGGCGATCAGCAGGGTCAGCGCGCCGCCGCTCTCGGCGCAGAAGCCGCCCACCGGCTTCAGCTTGGTGATCTTCTGGCCCATGGTCTTGACGATGCGCCAGCCGCCGAACAGGGTGCCGAACGAGATCGCGCCATAGCAGGCCACGATGACCCACAGCGGCGGCTCGGCGCCGTCCGCCGGCACCTGGCCAACCGCGATCAGCAGCATCCAGATGATGCCGATGGTCTTCTGCGCGTCGTTGCCGCCGTGCCCCAGGCTGTACGACGCGGCCGACAGCAACTGCAGGCGGCGGAACCATTTGTCCACGCGGCGCGGGGTCGAGCGCACGAAGATCCACGACACGATCAGCATGATGATGGAGCCGAACACGAAGCCCATCAGTGGCGACAGCACGATCCACTGCACGGTCTTCCACAGGCCGCCGCCGACCAGCGCGCTGGTACCCGACTTGGCCACCGCCGCGCCCACCAGGCCGCCGATCAGCGCGTGCGAGGACGAGGACGGAATGCCGTAATACCAGGTGAACAGGTTCCACACGATGGCCCCGCTCAGCGCGCCGAAGATCACGTACTGGTCGACGATGCCGGGATCGATGGTGCCCTTGCCCACCGTGCCAGCCACGTGCAGGCCGACCACGAAGATGGCGACGAAATTGAACAGCGCCGCCATCGCCACCGCCGTCTGCGGTTTCAGCACGCCGGTCGAGACCACGGTCGCGATCGCGTTGGCGGCGTCGTGGAAGCCGTTCATGAAGTCAAATATCAACGCCAGGAAAATCAACAGCCCCAGGACGTAGATACTGATTTGTAAGGTATGCATGTTCTGTACCGCTCTCGATTACGCGTTTTCGACGATGATGCCTTCGATGATGTTGGCCACATCCTCGCAACGGTCGGTGACGGTTTCCAGAATTTCGTAGATCGCCTTCATCTTGATCAGGTTGCGCACGTCCGGCTCGTCGCGGAACAGTTTGGACATGGCGGCGCGCATCACGTGGTCGGCGTCCGACTCCAGGCGGTCGATCTCTTCGCAGATGCTGACGATCTGGCGCGCGTTGTCCATGTTGTGCAGCAGCGCCACCGCTTCCTTGACCTTCTCGGCGCAGGCCAGCACCAGCTCGGCCAGGCGCTTGGCCTCCGGCGTGACCGAATGCAGGTCGTACAGCGACACGGTCTGCGCGGCGTCTTCCAGCAGGTCGAGGATGTCGTCCTGGCGGGTGATCAGCTTGTGGATGTCGTCGCGGTCGATCGGCGTGATGAAAGTCTTGTGCAGCAGGTCCACCGTGGCGTAGGTGATCTTGTCGGCCTGCTTCTCGATGCTCTCGATGGCGTGGGTGCGGTTCTCCAGGTCGTCGAAATTGGACATCAGGCCCACCATTTCTTTCGCGCCTTTGACGCACAGCTCCGCGTGCTGATTGAACAGGTCAAAGAATTTGCCCTCGGTGGGCATCAAGCGTCCAAACATTTTTTTTCTCCGTTGATTTACTGCTGCAACCTTAGTCGCCCTGATAGATGGACAGGTTGCCGACGTAGTTGCCAAACTTGGTGTACGCGCCGATCCAGGTCAGGCGCACCGCGCCGATCGGACCGTTACGCTGCTTACCGATAATGATCTCGGCGGTTCCTTTGTCCGGCGAATCGGGGTTGTACACCTCGTCGCGGTACAGGAAGATGATGACGTCCGCGTCCTGCTCGATAGCGCCGGATTCGCGCAGGTCGGACATGACGGGACGTTTGTTCGGGCGTTGTTCCAGCGAGCGGTTCAGCTGCGACAGCGCGATCACCGGGCAGCCCAGCTCCTTGGCCAGGCCCTTCAGCGAACGCGAAATCTCCGAGATCTCGGAGGCGCGGTTGTCGCCCGGCTTGGAACCCTGCATCAGCTGCAGGTAGTCGACGATGATCAGGCCCAGCTTGCCGCACTGGCGCGCCAGCCGTCGCGCGCGCGCGCGCATCTCGATCGGGTTCAGCGCCGGCGTCTCGTCGATGAACACCTGAGCATCGTTCATTTTCTGGATCGCGTGCGTCAGGCGCGGCCAGTCCTCGTCGTTCAGGCGACCGGTGCGCAGGCGGTGCTGGTCCAGCTGCCCGACCGAGCCCAGCATACGCATCGCCAGCTGCGCGCCGCCCATCTCCATCGAGAAGATCGCCACCGGCAGACCCGCTTCGATGGCGACGTTTTCGCCGATGTTGACCGAAAATGCGGTCTTGCCCATCGACGGGCGGCCGGCCACGATGACCAGGTCGCCCGGTTGCAGGCCCGAGGTCATGCGGTCGAGGTCGATGAAGCCGGTCGGCACGCCGGTGATTTCGGACTGGTTGTCGCGCGAGTACAGCTCGTCGATACGCTCGACCACCTGGGTCAGCAGCGGCTGCACCGCCAGCCAGCCGGCGGCGCCGCGCGCGCCCTGCTCGGCGATGGCGAAGATGCGCGATTCGGCCTCGTCGAGGATTTCCTTGGTTTCCTTGCCCTGCGGGCTGAATGCCTGGCCCGAGATGTCGTCGGCCACGGTGATCAGCTGGCGCAGCACCGAGCGGTCGCGCACGATTTCGGCATAGCGGCGGATGTTGGCGGCGGACGGCGTGTTCTGCGCCATCGCGTTCAGGTACGACAGGCCGCCGACGTCCTCGGCCTTGCCCAGCTGGGCCAGCGTCTCATAGACGGTGACCACGTCGGCCGGCTTGGAGCCGTTGATCATGCGCACGATCTGCTCGAAGATGATGCGGTGGTCGTAGCGGTAGAAATCTTCCGGCTGCATCATGTCGGCGATGCGGTCGAACGCGGCATTGTCGCGCAGCAGGCCGCCGATGACGGACTGCTCTGCTTCGATGGAATGCGGCGGGACGCGGAGCGACTCGATTTGCGGATCGGAGGGGGCGTTCATGGCGCGAATTATACCTGCTTGTGCCAGCTAAAGATTCATAACGAGAAAAAAGCCGGGGCGCAGCCCGGCTTTCTTCAAGTGGTGTTGCAAACCAGTCCGGCGTTACCGCCAGAACCAGTCTTAGGCAGCTTCGCCTACAACCGATACGGTCACTTCCGCGATCACGTCGGTGTGCAGCGCAACGCTGACCGGGAATTCGCCGGTGGTCTTCAGCGGACCGGTCGGCAGACGCACAGCGGCTTTTTCGACGGCGAAGCCGGCTTTGGTCAGCGCTTCAGCGATGTCGAAGTTGGTTACCGAACCGAACAGACGGCCATCGACGCCGGCTTTCTGCGACACGGTCACGGTCATGCCGTTCAGCTTTTCGCCCTGGGCTTGCGCGGCGGCCAGCTTGGCGGCGGCAGCTTTTTCCAGTTCGGCGCGCTTGGCTTCGAATTCCTCGATCGCAGCCGCGGTGGCGCGGCGTGCTTTCTTTTGAGGAATCAGGAAGTTACGTGCGTAGCCGTCCTTGACCTTAACGACTTCACCCAGGTTGCCCAGGTTGACAACTTTTTCCAACAGAATGATTTGCATAGTTCTTCTCCAGGTTCTCTGCCGCGATTAGGCGTTGTGCAGATCGGTGTACGGCAGCAGGGCCAGGTAACGGGCGCGTTTGATCGCGGTGTCAACTTGACGCTGGTAGTGCGCTTTGGTGCCGGTCAGACGTGCTGGCATGATCTTGCCGTTTTCCTGGATGAAGTCCTTCAGGGTGTCGACGTCCTTGTAGTCAACCTGTTCAACGCCAGCGGCGGTGAAGCGGCAGAACTTCTTGCGCTTGAACAGAGGGTTTTGTTGCTTGCGCTTTTCTTTCAGCTTGAGCTTGTTTTTGTCGAACTTTTTACCGAATGCCATGTCAGGCTCCTGTATTTAAATTGAGCTGTCTCGGACAGCACTAAAATCAATGATGTGAAACACCAGGCTTTTGCTATTGCGGCTTTTCTTGTTGAGGAAACCGGTGAACTGGTACGCACCTCCCAGCGGCGCCTGACTGAAGCGGCTTGAAATCTCGCCCGCGGCGATCGCGGACACTTCAAACTCGGTCAACCTGGCGATGCCCGCCTCCACCTGCTGCGACCGGTGCTGCAGAACAGCATTCACGATCGGCATACCGGCCGGGGTGTAACGTATGGCATCCCGTTCGGCGATGAGGGCGATGAACTGGAGCTGGTTCAGCTCGGTTCCTTCTCAGAACAATTAAGCGGCTGGCGCAGCGGCGGCAGCTTCGGCGCGATGCGACTTGGCGGCATCTTCGCGTTGTACCGACTTCATCATCGGCGAAGGAGCGGTTTCCGCTTTCTTCATCTTGACGGTCAGGTGACGCAGAACGGCATCATTGAATTTGAATGCGGTTTCCAGCTCAACCAGCGTTTCGTTGTCGGCTTCGATGTTCAGGCAGATGTAGTGAGCCTTGGCCAGCTTCTGGATTGGGTAAGCCATTTGACGGCGGCCCCAGTCTTCGACGCGGTGCACGTTGCCGCCGCGGGTCGTTACGGTGTTCTTGTAACGCTCGATCATGGCGGGCACTTGCTCGCTTTGGTCCGGATGGACGATAAATACGATTTCGTAGTGACGCATGTATAACTCCCTTAAGGACTTGATGATTAGCCCACCCTGGCGTCAAGACAGGTGTGGGAAGAGGTAAGCCCGCGACTATACCACCTTTCCCGCCGAAACACAATCCGGGGTCAGTTCTGCCAATCGCACACGGCCCCGGCTGTAGAAGGGTGCACGGTTGAGCTTGTGTGCGATTGGCAGAACTGACCCCGGATTGGTAGCATGGTGTTTTTGACAGGATTGCCTATGAAATCGTTGTTTGCCCTGCCGCTGCTGGCGGCCCTGAGCGTGGCGGCCGTCGCCGCGCCGATCGAGACCAAGGCGTACAGCACGCCGCAGCTGTTGTTCGCGCTGCGCACCGACACCCAGACGCTCGCCAGACTGGTGCCGGTCAGCGATCCCAGCTTCGATTTCACGCCCGGACCACGCGAGGAGGAGCGCCAGGCCGACGGCTACGCCCACCTCGGCGATCTGACGCTGCGCACGCGCCTGCCGGGCGGCGAGTGGCACAACTGGTCGTCGTTCGCGGCCCGCAAGCCGGTGCGGCCCGAGCTGCTGACGCGCACGCTGGCGGCGGCCGACATGTCGCCGACCATGGGCGCCGGCCTGCCGCTCAAAATCGAACGGCGCTGGCTGGTCGAACGCGGCGCGCTGGTACTGCGTTTCACCCTCACCAACATCAGCCGCCAGCGCGTGGAGGTGGCGGCGCCGGCCATGCCGATGGTGTTCGACTACATCCTGGCCGGCCGCGCCTCGCAGGAAGGCGCCAGCGCCGTGCATCCGCGCGTCGGCGACAACAGCTCGGTGACGGTGACCCGCCTGGATCAGCAGCCGCCCGTCCTGCGCGTCGAGCCGGACGGCAAGACGCCACTGACCAGCTGGGCGCCGCCGGCGTCCAAAATCGCGCCCAACGAGGACTATGCCTCCTGGGTCACCGACGGCTTCACGCTGGCGCCGGGCGCCAAGCGCAGCATCGGCGTGCGCTTCCTGGTCAGATAGATGAATTTATTTCGCGCTGAGCAACAAATTCCCTTGCATTTCGCCCCATACTGTACAAAAATACAGACTGTCTTTAAACACAGGCTCAACGACATGCTCAAGCTCACCGCCCGTCAGGAACAAATCCTGAATCTGATCAAGGACGCCATCGAAAATACCGGCTTCCCGCCGACCCGCGCCGAGATCGCCAATGAACTGGGCTTCAAGTCCGCCAACGCCGCCGAGGAGCACCTGCAGGCGCTGGCGCGCAAGGGCGCGATCGAGATCGCCGCCGGCACGTCGCGCGGCATCCGCCTGCTGGGCGTGCATGCCGAGCCGGCCACACCGAAGGTGCCGGCCGCGGTGATGATGATGTCGCTGCCGCTGATCGGCCGCGTGGCCGCCGGCTCGCCTATCCTGGCGCAGGAAAACCTGGAGGCCAGCTACAACGTCGATCCGGCCATGTTCTCCGCCAAGCCCGACTACCTGCTGAAGGTGCGCGGCGAGTCGATGCGCGACGCCGGCATCATGGACGGCGACCTGCTGGCCGTGAAAAAGGTGGACAGCGCCAAGAACGGCCAGATCGTGGTGGCCCGCATCGGCAGCGAGGTGACGGTCAAGCGTTACCGCAAGACCGGTTCCACCGTCGAGCTGCTGCCGGAAAACCCGGACTTCAAGGTGATCACGGTCGATCCTCAGGCGGATGAGTTTGCACTGGAAGGCTTGGCGGTCGGTCTGATGCGGACCTGGCACTAAGCGCACCGTTCCCCTGCGCCTGCAAGACCAGTCCGGCCTGCAGGCGTGCCTCCTGTGCGATCTGCACAAACACTTCACTCATCCGTTTTTGCGCCTGCGCCAGCTCGGCATCGCTCATCGCGTCCGCCACCTCGGCGGGAATGCTGCGGCCGACCGGCAAGGCGGCCTGGTAGTTGGCGGTAAAGCGCCCGTAGCATGCGAGCCAGGCACTGCGCTCGTCGGCCGTGCGCACGGCGCTGGCGGCGCCGCAGTGAAAGTGCGACAGCGCGATGTCGGCGCCGTCGTAACGCTGGGTGTAGTAAGCGACGTCGGCGCGGTGATCGCCGGTCTGGGCCGCGGCGCTTGCCGCGAACAGGCCGGTGGCGATCAGCGCGCGCATGGCGTCAGCAGCCTTCCAGCGCGCAGCAGAAGTCGTCGAGCAGGTCGTCGGTGTCTTCGATGCCGACCGAAACCCGTATCAGCGATTCCGCGATGCCCATCGAGGCACGACGTTGCGCGCCCATCTCGTAGAAGATGGTGTGCGCCACCGGAATGATCAGGGTGCGGTTGTCGCCCAGGTTGGAGGCGGGGATCGCCAGCTTGAGGCGGTTGAGGAAGTCGAAGCAATCCAGGCCGTCCTTCAGTTCGAAGCTCAGCAGCGAGCCGGGCGCGCGGAACAGTTCCTTGCTGATCGCGTACTGCGGGTGCGACGGCAGTCCCGGATAGTGGACCGCCGCGACGCGCTCATCCTTCTCCAGCAGCTCGGCCAGCGCCAGGGCGTTGGCGGTAGTGCGCTGCATGCGCAGGGCCAGCGTCTCGGCGCCGACCGCGATGTGGTGCGCCGCATCGGGCGCCAGCGAGGCGCCGAAGTCGCGCAAGCCCTTGGCGCGGATCTGCGCCAGCCCCCAGTTCTTCGCCGCGTTCTTCTTGTAGTTCTCGTAGATGTTCGGATAGCGCGCCCAGTCGTAGGCGCCGGTATCGGTCAGACTGCCGCCCAGCGCATTGCCGTGGCCGCCGATCGACTTGGTCAACGCGTTGACCACCAGCCCGGCGCCGACGTTCTTCGGCTGGAACAGATACGGCGTGGTCATGGTGTTGTCCACCACGTACAGGATGCCGCGCTGCTGGCACAGTTCGCCGATGCGCTTCAGGTCCGCCACCTGGGTGCGCGGGTTGGCGATGGTTTCCACGAACACGATGCGGGTGTTGTCGGTGAGCGCCGCTTCGACATTGGCGACATCGGTGGCGTCCACGAACGAGACGCCAATGCCCTGGCTCATGGCGGTCTGCCACAGGCTGTTGGTGTTGCCGAACAGGAAGGACGAGGACACCACGTGGTCGCCGGCGCGCAGCAGCGACTGCACCACCGCGCCGATCGCGCCCATGCCGGTGGCGAAGCACAGCGTGCCCACGCCCTGCTCCATCTGGTTGACCTTCTCTTCCAGCGCCGAGATGGTCGGGTTGCCCTGGCGGCCGTAGCGGAAGCCGGGCTCCTTGCTCTGGAACACCGCCGCCAGTTGGCGCGCATCGGCGTAGCCGAAGGCCACCGAGGTGTGGATAGGCTTGTGCAGCGAGCCGTGCTCGATGCCCTTCTGCCGGTCGCCGTGCAGAATGGTGGTGGTGAAACCGTAGGTTTTGGTCTCGCTCATGATCAGGCTTCGGCGGCCGCGCGGGTCAGGTTCAGCTGGGTGCGCACGGCGTCTTCCGGCACCTTGGCCTTGGTCGGATTGTGGCGCTCGTATTCCAGCTTGTCCAGATACTCCTGGCTGACGTCGCCGGTGATGTAGACGCCGTCGAAGCACGATGCCTCGAAATTCTGCAGCGCCGGATTTACGTCCGAAATCGCGCGCTTCAGCGCATCCAGATCCTGATACACCAGCGCGTCGGCGGTGATCTCGCGGCACACTTCCTCCACCGTGCGGCCGTGCGCGATCAGTTCGTCGCGGGTCGGCATGTCGATGCCGTACACGTTCGGGTAGATCACCGGCGGCGCGGCCGAGGCGAAGATCACTTTCTTGGCGCCCGAGTCGCGCGCCATCTGCACGATCTCGCGGCTGGTGGTGCCGCGCACGATCGAGTCGTCCACCAGCAGCACCACCTTGTCCTTGAATTCATCGGGAATCGCGTTCAGCTTCTGGCGCACCGACTTCTTGCGCGCGGCCTGGCCCGGCATGATGAAGGTACGGCCGATGTAGCGGTTCTTGATGAAGCCTTCGCGGTATTCCTTGCCCAGCTTCAGGGCCAGCTGGATCGCGGCCGGACGCGACGAATCCGGAATCGGCATCACCACGTCGATGTCGTCGGCCAGGCCCTGACGCTTGATCTTGTCGGCCAGGTACTCGCCCATTTTCAGGCGCGTGTTGTACACCGAGGCGCCGTCGATCACCGAGTCCGGACGGGCCAGGTAGACGTATTCGAACACGCACGGATTCAGCGACGGATTGTCGGCGCACTGGCGCGAATGCAGCTTCTTGTCGGCATCGATGAACACCGCCTCGCCCGGCGCGATGTCGCGCACGAAGCGGAAGCCCATGCCTTCCAGCGCCACCGATTCCGAGGCGATCAGGTACTCGGTGCCTTCCGCGGTTTCGTTCACCCCCAGGCACAGCGGACGGATACCGAACGGATCGCGGAACGCCAGCAGGCCGACGCCGGCGATCTGCGCCACCGCCGCGTAGCCGCCGCGCACCCGGCGGTGCAGCACGGCCACCGCCTTGAAGATGGTGTCGGCATCGATCGAGATGTCGACCGTGGCCTTCTGAATTTCGTGCGCCAGCACGTTCAGCAGCACTTCCGAGTCGGAATCGGTGTTGATGTGGCGGCGGTCGTTGACGAACATCTCCTGCTTCAGCTGTTCCCAGTTGGTCAGGTTGCCGTTGTGCGCCAGCGTGATGCCGAACGGCGCGTTGACGTAGAACGGCTGCGCCTCTTCCTCGCTCGACGAGCCGGCGGTCGGGTAGCGGCAGTGGCCGATACCGGAATTGCCTTGCAGCGTACGCATGTTACGGGTGCGGAACACGTCGCGCACCAGGCCGTTGGCCTTGTACATGGCGAACATACTGCTGTGATTGGTCGCGATACCCGCCGCATCCTGGCCGCGGTGCTGCAGCAACAGCAGCGCGTCATACAGCAGTTGGTTGACAGGTTGATGGGAAACGACGCCGACGATGCCACACATGATGGTACTCCTGGACAGGTACTACAGATTTAACGAATCTAAAAATTCACATGCTGCGCCAATGCAGCCGGAAGATGCGGTTTTAATACGTGCACACCAGCCTCGGCGTACGGACTGAGCACCGCATGCTTCCAGAAATCCTGCTGCGGCATGGACGTCATCCCGCACAAGATGACGGCTGCCAACACAATTACAAGCCCCTTGCACAAGCCGAAGGCGGCGCCGGCCGCGCGGTCCAGCAGGCTCAGGCCGCCGGCATCCAGCAAGGCGCCCAGCACCATCGCCAGCAGGCCGGCCAAAATCTTCACGCCGATGAACAGCGCCACGAAGGCCAGGATCAGGCGCAGCACCTCGCCCGGAATCACCGGCGGCAGCATCACGGCCAGCGCGGCGGCGTAGGCATTGGCCAGCACGAAGGCCACCACCCAGCCGGCCAGCGACAGCACCTCCTTGACCAGGCCGCGCATCATGCTGATGATGACCGACGCGGCCAGCACGAAGATCACCAGATAATCGAATATCGTCACGTCGGGCAGCCAGCGTGATCAGACCGTTTCCAGGCGGCCGCTCAGGCCCATGCTGCTCAACTTGGCTTTCACTTTTTCCGCTTCTTCCTTGCTGCTGAACGGCCCCACGCGCACGCGGGTGATCTCGCCCGACGGGGTCTTCTGCGTGAACGAGCTGATGCCGGCGCTTTTCAGCTTGGCGCGCAGTTCATCGACCTTGCCCTGGTCGCTCAGGGCGGCCACCTGCAGCACGAATTTCTGGCCGCTGTCGGCGGCGGCGCCCTTGCCTTCCAGGATGGCCAGGGCGCGTGCATCTTCCGACTTGGCGGACGGGGCGGGTTTGTCGGCGGCTTTCTTCGCTTCCGCCTGTTTGCGCTCGGCTTCCTGTTTTTCCGCTTTCAGTTTGGCTTCGGCCTTGGCGTCGGCCAACTTGCGTTCTTCTTCCTTGCGGGCTTCCGCCTCCTTGGCTTTCAGTTCGCGCTCGGCCTGGGCCTTGACCTGGGCTTCCGCCCTGGCGCGGGCCCTGGCTTCGGCCTCGGCGTCCGCCTTGGCGGTGTCGGCCTTGGCGGTGTCGGCCTTGGCTGGCGCGGCGGCGAGGTCGGCGGCGGCCGGCTTGGACGGTTTGACGTCGTCGACGATTTCTTCCTTGCTGTCCAGCGCGGCGGCGGCCGGCACCGCGGCAGCGGGCGGCGGCGTCACGGCGTCAGCCGGCTTGTCCTTGGACGGAATCTTGATCTCGATATCGGAGGCCAGCGGCTTGGGTTCGGAATCCAGCACCATCGGCAGGCCGACCGCGACCGCCAGCGCCAGCGCGATGGCGCCGACCAGGCGGCGGCGTGCGCGTTTCTTTTCAGGCAACACGGCTTCATCTTCCTCACGCTCGCGCGTGCGGCGCTTGGTGTTGCCCTCGGCCGACGACGCGCGCTTGGCGCGTGCGCGCTCCGACAACGCGCGGTCATCCGCGCTGGTGTAGTAGCCGCTGTCTTGACCGGCAGTTTCTTGCTTGTTTTTACCGAATTTCGAGAACAAGCCCATGCGTGATTTCAGTCCTGTGGTTCAATGAAGTGAGGATTTTCGCGCCGCCATGACGCCGGCGACGGTCAGGAACGATCCAAAGACCACAATTCTATCATCCTCCCCAGCCCGGCTGACGGCATTTGCGTACGCCGCACCGGGGTCGTCGAACACATTGATGGTGCGTTCGTCGCGATCGGGCTGCACCGATTGCACCTTGGCGGCCAGTTCCGAGGCCGAGGCCGAGCGCGGCGACGGCAGCGTGGCCAGGCACCAGTGGTCGACATGCTCGGACATGGCGGCGATCACGCCGTCGATATCCTTGTCGTGCATGGAGCCGAACACGGCATAGGTGTAACGGTGGAAACCCATGTTGCCGAGGTTCTGGTTGAGCGCGGCGGCGGCGTGCGGATTGTGCGCCACGTCCAGAATGATGGCCGGACGGCCCGGCAGCACCTGGAAGCGGCCCGGCAGCTCGACCGTGACCAGGCCGGTGCGCACTTCCTGCGCGCCGACCGGCAGCTCGATCTTCAGCGCCTCCAGCGCGGCCAGGGCGGCGCAGGCGTTGAGGATCTGGTTGGCGCCGCGCAGGCTGGGATAGGCCAGCGCGTTGCGGCGCTGGCCGCGGCCGCCGTAGTTCCATTGCTGCTTGTCGCCGGCGTAGTTGAAATCGCGGCCCATCAGCCACAGGTCGGCGCCGATGGCGTTGGCATGGTCGACCAGCGACTGCGGCGGCATCGGGTCGGAGCAGATCGCGGTCTTGCCCGGACGGAAGATGCCAGCCTTCTCGAAGCCGATCTTCTCGCGCGTGTCGCCGAGGTAATCGGTATGATCGATATCGACGCTGGTGACGATGGACACGTCGGCATCAACAATGTTGACCGCGTCCAGGCGTCCGCCCAGGCCCACCTCCAGGATGACCACATCCATGCCGGCCTGCGACAGCAGCTTCATGATGGCCAGGGTGGTGAATTCGAAATAGGTCAGCGAGACATCGCCGCGCGCGGCCTCGACCGCGTTGAAGGCGGCCACCAGCGTCTCGTCGCTGGCCATGTCGCCATTGATGCGGGCGCGCTCGTTAAAGTCGAGGAAGTGCGGCTTGATGTACAGGCCGACCTTGTAGCCGGCGGTCATCAGGATCGATTCCAGCATGGCGCAGGTCGACCCCTTGCCGTTGGTGCCGGCCACCATGATGACGGGGCAGCTGAAGCTCAGCTGCAGGCGTTCCTTGACCGCCAGCACGCGGTCCAGGCCCATGTTGATGACGGTTTCGGCATGGCGCGATTCGAGCAAGGCCAGCCAGGCGGGCAAAGTAGTTGGGAGGTTCGACATGATGAAATCTGAAATGAAAAACGGCGCGCAGGCCGGATGATATCCGATTGCGCGCCGTTGCGTGGGGCGGTGGCTGGATTAAGCCAGCACTTCCACTGGCTGATTTTGCAACAGTGCCAGCAGGCGGGCGATTTCCTCGCGCATCTTGCGGCGATCGACGATCATGTCGACGGCGCCCTTCTGCACCAGGAATTCCGAACGCTGGAAGCCTTCCGGCAGTTTTTCACGCACGGTGTTCTCGATCACGCGCGGGCCGGCGAAGCCGATCAGGGCCTTCGGCTCGGCGATCACCACGTCGCCCATGAAGGCGAACGAGGCGGACACGCCACCCATGGTCGGGTCGGTCAGCACGCTGATGAACGGCAGTTTCTTGTCCGACAGCTTGGTCAGCATGGCGGTGGTCTTGGCCATCTGCATCAGCGACAGCAGACCTTCCTGCATACGGGCGCCGCCGGTGGCGGTGATGCAGATGAACGGCACCTTCTGCTCCAGCGCGACCTGGGCGCCGCGCACGAAGCGCTCGCCGACCACCGAGCCCATGGAGCCGCCCATGAATTCGAATTCGAAGCACGCCACCACAGCCGGCAGGCTCATGATCGAGCCGCCCATGACGACCAGCGCGTCGGTTTCGCCGGTGGCTTCCATCGCCTGCTTGAGGCGGTCCGGATATTTCTTGCTGTCCTTGAACTTCAGGGTATCGACCGGCAGCGTGTCCATGCCGATTTCATAACGGCCGCCGGCGTCGAGCAGGCTGTCGAGGCGCTCGCGGGCGCGGATGCGCATGTGGTGGTCGCATTTCGGGCAGACGTGCAGATTCGACTCCAGGTCGGTACGATACAGCACCGCCTCGCACGACGGGCATTTGACCCACAGGCCTTCCGGCATGGTCTTGCGGGCGCCGGCGTCGGAACGCTGGATACGTGGGGGCAGCAGTTTTTCCAACCAACTCATAAATTCTCCTTGCAGCTTACTCGTGGGCCGAAGTGTAGCCGTTTCTCGCCCCCCTGTCGAACATTGCCTTACAATAATTTTGACAGTCCGTCATGACCAAGTTGGCTGTTTAGAGGAAAACCACTACCTCTGCCGCTCTGAAAGTGTGGGCTCATTGATATCAATTGTGTAACCCGCACCCGCAATATACCGCAGGTAACGGTATATCATTTCCTCGGCCGACAAGCCATATGGCTCGCCGAGTTTCCGATAATAGTCGACGGAATGAAAATCCAATCGGAATGTTATCTCTTTACTTAGCTCGTCAAAGTAGGGATTAGATATAACCTTGCGCATCGGATGTCCTTTCAATAAGAAGTCTTTCTCGCGGAAATCATTCGCACGGTTCCGCCATCTCGATAGCAGTGACAGACAAGCAGCCGTCGCGCTTTTTCGCTATGACCGCGGATGAAATATCGGTCCTCGTTTGCAGAGTGGGACGCATCAAATTCGACTTCGGCGTTGCCGTCATCGAACACAGTAATAGCTTCTTCAAAACTCACCCCGTGCTTGCGCAGGTTGGCTTTGGCCTTGCGGGGATCCCAGGTGAAGCGCACGACCGCTCCCTTTCAACATAGCGAGTACTTAACTATGTATCAAGGTGAGCAGTCGGGATTTGCGTGACCTCAGGCGTCGAGGGCGGTGCGGATGGAGACGGTGAAGGCTTGCACGGCGGCGACCGCGCCGTCCTTCCCGGCGGTTTCGATTTCCTGGATGATGCGGCTGCCGATCACCACGGCGTCCGCCACCTCGGCCACGGCGCGCGCGGTGGCGCCGTCGCGGATGCCGAAGCCTACTCCCACCGGCAACTGCACGTGCTTGCGGATCGCGCTCAGGCGATTCGCCACATCGACCGTATCGATATTGCCGGCGCCGGTCACACCTTTCAGCGAGACGTAATAGCTGAAGCCGCCGCCGACCTTGGCGACCTGGGCGATGCGCTGCTCGGTCGAGGTCGGCGCCAGCAGGAAGATCAGGTCCAGCCCGGCCGCGCGCATGGCCGCCGCGAAGTCTTCGCACTCTTCCGGCGGATAGTCGACCACGATGGCGCCGTCCGCCCCCGCCGCCTGCGACTGGGCGATGAACGCGTCCGCGCCGATGCGCTCGATCGGATTGGCATAGCCCATCAGCACCACCGGCGTGGTCTGGTTGGTCTTGCGGAACTCGGCCACGTAAGCAAACACATCCTTGATGCCGACGCCATGCGCCAGCGCCCGTTCGCAGGCGCGCTGGATCACCGGGCCCTCGGCCATCGGATCGGAAAACGGCACGCCCAGTTCGATGATGTCGGCGCCGCCGGCCACCAGCGCGTGCATCAGCGGTACGGTCAGTTCCGGCGCCGGATCGCCGGCGGTGATGAAAGTGACGAGCGCGGTCTTGTGTTGCGCCTTCAAGGCGCTGAAGGTTGCTGCAATCTTGGACATGTCGGTTTTCCTCAGTTGAATTTCAGACCCATACGTTCAGCCACCGTATGCATGTCCTTGTCACCACGGCCCGACAGGTTGGCCAATACAATCTTATCTTGCGGCAGCGTGGCCGCCAGCTTGGCCGCGTAAGCCAGCGCGTGCGACGATTCCAGCGCCGGGATGATGCCCTCGATATGGCAGCAATCGTGGAACGCCTGCAGCGCTTCCTCATCGGTGATCGACACGTACTCGGCGCGGCCGATGTCCTTCAGGTACGCGTGTTCCGGCCCCACGCCCGGGTAATCGAGGCCGGCCGAGACCGAGTGCGTCTCGATGATCTGGCCATTTTCGTCCTGCAACAGATAGGTGCGGTTGCCGTGCAATACGCCCGGATAACCCTTGGTCAGCGAAGCCGCGTGCTTGTCGCCGTCCAGCCCCTCGCCGGCCGCTTCCACGCCGATCAGCTTCACCTCCTTCTGGTCGATGTAGGGATAGAAAATGCCCATGGCATTCGAACCGCCGCCGATGCAGGCCAACACGTAATCAGGCTGGCGGCCGGTCATCTCCGGCATCTGCACCAGGCATTCCTCGCCGATCACCGACTGGAAATCGCGCACCAGCATCGGATACGGGTGCGGCCCGGCCACGGTGCCGATGATGTAGAAAGTGTTTTCGATATTCGTGACCCAGTCACGCATGGCCTCGTTGAGCGCATCCTTCAGGGTCTTGGAGCCGGACTCGACCGGCACCACTTTGGCCCCCAGCAGCTTCATGCGGTAGACGTTCTGCGCCTGGCGCTTGACGTCCTCGCTGCCCATGTAGACCACGCATTCGAGGCCGAAGCGCGCGCAGATGGTGGCGGTGGCGACGCCGTGCTGGCCGGCGCCGGTCTCGGCGATGATGCGCGGCTTGCCCATGCGTTTGGCCAGCAGCGCCTGGCCGATCACGTTGTTGATCTTGTGCGCACCGGTGTGGTTCAGGTCCTCGCGCTTGAAATAGATCTGCGCGCCGCCAACCTGCTGCGACCAGCGTTTGGCGTGGTAGATCGGCGACGGCCGGCCAACAAAATGCTTGAGCTCGTAGCGGAATTCTTCGAGGAATTCGGGATCCTGGCTGTAGCGCGCATATGCCTCGTTCAGTTCGGCCAGCGCGTACGTCAGGGTTTCGGCGACGAAGCTGCCGCCGTAGGGGCCGAAGTGGCCCTTGGCATCGGGTAATGCGTAATCGTTAGCGTGGAACAGTGCCTTCGCGTTCATGATGGGTTTCTCTTTCAAGTGTGGCATCAGCGGCCCGCACCGCGGCGACAAAGTCGGCGATCTTGCGGGCATCCTTGATTCCCTTGGCGGCCTCGACACCAGAGCTGATGTCGACGGCGTAGGGACGAACACCTACCACCGCGTCAGTCGCGTTGTGTACGCTCAACCCACCACTTAAAACGACCCGAGGCGCGAGCTCTTTTGGGACGAGAGACCAATCAAAACCCTTTCCTGCGCCTCCGTAGGCATCCACATATGTGTCCAGCAACAGGCTGGTGAACAAGGGACTGGCGGCGCGGCATTGCTGCTCATATTCTAACAGTTCGGCCGGCGTGGTGTCAGGTTTGACGCGGAACACTTTCATGAACTGTCGTCCGGCCGCCGCGCCGATGGCGGCGGCTTCGGCCACCGTTTCGTCGCCGTGCAGCTGCAGCAGCGACAAGGGTGCCACGCGCACCGCGGCCGCCACCTGGTCCGGCGTGGCGTTGACGAACAGGCCGACGGTGGAGATGAACGGCGGCACCGCGCGCAACAGCCCGGCCGCGCGTTCGGGCGTCACATGGCGCGGGCTCTTGGGATAAAACACGAAACCGATCGCATCCGCGCCGGCGGCCACCACGGCCTCGATGTCCTGCTCGCGGGTCAGGCCGCAGATCTTGATACGGGTGCGCATTGCTTATCCTTTAAAACCACGGCAGCTGACTGGCCGTCTCCAGCGGCAGCGCCCATTTTTCATCGTAGTCGATTTTCGCCAGATACAGGCCGTCCGGCATGAAGGTGGGCGCGGCCAGCTGGCGGTTTTTCGCCGCCAGCAGCTCGGCCATCCAGCCCACGTCCTCGCGGCCCTGGCCGATGTAGACCAGCGAGCCGACCAGGTTGCGCACCATGTGGTGCAAAAACGCGTTGGCCTTCAGCGTGAAGATGATCAGGTCGCCCTGGCGGCGGATCTGGATGTCGTGCATCAGCTTGACCGGTGACTTGGCCTGGCAATGGGCGGCGCGGAACGTGCTGAAGTCGTGCGTGCCGATCAGCGGCCGCACCGCTGCGCGCATGCGTTCGACGTCCAGCGGGTGATGGTAGAAGCCGGCGCGACCGTTCAGCAGCGGCGAGCGCACCTGGTGGTTGTACAGCACGTAATGATAGGTGCGCGCCTGCGCGCTGAAGCGGGCATGGAAGAAGTTTTCGGCGGTCGGATCGCCGTCCAGTTCCTTGGCCCAGCGCACGCCGATCGACGGCGGCAGGAAGGCGTTGATGCCGCGCACCCAGGCGTGCGGCAGACGCGTCAGCTCGGTATCGAAATGCACCACCTGTTCGGATGCGTGGACGCCGGCATCGGTGCGGCCGGCGCAGGTGGTGGCCAGCGGCACGGTGGCGAACGCGAGGATCGCCTGCTCCAGCTTGTCCTGCACGGTCAGACCGTGGTCCTGCTTCTGGTAGCCGTGCCAGGCCTGGCCGTCGTACTGGAGTCCTATCGCGATCCGTTTCACCACTGCCCAATCTTATGAGTCTGAATCGGACATTATATAACGGCAGGCTTTTATGCCAGTTGGGCCTTCATGGCGTTGGCCTTGCCGACCTGCTCGGGATTGCCGCCGCGGATGACCTCATCCAGCAGCTCGCGCGCGCCTTCCTTGTCGCCGATTTCCTGGTAGGCCACGGCCAGATCGAGCTTGGTGTCCATTTCCATGTGGTGGGCCGACAGCGGCTCGCCAGCGGCCGGCGTGTCGGCGGCGAAGGCGTTGCCGCCCAGCGTGCTGTCCAGGTCCAGGTCGATGCCCGACAGGTCGAATTCAGCCGGCGCCGGGGCCGGTGCGGCTGCGGCGGCGCTGACTTCTTCCGGCAGCTCCAGGCTGGTGTCGAAGTCCAGCGGTGCCGGCTCTTCCTTCGGCGGCTCGGTCAGGGCCGGCACCTCGGGGATGTCGAAGCCGGCCAGATCGAGATCGAGCGGATCGGTCACCTCTGCCGGCTCGGCGGCCGGCAGAGGCGTGGCCGCGGCGCTGGCCGGCAAATCGAGACCGAAGTCCAGGCCCATATCATCGGCCGGGGCTGGGACCGCCGCCGTTTCCGCCGCGGGGGCCGGGGCTGGCGGCTCGAAATTCAGCCCGTCCAGATCGAAGTCCATCAGGTTGTCCTGGGCCACCGAGGCCGGCGACACCGAGGCATCTGCCGCCGGCGGCAGGGCCGTGTCCTGCTCGGCGTTGAAATCGGCCATGAAGTCCTCGGTCACCACCGGCAGCGGCGCCGGCACCGGCACCGGCGCATTATCCTGGCTCAGATCCACATCCAGTGCGGGGGCGGGCGCCGGCGGCTCGGATGGCGCGAAGGTATTGCCGAAATCGCTGCCGAAATCGGGCGTGGCGGCGGCCGCCGCGCCGTTGGCGGTCGGCACCCACATGCGCATGTTCATGGCCTGCACGCCCGATTGCAGCGGCACGCTGGCGGCGGGGTCGGTATCGTTCAGGGCCGCCTGCCACAAGGCATCCAGCTGCAGCAGGTCGCGGGTGGGCGCCGATTCGCGCCGCGTCAACACGCCGTCGCGCACGCGGTAGGAAACCACCTGCAGACGCGTCGGCTCGTTCTCGGCCAGCGTCATGCGCACCAGCGTGATGCGGTTGTCCTCGGCCTGGATGAAGGCGCGGTTGCGCAGCAGCGAGGACGAGGCCAGGTTGGCGCAATCGCTCTGCATCTGCGCGAACGCCAGCTGCAGGCCGCGCGTCTGTTCCATCTGCCCGGTCAGCGCGGTGCGCGAACGGATGATGCCATCCAGCCCGCGCCAGCCCAGCACCGCGACGATGGCCAGGATGGAAATCGCCACCAGCAGTTCGATCAGGGTAAAGCCGCGCTGCTTCATGAGTTCAGCACCAGTTGCACCAGCTTGATGATGCGCCGTTCCGGATGGTCCGCTGCATACACACTCACCTCCACGCGGCGGAAGCGCGGATTGGGGCTGGGGATGACTTCTTCCTCGCACATCAGCTGCATGTCGCCCTGCGGGCATTCGTAGGTGGTCTTGCCGACCGGCGGGAACACGCGCGAGAGCCGCATCTGCACCAGCCGGTTCTCGGCCGACCAGGTGGCCATCATGTTGGCGCGCAGGCCGTCGCTGTTGGCGGTCAGGCTGCCGACCGCGCGCAGCGAGGCGCCCAGCGCGGTGCCGACGATGACCAGCGCCACCAGCACCTCCAGCAGCGTGAAACCGCGCGACGATTTGAACGATGGCCGCATCTTCAATCCACCGTGAAATGGCCGATGCCGTCGGCGCGGATGATGACGCTGCTGCCGTCGCTGCCGGCCAGGGTCAGGGCAAAGGGTTTGTCGACCGGCTCGCGGCCGAAGACGATGCGCAGCGTGGCGTCCGGCAGCGCCGGCGGCGGGTCCAGCATCAGCGTCACCGGGCCTTGCTTGAATTCGCGCTCGCGCAGCATGTCGTCGCCGGTCAGCGTTTCCCACTGCTTGTTGTCGTTACGGACCAGGAAGTGATAGCTGTCGCTGCCGGCTTCAAAGGCGATCTGGCGGTTGCGCACGATCGCCTCGTCGCGCGCCAGCTGCAGCAGCAGGGCGATGCGCTGCGCATCCTGCTGCATGGCCTGCTTCTGTCCCGGCATGGCGTTGAGCGACACCAGCCCCAGTGTGATGCCCAGGATGACCATCACCACCAGTAGTTCGATCAGCGTGAAGCCACGCTGGCCGGTGTCCATGATTGCCGCTTCCTTGTCGATCAGTTTTCCCAGGAACCGATGTCGGCATCGTCGCCGGTGCCGCCCGGCTGGCCGTCGGCGCCGTAGGAGAACACGTCGAGTTCACCCTTCACGCCCGGATACAGGTATTGATACGGGTTGCCCCATGGGTCTTTCGGCATCTTCTCCAGATAACCGCCCGCTTTCCAGCCATTGGCGGCCGGGCCGGCGGTCGGCTTTTCCAGCAGCGCCTGCAGGCCCTGCTCGGTGGTCGGGTAACGCTGGTTATCCAGCTTGTACAGCTTCAGCGCCTGCATGATGGTGGCGATATCGACCTTGGCGGCGGCGATCTTCGATTCGCCGGTGCGGCTCAGCAGCTTGGGCACGACCAGTGCGGCCAGCACGCCCATGATCACCACCACCACCATGATTTCGATCAGGGTGAAGCCGCGTTGTACGCGCGTGCGGAGGGAAAGCTTTTTCATAATTTGGCAACTGATAAAAAGAGTGCAGAGTATAAGGCGGAATCACGGCCAAGGCGACTTTTGACCGTGATTTATCGGCTTTGGCGCTTAAAGGGCTCTTAATATGACCGTTTCTTTACAAGGACTTACCCTTCAATCGCGTTTTCGTGCCGTCGTGTCAATGCGGGCGCGGGCACCGTCGTTGCTGCCGCCGTAGATACCCGCCACCGGCGTTGAGGTTTTAATTACTTGCGGCGCGGCCGTCACGAACGGCGCGATGCCCAGCGTGGCATCGATCTCAGACGGATAAATCACGTAGCCGCGCGTGATCACGGCCGATACCTTGCGCACGTCCTCGATGTGCTTGGTGGGGTCGCCGTCCACCAGCACGATATCGGCCAGCTTGCCCGGCACGATGCTGCCGCGCTCATTGCTGGTGCGGGTGTAGCGCGCGCCGTTGCGGGTGGCGACCTGCAGCGCCTGGGCCGGCGTCAGGCCGGCCTTGACCAGCAGCGCCAGCTCGGAATGCAGGGTGAAGCCGGGAATATCGTCGGTGCCGGCGACGATCGGCACGCCCGCCTTGTACATGATGCCGACGAACTGCACCATCTTGGCGTAGGACTTCTCGTAACGCTTGAGCTGCGCATCGCCGTCGATCTTCATGGTGCCGACTGCGAAGCCGCGCGCCACGTCCGGCGGCATGTGCGACGCCACCGAGGCGTATGGCTCGTTGATGTCGCCATCGCGCTGCTTGAGGAAGGCGAAGGTGGCCATGGTCGGGTCGATGGAAATCTGCTTTTTCGCCAGGTAGGCGACGAAGTCTTTGACCGGTTTGGAGTTGAAATCCAGGTCCGCCACTTTTTCGGCCGGCAGCACGAAGCGGTTCAGATTGCGGGTTTCGGTGTCCGGCTTGGCCAGGAAGTTCAGCATCACCTGGTTGATGTGCTGGATCTCGTCATAGCCGGCGTCCAGCGCTTCCTGCGCGCGCAGGCCGGCCGGGATGTGGCCGGAGACGCGCATGCCGCGGCTGTGGGCATAGGCCACGGTGTCCTTGAGGATCGCTTTCGGGAAGGAGTTATAGATCTTCAGTTGCGGGTAGCCGCGCTCCGCGTACCAGTCGATGGCGTCCTTGGCGCCCTGCAGGTCCTTGATGACGAAGCCGTTGTTGGCGCTGAAAGGGCTCTCGCCTTCCAGGAAGCCGGCCGGCACCACCTGTGGCGCCAGCAGCTTGCCGGCCGCGGTTTCGTCCAGCATGGCCTGCAGCTGGTGATTGTCGTTGCCCATGTCGCGCACGCTGGTGACGCCGGCCGACATGTTCAGCGCGCCGGACCAGCGGTCCACGTGGCCGTGCAGGTCGAACAGGCCAGGCAGCACGATGCGGCCGGCGGCGTCGATGGTGTTGTCCGCCTCGCGCACCGGCGCGCCGGCCGGCAGCACGGCGGTGATACGGCCGCGCAGCACGTAGATGTCGGACGGCTGCCCGACTGTGGCCTTGTCGCTGTCGAAGATGCGCGCGTTGCGCACCACCGTCAGGCCGCTCAGCGGATGCTGCAGCCGGTTGGCGACATCGGTCAGCATCTTCTGCTCGGCGATTTTCTGGCGCTCGGCCAGCAGCTTGGCGGCCGGTTGCCAGCCCTCTTCCAGCATATTGCCGAAGCCGGGGATGATCACGCCGAACAGGCGCGGGTTGGCGCCTTCGGTGGCCCAGTAAAACGATGGCGACAGGCCGACGCCGGTCTGCGCCAGCAGGCGCACGGTCTGCTTCTGACCATTCGGGCCGGCGACTTCGACTTTATCCAGTTCGCTCTGCGACAGCGTGCCCGATGGCAGCAGCGCCAGCTTGCCGTCGGCCGCTTTGGACAGCGCGGCAATCGCCACCGACTGCACTTCAAAAGAGCTGTTCAGCGGCAGATAGGCGGCCGCACCGCTGACGATCTTCTCGCCCTGCTCGCTGGTGGACTTCCACTCGGCGTGATCGCCCCTGCGTGTGAAGCGCTCGTCGACCACCGCGCCGAAGGTGGAATTGCCCTTGACCGCATATTCGGTCATGGTGCCGTCCGCGCCCAGGCGGAACTGCTCGGTCAATTCCGGACCGCGGCCATTGTCCTTGTAGGTAAAGCTTACCTTGGTCATGCCATCGTCCCGATGCTCGACGATCTGCTGGCCGATCTGCTTGCCGGCGTTTTCCGAGATGATCAGATATCTGGTGGTGCTGGCGGCATGGGCGCTGAAGGCCATGGCCAAGGCCAGCGGCAAGACGGCGAGTCGTTTCATTTATTCTCCCTGGTTTTGGCGGCGCAGACCGGGCACGCATCGTTGCGGCCGACGCCTATTGTGGTCCATTCCATGTGCAGCCCGTCCAGCATCATCAGCCGGCCGGCCAGCGGCTTGCCGATCCTCATCAGCAGCTTGAGCGCCTCGGCCGCCTGCATGGCGCCGACCACGCCCACCAGCGGCGCGAACACGCCCATGGTGGAACAGGCCACGTCCTCGAACTGCTGATCCTGCGGGAACAGGCAGGAATAGCAGGGCTGTCCGCCGCGCGGATCGAACACGCTGATCTGGCCATCGAAGCGGATCACGGCGCCCGATACCAGCGGCTTGCCGGCGGCCACGCAGGCGCGGTTGACGGCGTGCCGGGTGGCGAAGTTGTCGGTACAGTCGAGCACCACGTCGGCGTCCGCCACCAGCGCGGCCAGGCGCGCATCGTCGACGCGTTCGACCAGCGCGGTGACGGCAATTTCCGGATTGATCTGCAATAGCGTCCGGCGCGCCGATTCGGCCTTGGGCTGGCCCACGCGTTCGGTGCTGTGGGCGATCTGGCGCTGCAGGTTGGTCAGGTCGACATGGTCGTCGTCGACCAGCGTGATGCGGCCGACGCCGGCCGAGGCCAGGAACATGGCGGCCGGCGAACCGAGGCCGCCGGCGCCGATCACCAGCGCGTGCGCGTCCAGCAGCTTTTGCTGGCCTTCGATGCCGATTTCGTCGAGCAGGATGTGGCGCGAATAGCGCAGCAGTTGGGAGTCGTTCATCTCTCTGTGCGGCGGCTGGCGCCGGCCGTTATTTGGATTTCACCGGCGGCTGCAAGGCGGGTTGCTTGTCGCCCGCCTTGGGCAGCGAATCCGACTTGGTTTCGCCGACGTCGCTGGCCGGTTTGGCTTCCGCCTTGGACAGCAGCACCGGCAGGCCCTTGAAGTGGTTGATGGCCTGCGCCAACTGGAAGTCCTCTTTGGAGCCGAATTCGACCGGCTTGGATTTCTTCGCGGCGGCGGCCAGGCGCTGTTCGTCTTCCAGCACGTCGCGCGCGGCGGCCTTGGCTTCGCCGTCCGGGTCCTTGTCGTTGCCCAGGTGGCGCTGCAGGTCGGCCTCGCGCACGCGCAGACGATCCAGGTCGCCGCCTTCGGCCGTTTCATCGACCAGCAGATCCGGCGTGATGCCGCGTGCCTGGATGGCGCGGTTCTTCGGCGTGTAGTAGCGCGCGGTGGTCAGCTTGACGGCTGTATCGGCGGTCAGTTGGCGCAGGGTCTGCACCGAACCTTTGCCGAAGGTCTGCGCACCCATGATGGTGGCGCGCTTGTAGTCCTGCAGCGCGCCGGCCACGATCTCCGATGCGGAAGCGGAACCGGCATTCACCAGCACCACCATCGGCACCTCCTTCAGCGCGGCCGGCAGCTTGGCCAGCGGGTCGTTCTTGGCGCGCGGCGCGTAGAATTCCTGGCGGCCGTAGAAGGTCTCCTTGGAAGTCGGCAGTTGGCCGTTGGTGGAGACGATCACCGTATCCCTGGGCAGGAAGGCGGCCGAGACGCCGATCGCGCCGGGGACCACGCCGCCCGGATCATTGCGCAGGTCCAGCACCAGACCCTTGATGTGCGGGTCCTGCTGGTACAGCGCGGTGATCTTTTTGGCCATGTCCTCGACGGTCGGCTCCTGGAACTGCGAAATGCGCACCCACGCATAACCCGGCTCGATGATCTTGGCCTTGACGCTCTGCACGCGGATTTCCTCGCGCGTGATGTTAAACACCAGCGGTTTGTCCTCGTCCTTGCGGCTGATGGTGACGCTGACCTTGGAGTGCGGCTCGCCGCGCATCTTCTTCACGGATTCGTCGAGCGACATGCCCTTGATCAGGGTGCCGTCGATGCGGGTGATCAGGTCGCCCGCCTTGATGCCGGCCTTGAACGCCGGCGTATCCTCGATCGGCGACACCACCTTGATGTAGCCGTCTTCCAGGCCGACTTCCACGCCGATGCCGACGAATCTGCCGGCCACGGTCTCGCGCATTTCGCGGAACGCCTTCTTGTCCAGGTAGACCGAATGCGGGTCCAGCGAGGAGACCATGCCGGAGATGGCTTCGGTCAGCAGCTTCTTGTCGTCGACGTTTTCGACGTAGTCCGACTTGATCAGGCCGAACACGTCGGACAGCTGGCGCAGTTCTTCCAGCGGCAGCGGCGCGCCGCCGACCTTTTGCGCGATGGCGGAAAACTGGAAGGAGGCGGCAACACCAGCCACCATACCGAGGCCGATCAGGCCGATGCTCTTGACTTTGTTGCCCATATTTTCCGCAGACCTTAAAACTTGACCCACCCGGAGGGGTCGAATGGCGCGCCCTGATGGCGAAGTTCAAAGTATAGCCCCGATTCCTCGTTGCCGCCGCTGTTGCCGGCGCTGGCGATGGCGTCGCCGGGCTTGACGATGTCGCCGGCCCGTTTGAGCAGCGACTGGTTATTGCCATAAATGCTCATGTACTGGCCGCCGTGATCGACGATGATCAGGTTGCCGAAGCCGCGCAGCCACTCGGCAAACACCACGCGGCCGGCGGCGATGGCGTGGATGTCGGTGCCCTCGGCGGCGCGGATGAACACGCCCTTCCAGCTGGGACCGTCGCCGCGCTTGGTGCCGAACTTCGCCATCACCTTGCCGGCGACCGGCGCGCGCAGCTGCCCTTTCAGGCTGGCGAAGGCGCCGGCCGGCGCGGCGGGCGCCAGCGCGATGTCGGCCGCCTTGGCCGGCGGCGGCGATTCCTCCTGCGGAACCGGGGCCGGCTTCACGGCCGCCACTTTCGGCGGCTCGTCGTTGTCGATGGCGTCGGCCGGATTCGGCGCCGGCGCGGCCGGCTTGATGGTGCCGGACTTGCCGTGGTTGGCCTTGGCCGCGGCCAGGCGCTGGCGCTCGGCTTCGGCCGCTTTGGCCTTGGCCAGCGCGCGCGCTTCCGCCTCGGCCTTGGCCTTGGCGGCGCGCGCGGCGGCCAGCTGTTCCTGGCGTTTCTTCTCGGCCGCGGCGGCGGCGGCCTGCTCGGCGATCAGCTTGTTGAGCTTGTCGACCAGGCCGGTGATGCGCTGTTCGTCTCGCTCCAGGCTGCCGGCTTCCTTGCGCTGCGCCACCAGCTTCCTGGACAGATTGGCCAGCAGCGCGGCGCGGCGGGCCTTTTCCTGTTCCAGTCTGGCTTTCTGTTGCAGCTGCTCGTCGGCGATTTCCGTCAGCTCGTCCTTGGCGTTCTGCGCCTGCTCCTGGTTGACCTCGACGGCCTTGAGATTGCCGCGCAGCGCTTCCAGCAGCCGCGCCTGGGCCTGCGACACATAGGCCAGCATTTGCAGATCGCGGTTGATGCGGTTGGGATTGTCGCCGGACAGCAGCAGCTTGATGCGGTCTTCGTTGCCGGCCACGTACTGCTCGCGCAGCAGCTTGGCCAGCTGCTGTTTCTGCTGGGCGACCGTGGCCGCCAGCCGGTCGTGCTCGGACGACAGCTGCTGCAGCTTGACGTTGGTGTCGGCCTGCTCCTGCTGCAGGTCGCGCAGCGCGCGGTTGGCGTCCGAAATCGCCTCTTCCGACTCGGCCAGGGTATCGGCCGCGTCATCCTTGGCGCTTTCGGTCTTGCTGATGTCCTTTTTGAGCGCGCTCAGCTTTTGCTGCAGGCCGGCGCGCTCGGCCTCGGCGGCAGCTTTCTGTTTGCTGCGCTCAGTCACCCTGGCGAAGGGAGCGGCCTGCGCGCCCAGCGACAACATCAGCAGCAGCGCTGCCACGCGGCGGTACGAAGATCGCGACAAATTACTTGGCCTTGCCCTGGTTGGCCACGGCGGCCTGGGCGGCGGCGATGGCGTCGGCGTCGCCCAGGTAGTAGTGGCGGATCGGCTTCAGGTTCTCGTCCAGCTCGTACACCAGCGGGGTGCCGTTCGGAATGTTCAGACCGACGATGTCGTCGTCGCTGATGCCGTCCAGCATCTTGATCAGCGCGCGCAGGCTGTTGCCGTGGGCCGAGATGATGATCTTCTTGCCGGCGCGGATGGCCGGGGCGATCTCCTCGTCCCAGGCCGGCACCACGCGTGCCACGGTGTCTTTCAGGCACTCGGTCAGCGGGATCTGTTCTTTGCGCAGGCCGGCGTAACGCGGATCGTTGAACGAGGCGCGGTCGTCGGTCGGCTCCAGCGCCGGCGGCGGCGTGTCGTAGCTGCGGCGCCAGACCAGCACTTGCTGGTCGCCGTACTTGGCGGCGGTCTCGGCCTTGTCCAGGCCCTGCAGGGCGCCGTAGTGACGCTCGTTCAGGCGCCAGTCGTTCTTGATCGGCAGATACATCATGTCCATCTCGTCCAGCGCCAGCCACAGCGTGCGCACGGCGCGCTTCAGCACCGAGGTGTACGCCAGGTCGAAGGTGTAGCCGCCTTCCTTCAGCAGCTTGCCGGCCTGCTTGGCTTCATTGATGCCCTTTTCGGTCAGATCGACGTCGGTCCAGCCGGTGAAACGGTTCGACAGGTTCCAGGTGGATTCGCCGTGGCGCATGAAAACGATTTTGTACATGAGGACTATCTTTTCAGGAAAAGTTGGAAAACCGGTGCTTTGAGTACGCTTACAGCTTCTATTTTATAATGCGCAGATTAAGTTCAACCATTGGAATCCTGTGAAATTCTTCATTGACAATATTTTCTTGATTGCCATCGTGCTGGTTTCGGGCGGTGCGCTGCTGTGGCCGTCGCTGACCCAGCGCGGCAAACGCGGCAGCCCGCAGGACGTCACCATGCTGATCAACCGCGGCAAGGCGACGGTGCTGGACGTGCGCGACGCCAAGGAATTCGCCGAAGGCCACCTGCCGGAAGCCCGCAACATTCCTCTGGCCGACCTCGATAAGCGAATTAGCGAACTGAATAAGTTCAAGAATCAGAGTGTCATCGTGGTATGCAAGACCGGCGCCCGCGCTTCGGCCGCCGCCGCCAAACTGGCCAAGGCCGGCTTCGGCGACGTGGTCAATCTGGAAGGCGGCATTGCCGCATGGCAAAAAGCCGGCCTGCCACTGGCCAAGTAAAGGAGAACGTTATGACGACCGAAGTAACCATGTACACCACCGCCGTCTGCCCATACTGCGTGCGCGCCGAGCGCCTGCTGGAAGCCAAGGGCGTGACCGGCCTGAAGAAGATCCGCGTCGACCTCGACCCGGAACAGCGCGTCGTGATGATGCAGAAAACCGGCCGCCGCACCGTGCCGCAAATCTATATCGGCGACACCCATGTCGGCGGTTTCGACGATTTGTATGCGCTGGATCAAGCGGGCGGCCTGTCCCCCTTGTTAAATGGCTAACAGCCCACATAATACAACGCGGGGCAGGTGAAAGCCTTTAAAACCATGATGGTTTTGATACAATTGCCCTCGCGTTTGATTTGCGCTGTGTTCTGGCCTTACCAAGCAAAACATCATCCTGGGCGGCTTATAGCCATATAGGCCGCTCGTTTTCACATCACGAAAGCGCTCCATGTCTGAAGAAAATCTGCAACCAGTATTTCAAATCCAACGCGTCTACCTGAAAGATCTGTCGCTGGAACAACCTAACTCGCCAGCGATCTTCCTGGAACAAGAAGCGCCAACCATCGAAGTGGCCCTGGACGTCGGCGCCGAGCCGCTGGCGGACGGCGTGTTCGAATCGACCGTGACCATCACCGTCACCGCCAAGGTCAAGGACAAGGTTGCCTTCCTGGTTGAAGGCAAGCAAGCCGGCATCTTTGAAGCCCGCAACATTCCTGCTGAGCAGCTGGACCCGCTGCTGGGCATCGGCTGCCCGAACATCGTGTACCCATACCTGCGTTCGAACATCGCCGACGTCATCACCCGCGCCGGCTTCCCGCCGGTCCACCTGGCCGAGATCAACTTCGAAGCCTTCTACCAGCAGCGCCAACAGGCGATCGCCGAGGCTGCCGCCAACGCGCCTGCGCCAGACGCGACCCACTAAGCTGCTGCCGCAACAGCTCGATGCCGCCGGGCCCGCACCCGGCGGTTGTTTCACCTCAAGGTAAGCCATGACATTTCCCCGTTGGATCGCCGCACTGACCATGACGCTGGCCGCTGCCGCCAGCCAGGCATACGACTTCAAGACGGTGGGCGCCAATCCCGTGATCCTGTACGACGCCCCCTCCACCAAGGGCGGCAAGCTGTTTGTCGTGCCGCGCGGCGCGCCGCTGGAAGTGGTGCTGGCCTATGGCGAATGGCTGAAAGTGCGCGACGTGTCCGGTGAACTGGCCTGGACCGAGGCCAAGGGCCTGAGCGCCAAGCGCAACGTCATCGTCAAGATGGCCAACCTGAAAGTCCGCGCCAATCCGGACGACAGCGCCGCCGCCGTGTTCACCGCCGACAAGGGCGTGCTGCTGGAAGTGGCCGACAGCGCCAATGGCGGCTGGATCAAGGTACGTCACCGTGACGGGCTGGTCGGTTACGTCAAGAATTCCGAAGTCTGGGGCATATAATTGCCGTAGCGGCGCCTCCCCACGCGCCGGATGAGATCCCATGCAAGATACAAGCAATGCTGCGGGCACCGCCCGCAAAGTGAGCGTGCTCGGCGCCGGCGCCTGGGGCACGGCCGTGGCCATCGCCCTGGCGCACCGTCATGAGGTGCTGCTGTGGGGCCGCGACGCGGCCGCGCTGCAACAGATGGCGGCCGCGCGCGAAAACACCGGCTACCTGCCCGGCCATCCGTTTCCGCCGGGCCTGCAAATCGCCGCCGACTTCGACGCCGCCCTGGCCCACGTGGCCGAACCGGGCAGCCTGCTGATCGCCGCCTGCCCGGTGGCCGGCTTGCGCCCGCTGCTGCAGCAGCTGAAGGGGCGCGCCATCCCCAACGTGGTGTGGTTGTGCAAAGGCTTTGAATACGAAACCGGCCTGCTGCCGCACCAGATCGTGCGCGCAGTGCTGGGCGACGCGGTGCCCGGCGGCGCCCTGTCCGGTCCCTCGTTCGCACAGGAGGTGGCGAAAGGCCTGCCATGCGCGCTGACCATCGCTTCCGACTCGGCCGAACTGCGCGCCCGCGTGGTCGACATCGTCCACGGCGGCAACCTGCGGGTCTACTCGAGCGACGACCTGGTCGGCGTCGAAGTGGGCGGCGCGGTGAAAAACGTGCTGGCGATCGCCACCGGCGCCGCCGATGGCCTGGGCCTGGGCCTGAACGCGCGCGCCGCGCTGATCACGCGTGGCCTGGCGGAAATCACCCGCCTGGGCGTGGCGTTGGGCGGCCAGACCGAAACCTTCATGGGTCTGACCGGCATGGGCGACCTGATTTTGACGTGCACCGGCGACCTGTCGCGCAACCGCCGCGTCGGCCTGGGCTTGGCGCAAGGCAAGCCGCTGGACGTCATCGTGCAGGAACTGGGCCACGTGGCCGAAGGCGTGCCGTGTTCCAAGGCGGTACGCGAACTGGCGGCGCGGGTCGGCGTCGACATGCCGATCACCAACGCCGTGGCTGGCGTGCTGTTCGACGGCGACCAGCCGCAGGCGATGGTCGCCCGCCTGCTCTCGCGCGATCCCCGCGACGAATAAACTCCGGGGTCAGGTCTTCCATTGCGTCACGAACCCAACCGTAAGCACGCTTACGGTTGGGTTCGTGACGCCATGGAAGACCTGACCCCGGATTATGCTTCCTCGTCTTCTCTGGCGGCGCGCATCCATTCCACCAGCGGATAGGCGTCTTTCAGGCCGGCGGCCAGGATGGGCACCAGTTTTTCCGGCTGGTTCAGCGGCAGGTCCACCTCGGTCCAGATGAAGAAGCTCTTCAGCTTGATGTATTCGATGTGCTCGTGCTCGGGGTCGAAGCCCTTCGGCGGCCGCTGCAACTTGCCTTCGTTCTGGATGTCGCCGTAGGTCGCCACCAGTTTCTTGTTCTTCAATACCTTGCGGAAGCCGGCCGCGTCCTCGACCAGGTGGCGGCGCAGCGCTTTCAGCCGGTGCGGCGGCGGCATGTATTCGCCGGCGCCGAACAGCAGCCGGCCCGTGCCGTCGATCTGCATGTAGTAGGTCGGGCCGCCCGCCTTGCTGGGACGGCGCATGTCGTTCGGCGCCACCGCGGCCGAGAAGCGCGTCTTGTACGGGCTCTTGTCATGGGCGAAGCGCACGTCGCGGTTGATGCGGAACATGGCTTTTTTCGGATTGCTGAATTTGACCTGGGCGTCGAATTTGCCCAGCTCGGCAATCATCTCGGTCACCACTTGCAGAAATTCTTCGCGCAGGATGTCGTAGCGCGGCTTGTTCATGATGAACCAGGGACGGTTGTTGTTGTCCGCCAGTTCACGCAGGTATTGGGTCAGATCACGCAGATGCATGGAGTTCCTTATTTGGCGTTGGCCGGCCGCTTGCCGACCGTGATGTCCAGCGTGGTTTCCTTGTTTTTACGCAGGACCACCATTTTAGCTTTTCCGCCAGGAACCAGTTGGGCGATCAGGTTGAGCATGGTGTTGGTGTCGGTCACCGGCTGGTTGTCGACCGAGATCAAGATGTCGCCCGGCTTGATGCCGCCCTTGTCGGCCGGGCCGTTGCGCACCACGCCGGCGATGATGGCGCCGCTCTGGCGCTGCAGGCCGAAGCTGCTGGCCAGCTCGGGCGTGATCTCCTGGGTTTCCACGCCGATCCAGCCGCGCACCACGTGGCCGGTCTTGATGATGGCTTCCATCACATTCTTGGCGGTCGAGACGGGAATGGCGAAGCCGATGCCGACCGAGCCGCCGCTCTGCGAATAGATGGCCGAGTTGATGCCCAGCAGGTTGCCGCTGGCATCGACCAGCGCCCCGCCCGAGTTGCCGAAGTTGATCGCCGCGTCGGTCTGGATGAAATTCTCGAAATGGTTGATGTGCAGGTTGTTGCGTCCCAGCGCGGAGATGATGCCCATGGTCACCGTCTGGCCGACGCCGAACGGGTTGCCGATCGCCAGCACCACGTCGCCGACCTGCGCCTGCTCGGCCTGGCCCAGCACGATCACCGGCAGTTTTTCCAGGCTGATCTTGATCACCGCCAGGTCGGTTTCGGGATCGGTGCCGACCAGCTTGGCGGCGGCCTTGCGGCCGTCGGCCAGCACCACCTCGATCTCGTCGGCCGCCTCGACCACGTGGTTGTTGGTCAGGATATAGCCCTGACCGGAGACGATCACGCCCGAGCCCAGGCTGGACTCGTCATCTGCATCCTCGTCGCGGTCGCCGAAGAACTTTTTAAAGAAGGGATCGCGCAGCAGCGGATGCTTGCCGCGCTTGGGCCGCTTGCTGGTGATGATGTTGACCACCGCCGGCATGGCGCGCGCCGCCGCCGCCCGGTACGACCCCACCGCCGACGCCGGCGGCTTGGCCGGCCCGGCCTCCAGCATGGCGGCCGGATGGTCGGTATTGCCCATCTGCTGCACGCGCACCGGCGCCGGCCGTTCGCGGCCTACCGCCATGTAGACGAAATACAGTGCCAGTACGACGGTCACCGTTTGCGCAAACAATAACCACAGTCGTCGCATCCAAGTCCAGCCTGCCGCCTTCGGGGCGGCGATCAATTATTTGTGTTTCAGGGAATCGCGAATTTCACGCAGCAGCACGATGTCTTCCGGCGGCGGTGGCGGCGGCTCGGCGGCCGCGGCGGCCGCTTCCTGCTTGTGGCCCAGGTTACGCGCCTTGTTCATCAGCCGCACCATCTGGAAGATCACGAACGCCAGGATGATGAAGTTCAACAAGATGGTAGCAAAATTCCCGTACGCGAACACGGCGCCCAGTTTTTTCGCTTCCGCCAGGCTCAGGTTGGGCGCCTGGCCGTTCAGCGGGATGTAGTAGTTGGCGAAATCCAGGCCGCCGAACAGCTTGCCGATGGGCGGCATGATGATGTCGGCCACCAGCGAATCGACGATCTTGCCGAAGGCGCCGCCGATGATCACGCCGACCGCCAAATCGACCACATTGCCCTTCATCGCGAATTCTTTAAATTCCTTCATCATCGACATGTGTCGGCCCCTTCGGTGTGGTCATTTGTGAACAAAACTGCCTCTGGATCATACTATTTTTTCAATTGGATTCCAAACACGGTTGCTATTTACGCATTTGCAAGCCGAATTACGCTATAAATTGACCTACATCAATTTCCGCTCATGGCCCTAACCCATATCATCGCACCGGGGCGGTGTGAACAGCCAAAACTTGGGCATCGAGCAACGTTGGTGATTAGAGTTGCATCTGGCATACCTTCTAAGGTAAGGTTGCTGGATTTCGTGCTTCAGCAAGTTTTCAGTTTTGTTCTACAGTTCCCGGGATTTTGTTCGCACTTTGACTGATTGGGGTTTGTATGAGTAACGAAAAGCAGGTCGATTCCGGCCGCCGTGGTTTGCTGGTTGCGACCGGCGCGGCGGGCGGCGTTGTAGGTCTGGCCACGGCTGGGGCTTTGGTAAGCACCTTCCAGCCCTCCGAACGCGCGAAAGCAGCCGGCGCGCCGGTGGAAGTCGATATTTCCACCCTGAATCCCGGCGAAATGAAAACCGTCGAATGGCGCGGCAAGCCGGTCTGGATCATCAAGCGCACGCCGGAAATGGTGGCGTCGCTGAAGAAAACCGACGGCAAGGTCGCCGACGCCGACTCCAAACGCAATCCCGACGAATTCACCCCCGAATACGCCCGCAACGAATGGCGCTCGCGCAAGCCGGAACTGATGGTGGCGGTCGGCATCTGTACGCACCTGGGCTGCTCGCCCTCGTCCAAGTTCACGCCGGGCCCCCAGCCCTCGCTGCCGGACGACTGGGAAGGCGGCTTCCTCTGCCCTTGCCATGGCTCGACTTTCGACATGGCTGGCCGTGTATTTAAGAACAAACCCGCGCCGGACAATCTGCAAGTTCCGCGCTACATGTTTTTGAGCGACACCAAGCTGGTCATTGGCAAAGACGAGAAAGGCGAGGCATAAGATGGGGGCATTCAAGGAGACAAAATTCCCGGCCGATGCGCCGGCCGCACAAAAAGCCGTGGGCTGGATCGATGACCGCTTCCCGCTCTCCAAGCTGTGGAATGATCAATGGGGCAAATACTACGCCCCGAAAAACTTCAATTTCTGGTACATCTTCGGCTCGCTGGCGATGCTGGTGCTGGTGCTGCAGATCGTCACCGGCATCTTCCTGACCATGCACTACAAGCCGGACGCCAACCTGGCCTTCGGCTCGGTCGAATACATCATGCGCGAAGTGCCGTGGGGCTGGCTGGTGCGCTATATGCACTCGACCGGAGCCTCATCGTTCTTCATCATCGTCTATCTGCACATGACACGCGGTCTTCTGTACGGTTCTTACCGCAAACCGCGTGAACTGATCTGGCTGTTCGGCTTTGCCATCTTCCTGTGCCTGATGGCCGAAGCCTTCTTCGGCTACCTCCTGCCATGGGGCCAGATGTCGTACTGGGGCGCGCAGGTGATCGTCAACCTGTTCGGCGCGATTCCGCTGATCGGCCCGGACCTGTCGCTGTGGATACGCGGCGACTACGTGGTGTCCGACGCCACCCTGAACCGCTTCTTCGCCTTCCACGTGATCGCGATCCCGCTGGTGCTGCTGGGTCTGGTGGCGGCCCACCTGATCGCGCTGCACGAAGTCGGCTCGAGCAATCCGGACGGCATCGAGGTCAAGGAAAACCTGGGTCCGGACGGCCACCCGGTCGATTCCATCCCGTCGCATCCGTATTACACGGTGCACGACCTGTTCGGCGTGTCGGTGTTCCTGCTGATCTTCAGCGCGGTGGTGTTCTTCGCGCCGGAAATGGGCGGCTACTTCCTCGAGTACAACAACTTCCTGCCCGGCGACTCGCTGAAGACCCCGCTGCACATCGCGCCGACCTGGTACTTCACCGCGTTCTACTCGGTGCTGCGCGCCACCACCGCCGACTTCATGTGGGTGCTGATGTTCTTCGTGGCCGCCTACGTGGTGTTCGTGTGGCTGAAGTCGCGGCTGGCCAGCCTGACCAAGACCATCATCGCCGTGATCGCGCTGGTGGCCATCATCGGCATGCTGCCGCAGGTGCTGGACGCGAAATTCTGGGGCGTGGTGTTCTTCGGCTCCTCGGTGGTGATCCTGGCCTTCCTGCCGTGGCTGGACAAGTCGCCGGTGAAATCGATCCGCTACCGTCCAAGCTGGCACAAGTACGTGTACGCCGTGTTCTTCCTGTCGTTCCTGACCCTGGGCTACCTGGGCACCCTGCCGCCTACCGAAGGCCGCACCATCGTTTCGCAAGTCTGCACCCTGCTGTACTTTAGTTTCTTCCTGTTCATGCCATGGTGGAGCGCCATGGGCACGTTCAAGAAGGTTCCGGACCGCGTCGTCTACCACGGCCATTGATAAAGTACAAAAAGGACAACAGATGAAATTCCCGAAACGTGTGCTTGCCATTCTGGCATTGTTACCTGGCCTGGCCCTGGCCAACGAGGGCGGCGTCGCCCTGGAGAAGGCGCCGGACCGTTCGAATAACATGGCGGCGCTGCAGCACGGCGCCAAACTGTTCGTCAATTACTGCCTAAACTGTCATAATGCGTCCTCCATGCGCTACAACCGCCTGCGGGACCTGGGCTTGAGCGAGGAGCAGATCAAAGCCAACTTGCTGTTTACCGGCGAGAAGGTCGGCGAAATGATGGTCACCAGCATGAACCCGAAAGACGCGAAAGCCTGGTTCGGGGTGGTGCCGCCCGACCTGTCCGTCATCAAGCGCGCGAAAGCGTCTGGCGCCGGCAGCGGCAGTGACTACCTGTACACCTATCTGCGCACCTTCTACAAGGACGACACCCGGCCGACCGGCTGGAACAACCTGGTCGTCAACAATGTGGCGATGCCGCATGTCTTGTGGGAATTGCAAGGAATTCAGAAGGTGAAGATGGAAGAAGTGCCCGATCCGCACGAACACGGCAAAATGATTCACCAGTTTGCTGGATTTGAGCAGGTCACTCCGGGTAAACTAAACAAGATTGAATTTGACACTGCCGTTGCCGACCTGGTCGGCTACATGGAGTGGATGGCGGAACCTGCAGCGCAGACCCGCAAAAAATTGGGCGCCCTGGTCGTGATTTTCATGGCCGTGTTCGCCCTCCTGGCATGGCGCTTGAATGCGTCGTTCTGGAAAGAAGTGAAATAGTCGAGAGCGCCGCCTGGCGGCGCTTGTTTTGCGATGTCCGCGTTGGCGGGCGATCGATTCGGGGTGATCCGTTCGCGGCCCACCCCCTTTTGTTCTTCTAAGGAACGATAAACATGATGGTTCTCTACTCGGGCACGACCTGCCCATTTTCGCAACGCTGCCGCCTGGTCCTGTTTGAAAAAGGCATGGACTTCGAAGTGCGCGATGTCGATTTGTTTAACAAGCCGGAAGATATCTCGACCATGAATCCGTATGGTCAGGTGCCGATCCTGGTCGAACGCGAACTGATTCTGTACGAATCGAACATCATCAACGAATACATCGACGAGCGTTTCCCGCATCCGCAGCTGATGCCGGCCGATCCGCTGATGCGCGCGCGCGCGCGCCTGATGCTGTTCAACTTCGAGAAAGAGCTGTTCGTCCACGTGCACACGCTGGAAAGCGAGCGCGCCAAGGGCAACGACAAGAGCCACGACAAGGCACGCGCGGAAATCCGCGACCGCCTGACCACCCTGGCGCCGCTGTTCCTGAAGAACAAGTACATGCTGGGCGACGAATTCTCGATGCTGGACGTGGCGGTGGCGCCGCTGCTGTGGCGTCTGGATCACTACGGCATCGAACTGTCGAAGACCGCCGCGCCGCTGATGAAGTACGCCGAGCGCATCTTCTCGCGTCCGGCCTACATCGAGGCGCTGACGCCGTCGGAAAAGGTCATGCGCCGTTAATCGGGCATTTAGTTGAAGTATGGCGGCGCGTTTGCCGGCACTTGCCGGCGGCGCGCCGTGTTTTACCGCAGTCTGGAAGACCATGTCTGAAATCTCAACCAAGCCGTACCTGCTGCGCGCCATCTACGAATGGTGCACCGACAGCGGCTATACGCCCTACCTCGCGGTCAAAGTCGACGCCAGCACCATGGTGCCGATGGAATACGTGAAAAAGGGTGAAATCGTGCTCAACATCAGCTTCGGCGCCACCTCGGGCCTGAAGATGGACAACGACAGCATCCGTTTCCATGCCCGCTTCGGCGGCGTTTCGCGCGAAATCTACATCCCGGTCAACAACGTGATGGCGATCTACGCCAACGAGAACGGCCAGGGCATGGCCTTCGAGCCGCAGCTGGGCCAGCCGTCCGCGGCGCCGAAAGAGGAACCCAGTGTCCCGGCGCCCGCCTTGTCAGCCGTACCGCCGCCAGCATCGCCGGAACCGGCCGAGACGCCGGGCGACGACACCGATCCGCCCAAAAAGGGCGGCCGCCCCACTCTGACGCGTATTAAATAGCGTATAATTCGCCCCGTACAAGTTTACGCCGGCTTAGCTCATTTGGTAGAGCAGTTGATTTGTAATCATCAGGTGGCCAGTTCGAAACCGGCAGCCGGCACCACATAGCGTTTTTGGAAACGCCCAAAAAACCCGGAAATCGCCTTCTTCATAGGGGATCTCCGGGTTTTTTTACGTCTTCGCTTGCGGAGAAGTAAGGTAAAAAAAGGCGTTTTGAGCCACTGTTTTCCAATCATTTACCAAAACCTTTGCCAATTCCCCGAATCTAACCTTCTTTGACTAGAGGAGGTTCCTCATGGCCAGTCCGTACAAAGATGGCAAACGGTGGCGCCATCGCATCATGGTCCAGGGTGTCCGGGTCTCCGGAACGTTTGATACCAAAGCCGCCGCTTTGAATTGGGAGGCCGAACAACGCAACGCGCTCAGCTCTGGAGTGCTTGTTTGTATTACTAAAACTTGTGCAGACGCATTCAGGCGATACGAACTGCAAGTATCGCGAAACAAGCGAGGCTACCGTTGGGAGGCCGGGCGTCTTGCGGCGATGGCCGAATCGTCCCTTGGTCGTATAACTATGGCGGAACTTAAGTCATGCCATATCGCCGCCTGGCGCGACGAGCGTTTACGCAGCGTTCAAGGCGGCACCGTTACCCGCGAGATGAATTTGCTTTCGCACGTCTTTTCCGTAGCGCGCAAGGAGTGGCAGTGGCTGGCAACGAACCCAACAAGAGACGTGGCCCGTCCCAAAGCAAAACCGCACCGCGACCGTCGCATTACCCAAGATGAGATTGATCGAATCTGTATCGCCCTACGCTGGCCCAACGATGGTAGCTTGTCGCGGCCTGAAACCGTCCAGCAACGAATCGCTCTGGCTTTCCTTTTCGCAATTGAAACTGCCATGCGTGCAGGCGAAATCTGTGCACTCCGCGCTGGCGACGTGAATGGCTGTGTCGCCCGCCTAAAGATGACCAAAAACGGCTTGCCGCGCAATGTCGCGTTATCGCCGCGCGCCATGGAGATCTGGGCAATGGTTCCGGACGGATTTGGTATAAAAACAGCAACCCTGGACGCCATGTTTCGTGCCGCGAGAAAGCGGGCCGACATTGAAGGCCTAACGTTCCATGATACCCGCCATGAAGCAATTACGCGCCTTGCAGGCAAGCTGAATGTTCTAGAATTGGCGCGAATGGTCGGGCACCACGATATCAAGCAGTTGCAGACTTACTACAACGCCAGCGCCGAAGACATCGCAAAGAAATTACAAGTCCAGGGGGAATCGCACGTGTTTAAAGAAGCCTAAGTTTCGAATCTGGCACATCTAGATTTTTCCAGCGACTTGTCGCCCTATCTCGCCATTTGGATCCGGCCACAGTTCTGTCGCATTTTCAGCCTGCCTTCTTTGCCTATCTGCAAGCTCGAGGAAAGGAAGCCAGAGTCCTGCCATTACATCCGCGTAGAACATATTGTTGTGATCAAGAAGATTGCTCTTGCTCTCTAAGAGACGGTCATGTTTGTTATGAAAACCATCGACAGCTGCGCGGCCCATTAACGGATCATCTGTCAAAACCGATAACCATCCATCAGGCAGCTTACTGACCCACTGGTCATTATCAGATTTGGTGTTCAGAACCATACTCACGTCACCGAATTCCAAAACCTCGTGCCATGGGTACTCGCTATTCAAAATAGACCCTGCAAGCACAATTCCGCAAAAGCCATCAGACAAGAATCCAGCGTCTTCTAGATAACGCCCTACAATGTATGTCCCAAAGGAATGTGCAACTATAGAAATAGTTCCATCATAATTCTTGCGTACATCATCGAGCCAAAGTCTGAAATCATTTACCACTTGGGCTTTTCTTTTTTCATCCGTTATAATCACACCACTTTCAAATCCATACATAAACGGTGCGACGACCCAACCAGCATTCGAAGCTAAAAAAGTAAATTTTGCCATCCAAGAGGCATCCGAACGAACACCATGGATAGGGATGACCAGTTTTTTGGGTGGTGACTTTTTTACCCGAGTGCGATAGCCGTATGAAACCTTCGCAAGATCAAATAGAGCCGACTTTGATGCGCTTTTTATGTGAGTCAGCATACTTGAATGTAGTTTCAATTGAATTAATCCACGTCCTACACCTCTTCTATCTGAGCCAAGTAACTGGAGATATGCGTTTACAAGCTCCAAATCATCCTCAGACAAGCACTGAAAATCCACTATCGTCTGACTTCCACCGATCTCTCGTGGAACTTTGACAATATCGCTGCGATTGCGAAAAATCACTAATATGTCAATATCTTCAGGATCATGCTTATTGGTGATGAATGACCCACCAACTATAATTGATGCGACGCCTGCTTTATCAGCCCATTCATATACCTGACGCATTGCGTCGCCATAGGGAACGCGAACTGATTGTGGATCTTCTGCGCTGCAAAAAATTTCAATAAAAGATTCCAAGGTTAGCTGATGAACTTCATCTTTTATGTAACCAAAGTCGTCAAAATTTATCACGTGATTATTCATATTTCCGTTGAAATTAATTTTCGGCAGTCGATAATATTTTGTTAAAGCATATCACGACTATGACAGTAGCAAGTTAGTTGTATTCACGGCGCCAATCAAGCTGGGTTCTCCTTCCGGCTACTGAGCTAATCAATGATTACCGTGCAGTATGCCGCTCCGCCCATGCAATCACTTCACGTGCCTTATAGAGCGCTTGCGCGCGGGCCACACCGCGCACTGGGAGTCGGACAGGACGCGGAAATGACGGCAGCGTGATGATATCGTCTCGAACCGTATCGACAGAACGCTTCAGGTAAGCGGCAATATGCCTGGTATCCCATAAATCGATTGCCACAGGCATGGATACAGCGGGTTTCGATAAATGCTCCAGCAATTTTTCAAGAACTTCCTCAATAGTCATTTTTGCACTCCTTCGCACAGCCCTACGGTTGCGTATCGATGAACGTCGACAAGGGGATCCCAACTCTCTGGTCAGGCATCCTCGCTTCGGTGCGATTGATGGCCCGAGTCCTCGTCATCGATCTGAAGCACCGTCACACGATTTTGTACCGTTGAGGCAATCATGATTAACTTTATGTCAATTCTTATTGATTTTGTGTCGAAGTTACGGCGTCATGCCCATACCAGCCATGCGATCCCTCTGCCGCACCAAGCCTTGCAGGATCGACTCAACCAGATCTGCCGGGAAACCGATGGGAATCTCCGCAGCGATTGAGTCCACGACACCATCAACAGCACTGAGCACGTCGGCAATCGCCACTTCCGCTGCAGCGGCCCCCAGGCCAACCTGCTTGGCGTGATTCAGCCAATGGCGACGCTGAATCTGCTGAAGGTGGTAGTAGTTCTGCGATCCCCGCACAGCCATTGCCAGCTTCGCCTTCTGCGGCGCCACATTGTTCGCGCCCGTCCCGATAATCGGATGTGCGGAGAGCACATCGTATAGCGGCGTCGCCTGGTAGCGGCTTCCGGGCAAGTGGAAAATGCTGAAGTTCTTCGCATGCCCATCGGTGGCCGCCAGCAGCCAGAACACCAGCTGGGTCTTGAAGAAGTTCAAACGATCCTGTTCCGCCTGTTCTGAACCGAGCAGAATTTCCATGATCTTACTGATTCCTGGTCCGCCATCCGCTTGATACTTGTGCAGCGGAGAGGTGCCAGTGGCCTGGCAAAAATCTTCTTGCGGCAGGCGCACGATCCAGCTACTGTCTGCCGCCAGCCGGCGGTCGAAACGCTCGACCACCAGCACCTTCATATCCTCGAAATGCGCAATCTCGCAGCGTGCGACCGGTAATCCGAATGCCTGCATGATGCGCGAACACAGCCATTCATTCTCGACGGAGGTACGCATATCCGCCTGCATTGCGCCGACCAAGCCAAGCGGTAGCTTGAGAATGTGCGTCGTCGGCGTGCTGCCGAGCGGCCGCTGCCACTGGCCTTCATGCCACAGCAGCGCGCTCTTCTCCTGCGCGCCGGCAATCGACAACCTGAGGTCATCCACCTCGTCCCCTTGCCCTAACGGCCGATCCGACAAAGTGTGCCGCAACAGCGTCGCTACGCCGTGGTCATCCAAAGGCTCACCGCTGATCGAGAAAAGATCCGTGGGCGATTCGTCTGCCGGCAGCAGCTGGATCGCGCCGACGCAATCGCGGCCGACAGCGGCCAGCAGCTGATACGGCTCCGTGCCCGCTGTCCTGAAATGCTGCGCGATCCGGCGGCGTATGACATCGCTGTCGGGCAGCAGATTATCAAAATAGTTCTGCACCACCTGGCCGCGATACGGTGCATTGCCAGGCTGGAAAGGCAAGGAAAGCGAGAGCGGACGGCCCTGCTCATCGTCAACCCACTCGTCAAAATAGGTCAGAGTATTCCCGCCGGCCGAGGCATCCCAGTAACCAACCGGGGAGCCGTTGAGCCAGATATTCAATCGCTGTGCGTGCGCTCGCCTGCCCATGCTACCAGCGCTCCGTCTTCTTGGACGGCGGTGTCACTTTGGAAGGCGCAGCCACGTTGACCCTCTTTGACTTGAGCGCGGGCAGAGGTATCCCTGCCGCTTGCCTTGGGTCCGGCACCATATCTGCCGCCATGGCGTCGTTTGACTCACCACTTTGTACTAATACGATTTCACTGCCCAGCAGTCGCAGGATCGTGAACAACCGTTCCACGCTGGTCGCGGTAGGGTTCGCCTCAATCTTCGCGTAAGTCTGCTGCGTCACCCCGAGCAACCCCGCCACCTCGGCCTGCGACAAACCTGCGCGCTTTCGGAAGCCGACGAGTAGCGGGCGAACCTGCAGCAACGTGCGGATCGGATAGTCCATGGATGGCCCTTTCATCTAGCCTTACAGTATAGTAGCTGTAAATTAAAAATACAATTTTAAAACTGTATTTTATATCTACAACTCTTAAGCTGTATATCTAAATTACAGCCCAAAGGCTGTCCTAGGCGGGTCCCATGCCATAACGTGTAAAGGCTCAGAGTTCACCTGACACATGGCGTCTGATGACCCGCTGAATCCGCCCCAAAAGCGGCCATCCTAAGGCTACGAGAAACGGATGAGCTTAACCTGATACTCGCACATGAATACTGGCTTGTCGGCATGCTCGCCTCCGATACCGTTACCGGCCGGCCGGTCGTGACAATGTGTGAGAAAGCAAGCAAAGGTCGTCGTGTAGGATGTTTCCTACAAGGTTTTCAATCCTGCCGCGAAGACTTTGACGTGGCTTAGCTCCGGGGGGCTTTTTTGAAGAAAATCGATCTGCACATACACACTATCTCGACACAGAGTGATGTTCCGTTTGAATTCAATCTAGCCTCATTTCAAGAATACGTTTCGACAGCAAAACTCGATGCCGTCGCCGTCACCAATCACGACATGTTCGATGCCGAGCAATTTCGTAATATCAGGAATGCACTTTCAATACCGGTGTTTCCTGGGATCGAAATAAATTTGGCGGCAGGCCATCTTCTCTTGATAAGCAATGGCAGCGATTTAGATGGGTTTCAAACCAAGTGCAATCAGGTCACCGCGAGAATCCAAAAGAAAACGGACTCCATCAGCTTTGAAGAGTTGCATGCCATCTATGGAGATCTGGACAACTATCTGCTGATCCCCCACGCGGATAAGAATCCAGAAATTACAGGCACCGTTTTAGAGAAATTGAAGCCCTTCATGGCCGCTGGTGAAGTCGCTAGTAGTAAAAAATTCATCTACGCGATCAAGGACATTCAGAAACCTACACCAGTGCTGTTTAGCGACCTCCGCATTCAGCAAAAACTGAATAAATTCACTGGCCGGCAGACCTACATCGATTGCGGTGAAGTCAGTTTTGATTCGATCAAGTCCTGCCTGCAGGACAAAAGCAAAGTGGCGCTCAGCGCGGAAGATGGCAACAGTTTGCTTCCCATCTTCGACGACGGGCAAATGATTTCTAGCGGCCTCAACATCCTTCTTGGCGAGCGATCCTCAGGCAAGACATACACCCTTAATAAGATTCGTGAAACAGTCGACAATCCAAAGTACATCGCTCAATTTCAGCTAGTGCAGCAAGATGCCGCTGACGAGCGAGAGTTCAACAGCGAGGTTCAAAATAGTCGTAGCATCTTTGTCGAAGCTTACCTATCCGGCCTGAAAACGGTCATCGATGGAGTCATCAACATCGATCTGCATGCCAACGAGTTAAGGCTTGATGGTTATGTACAGTCCTTGCTTAAGTCAGCTGCCGACGCTGATCGCCAAGATGCCTACTCCAAGACTGCGCTGTTCAGCGAGACCGAGTTCATCTTGCCCGACCCAAAGGCGCTAAATGAACTAATCGAGTCTGTGCGGAACATTATCGAGAACATCGAATTTCGCACCGTTATCCAAAGGCATGTACAGATTCAAGCGCTCAAGGACCTTGCCTGTGAACTCATATTGATCTTACGAGAACGCTCGTATGAGCTGCGGAAAAGGAAGATCGCTAACGAGATCATTAAGGACGTCAAATCGGAACTACGGCTCCGAACATCGGCAACTACGGTCGATGAGATTGACCTGTTCGAGTATTGCCTGGATCGAGCAAAAGTAGCGAGGTTCGAAAATTTAGTGTCCCTGCTCAAACAGGAAGCGACGATTTCTGATCAGGGCATCCAAGGGTTCAGAGTCGAGGCAAAGCGACTGCCTTTTGCAAATACGGCGGACGTCAAGACTGCAAGCGGCACCAAATTGGCCTTCAGCGACGCCTTCAAAAAATATGATGCGCCTTACATCTATCTGCGCGAACTCCTTAAAATTGAGACACTGGCGCGCTCAGAGATCTACAGGCTGTTTGTCAAAATTAACTATCGAATCTTGAACCGCGACGGTTTCGAAGTCTCAGGCGGTGAACGCTCCGAATTCCGATTGCTTCAGCATATTAGCGATGCTCAGAACTATGACATCCTACTGATCGACGAGCCAGAGTCCTCGTTTGACAATCTGTTTTTGAAAAGCGATGTGAACGCCATTCTCAAAGCAATCTCCGAGACCATGCCGGTGGTGGTCGTCACTCATAACAACACTGTAGGAGCATCGGTCGGCGCTGATTACATCCTTTACGCAAGAAAGGAATTCGAGAACGGCGTACCCTACTATCGATTGTACTCAGGAAGACCTTCTGACAAGACTCTGGTCTCGACCGACGGGAAGTCGATGGAAAGTCATGCTGTGGTAATGAACTCACTAGAAGCAGGTAAAGAGGCCTACGACGCACGAAGGAAACGATATGAAGCTATTAAAAATTGAAGGCGGTAACGGGTTCTTCCGTATGGAGGATGGAAACTTCCTGGAGATAGACAAGATCAACAAGGAACACCTGCTGGCAATCATCAACGCCACGTTGGCTAGTGACGTCGAACTCGATGCATTTGATGAGGATGCTTTACAAAATCAGGCGCAACGCATTGTCTACAAGAACATCGCGGAAAAATTGCAAAACCTGGCCAGCCGGAGGCAGGAGTACAAAGACGAATCTGAAAAGCTCTTCCAAAAGGAATACGATAAATATTCCCAAGCGGCTGCATAGTTGCCAGAGCAAATGATCGTAGGCTCCTTAACGCATCTAGTGGATCTCATGCCATTGCCAAGCCGCCTTCGCGGGCCACACGAGATAGAGGAAGAACGCAATACAACTAGCCTTCGAATTTCTGGTCGCATCGATTGCTCTCGTCGTAACCCACAGTCAGCTCTTGCCTGGTAACTGTCACGTAGAACTCTAACTTATCTGACAGTTGGTGTCAGATTAAGTCTGAGCTACTACACCTAACGGGACATGCCTCGGCCCTGCTCCCGCTGGCGCTCGACTTCGTGCCGCCCCTCCACCTGCCTCCATTGCGACCAATACCTTTTCAGTTCGTTCGCCTGGCGTTCGCCGGCTGCGCCAAAGGCATGTTCAGCTGTCCGATGCGCGTAGTTATCCCAGTCCCTTCCTTCATCTTTTTGCCGTATCAGCGGCGCACAATAGCGCAACACAGCCTCGACCTCCTGCTTCGAATGGCCGGTGGCTCGCATGCGCACAGCGATCATGGCATCCACCCGCGACAAGTCGGTGAGGCGTCCACCTTGACGCTGCAGAACGTCCCGGTAGTGGCTCGCATAAGCTTTGGCGCCACTCTCATAGTCCACGGGGAGCTTAGCGTCATCTCTTGGTAGCGACATCGCAGGCGCCTCCCTGGTCTCATTGCGTGCAGGAGAACGCGGAGCCGCAGCCTGACCACGCGACATGGCCCTCGCCTCCAGCTGCCGCTGCCGCTCCTGCGCCATCTGCTCCTGTAATTCCGGATTGTCCAGCTTGAACCCATGTTCAACCGCGAGTTCAACGCACAGAGACTTGAACTGCGCGCGCCCCGTCACCTCGAAGGTTTCCCACTTCTGCTCCGCCAGCTGCAGCGCAGCCAGCACACTGGCGCGTTCGCGCCAGGCATGGATATCGATCTCGCTGCCTTTGTCGACAAAGGCCGGTTCAACGCCTGCGTGCGCCATGTCGCGCCGCGCGTAGCGTACCTCCTCGCCAAGGATCTGCGGCACATAGTCGCGGAGGTCACGCGGCCTAACTGGCTCCGCACCCTCACCCCGGATATGCTGCACTTCGGTGGCGCGGTAACGCCATTGCTCGGCCAGCTCAGGATGTTCCTGCTGCCGCAACCACTGCTCCAGATCGGGATACGGTCGATACCGCTCGCGCAGCAATGCCCTCTCCTCGCGCTGACGGTCTCGCAACTCGGCTTGCTCCACGGCCCGCCGCGCCGCCAATATACTCTCCAGCGCACGCCGTAGCTCGCCGCGCCCCTGCCAGCGCCCCTGCAGCACCTCCAAACGTTCGCGTTGATGCCTTGCCCTCAGCGCCTTGCGCTCGGCCTCCTGGCGCTCTTTTAGCGCCTTCAAGGCCGCTTCCTTTTCGACGGTATGCGCATGCCGTCCGCCGATGTACTCCTCCCAACCGGGTGCAACATGCTGAACCGCTTCCGGTGCACGCTCCACCACCTTCCGCGTCAACGATAGCTCAAACGCTCCCAGGCGCTTTTCTAGTTTGCCCAGACTGGCGTCGCGATCGGCGCGACTGGCTTTCACGCCGACGTCGTTCACGAACAGCACGGCACCGCTACCGGTGCGCTCATAGCGCATGCCCTCCTTGGCCAGCGCCTTGTGCAAATCCAGCCAGTTGCCGGCCGCCTTGATGATTGGCGCGCCAATCTCGATCGCGATCCGCTCGGCCGACTTTTCACCGGTGCGTTGCTCCATATCCCGCTTGGCCTGCTCCGGCTGTCGTGAGTCGCATCGCCCGCGCGTATCGCGCTCTACTTCGCCGTTCTCGTTGACGCGGTATCGCCCATGCTGCTCCCGTTGCCAGCCTTGCTTTTCCTCGATGCGCGCCACAGCCCTATGCGCCGCCTCGATGTCGAAGCCACGATTCGGTTTAATGACTTTCAGCGCATCAGGATCGACACGATTGACGGCGATATGCAGGTGCACATTGTCGGTGTCCACATGGAGGCCATACATCGCCTGGTGTCCTTCTAGGCCTAGCTCCTTGAGAAAAATGTCGATGGCCTCTTCGACCTGGTGCGGGCTCGGTTGCTCGCCCTCTTGCCAACTCAGGACATAGTGATTGATGGTGTCGGCGCTGCGCACCGCTTCCTGCGACAACGCCAGCATCTCGGCCCTCTGTGCCTCGTGGTCGTCAGATAGGAAACCGCGCGCCCCGGCATATAAACATTTTTCACCCGCCCTCTCCGTCTCCTGTGCGCAGATATAGTCCATCAGCCGACCAACGCGGGCACCTTTGGAAGCAGACTTCTTGGGGTTCTTAATTTTTTTGACGATCATGACTGAGCCTCTCAATATAGGCTTTCAGTGCCGCCAATACCTCTGCGGCATCGCGATGAAGCACTCCGCCAGTGTCGTTGTGTAGGTGCTTGAGCAGTCCACCCAGGCGCCGTAACTCTCGGATCATTGCCTGGTCGGCGCTCGCCAAAACGGGACGGCTAAAGTAGCGACGTCTTACTAGTTCGGACATACTCAATGCAGCCATGTCGGCATCTTCAAGAAGGCGCGTCTTTTCTGCCGTCGTCAGTCGAACATTGATCACGGCGTCCAAAGGTTCTTCTCCACGCTTTTCGAAAGGCATACTGCCTCCGGATATGACGATGAAGTTTTGGGGTGTGCGCGCAGCGCGTCTGGGGTCAAGGGGCCCGCCCCTTGCAGGATGAGCCTTGCCGTGAGAAGCGTAGCGCCGAATGGCGAGGCGTCCCTTGGCATAGCAGGCGAAGCATGCGTGTGACAAGGGCCATCCTGTATCTCTTTTCCTCACCAGCCAAGTCTACGGATTTGTGGAAGCCGCAAACTGATCTGCCACAAAGTCCATTGCGCTTGTGGTGCTAACGTATCAAACAGTGAGCACGGAGTCGGACGATGAAATACACCAGCGAGCAAATCGATGCGATCGCAGCCAAACTAAAAGGTTTGCCGGCTGTGGAAAAACGCAACCAGCACTTCAGCAAGCAAGAGGCCATCGCCTTGCTCACCAAGGAAATCACCGCTTTGCAAAAGCGCGGCTACACCTTGCAGCAAATCGCTGAGGCTTTGCGCGGTGAAGGATTGGACATTGCCACGCCAACTTTAAAGAGCTACCTGCTACGCAACAGGACAGCACGCCAGAAGACGCCAGCACCACCGTCCCGCCCTGCAGCGGTAGCAACCAAAGACAAAGGGGCAGCGCGTACCGCATCGTTCCCCGTCTCCCCCGATACCGACGACATCTAGGATGAGCACCATGGCAAAGAATATTTACCTGATCGGCGGTAGCAAGGGCGGAGTTGGGAAATCACTGGTCTCCATGGCGACAGTGGACTACCTCATGCAGCGTGATGAAGAGGTCTTGCTCGTCGACGCGGATACCAGCAATCCCGACGTCTGGAAGGCCTACAAGGACATCGTGCGCACCGATCTGCTGGATCTGGATAAAGCGGACGACTGGATAGAGCTGATCAACCTGTGCGACAACAATCCGGAGTGCATCGTCGTCATCAACACCGCTGCCCGCAACAACAAAGGGGTGAGCGCCTATGGCACGACCTTGAACGGCACCTTGTCCGAACTCAAACGAAAACTGGTGACGCTATGGGTCATCAACCGCCAGCGCGACAGCCTGGAACTACTCAAGGAATACATGGACGCCATCCCCGACGCCATCGTCCATGTCATGCGCAATGGCTACTTCGGGGAGGAACGCAAATTTGAGCTCTACAACAGTTCCAAGCGTCGCACTCTGGTGGAAGAGCGCGGCGGTCTCTCACTGACCTTCCCCGACCTGGCCGACCGTGTAAGCGATGACATTTACAGTAAGCGCTTGAGCATCGCATTGGCAGCAAAGGATCTGCCGCTGGGTAATCGCGCGGAGCTACACCGTTGGCGCGCCGCTGTGAAATCTCTGCTGGACCAACTGCGGCATGAATGACCTCGACGAGAGCTTCACGAAACTGCTGGGCAGACAGCCAACCGACGCTGAACGCCAGCAGCTGTACCAGGTGCGCGATGCCCTGGGATTGAAGAACAACGATGCGCTGTGGCTCGTTCTGATGGCCCTGCAGTACCACCACTCCATGTATGCGCATTTCCCGGAGCCCATTCAGCAAGCGGCAGCCACCACATTGCAGCAATTTCAGCAATCCGCCGACGCCGTCCTGGCCGCGACCAGCCAATCCACCAAAGCCGACCTGGCCAAGGCCGTATCAGCGGCGGCGCGAGATGTCGCGCGCCTGACAACAGCGAAACAAACGGCCAGCTGGATTGCTACGTGTCTGCTGGCCTGTTGCATGGCGATCGGCGCCTTGAGCTTTTACATTCAGCGCGATGCTTACGAGGCCGGCTATGACAAAGGGTATGGCCAGGCCTATGGGGACGCCAAAGACGAAAAGGCCGCCGCTGCTTGGGCGAATACACCGCAAGGCAAGGCAGCTTATCGCTTAGCGCAATATGGCACGATTGACAGCCTTATCAAGTGCAATCAACCGGGCTGGAAAATCGCACAAGGAATCTGCTACGTTCATCCGACATCGGATCAGCAAATCTACGGCTGGAAAATTCATTAGCCGATAAATTTGACGACATTTATCATAGTAGTTTCGGCTCGCATCACGCCAGAGCTACTGGGGTTTTTCGAGGTGCCCTTTAGGCAGCCATCGCAAATTTTATTTTCGAAGCCACATGGCTAAAGGAATCTGTATTACACTTATTCGCCAATCGAATTTTAAAATTAATGTGGCTGGCCTTTGATTTAGAAATTGAGCGCAATCGCAAAAATAAGAGTGGCAAAACAAAATCTTTCCCAGAAACATATTTTGTAGCAAAGCACTCACTTGCCATTACTCGATTTTCAACCTTCTTCAGCAATGATTCAACAACGACAACACCATGAAGCGCGCTAAGCTCAGTGTGAATTTGATTGAACAAGCCGGCTACTTTAGCTTGGTCAATATTCCCGAATGCATCCTTGCAAACGCTTCGACTACCATTCTTCACTGTTTTAATTCCACTCGAAAGTGAATGCGAAACAGCAAAAATGCAGAATAATGGACGTAGTGCAACTGATAGTGCTCCTATCCAGCCCTCATAATCGAGGGCTTGCTCAAGCGTGCCAATATCGTTAATAGCGTCCGCTTCATCTAAAATCTGTAAGAGCGACTCTTTATCAAACAAGAAATTTTCAATACAATATCGAGGTAAAACAATCAAATTATTGGGTAGTGCCACTTTCTCACCCGCAAGCAAGTATAGGTCTCCATCTACTATATAAACTGAAACCCGCGTAGAAGTTTGTCCAACATTTGCTCGAGCGGCGTCAATAACTATTCCTCGTTCGCCAAGTGGAAATACTCTATCAATTGCAATCTTTCCATCCAATGCACGGCTTAACAGCCGAGCAAAAATCTTATCGTAGCCCTCAGCAGTATCCTCGATATAAACATCTAAATCATTAAATGTTTCGTAAAATACAGAAAGTGCTGCTCTCGCAGCATCGCCTCTAGAAAATAATTCAGCCGACACGGACGCAATTCTCCTTACGATAACCCACGATTTCAGGCGAATGGGTGGCAAAAATATATTGATTGTTCTTATTTCCACCGACCAGCTCGTCAACCAACATCTCCTGCCATCTCAGATGTAACGAAAGCTCTGGCTCATCTACAATTACCACACCGCCCTTGTTTTTCGAGAGCGAAGCGTGAGCCAATAAAATAATTAATTGTTTCTCACCGGATGAGAGCGACTGGACAGGTACATTTTCTCCGTTATGCATTATTTTTAACTTGCCAATGCTATCAATCTCGGCCGATTTTCTTGAAGACTCAAAAAACCTATTTAGAGCTGCCTCGAATGACTTAATAGGAAGATATGCTCGTTCTGACGCTTTCTTTTGACTATCTAGCTCACCAAATATTTTCTGAAAGCGGAGAATTTGTGCTCTGTTCAGTAACAGCTCTAAGCTAAGCTCGTTCTTATCTTCACTTTCCAATAACTCCGCAATTTTCTTAAAAAATGAATCAACGGTAGGTTTAAACAACCTGGAATCACCAAAATTATAAGCAAACTGCTCAAGCTCTTCTCGCCTAGCTAAAAGGGATTGCAGATCTGTGTAAGTTTCTGCTGGCGTGGAAAGAGTTTTTGAATCAAACTGCACATAATCGAACGATGATTCGATTAGGACTCGAATCAGTTTATCAAAAGATAGATCACTTAATCTTCGATAATTTTTATATGATTGTTCGATTAGACGTGCACAATTTTCCAATCCTTCAAAAGTTTCACGCCGGACATATGATCCATGTCTTAGTGTCACCCTTCGGTGGTCATCAGGAAAATTCAATTCCTCGTCATAGCGATTGGTACGACGCTCCAAACCAAGAAACAAAGGGTGTTCGCCACTAATCAGGCGACGATTGCTATCGCCCAATGATTTCAAGAATTGCAACCGAAGTTGCTCATAATGATCGTCCAGTCGATCATTTTTCATGTACAAAATTCGTTCCTCATCCCCTAAGAATGGCACATGCTGGTCCGCTGGAGTTCCATCAAAGATAACAACGAGTCCTTTACCCTCATTATGAATCTGAATCTCATGGTTGCGGTTATCGCGCTCCACTACCAAAACTAATCTTGAAAACTTAATCGTTTGCAATGTCGAAAAGTCTAGGGTAAGAATGGCCTGAATCAACCTTAAAGCAGTTGTCTTGCCACTGCCGTTGATGCCCACTAGAAAATTAATATCTGGAAAAAATCGGAAGTCGAAATTGTAATGACCATGTACTTTCGTGGCCGAAAATTTAGCAATTTTCAAAATAGTCCTTTGAGAAGGTATGGCAGATGCCAGCAACCTCGCCCGACAGATCGACGCACCATCAAGTTGGGTGAGCCGTAGGCAAAGAGCCAACATGGCAGCATAGCATGTTGCTATGCCGAAAAATACGCACATTCTCACTTACTCTAGAGGAGCATGTTTTGGACATGTGTGTCCTAGACGGTTACCCGCTGGAACACATAGCTCTAAAAAAGTGATCTGCTGTAGTTCAGACGGTCCAAGATAATCGGGACTGGGAATTACTGTTCACTTTACTTCTGCTGAACAATCACTTTTTTGTGCCGGATCAATTTCAATTGTAAGCGTCAGCGAAACCCGTCCCCGGCGTATTACCTACAAATCGATGATCTTGCGCAGCAACTTAGGTGAGACACGCCATTGCTCACCATCACACAGCAGGGAACATGACTTCACGTTGATGCGTGTGACGGTGCCGATGCGTTCGCGCAGATGCTTGTCGGTGAAGCTGACCGTGTCGCCGAGTTTGAACGTGGCCACGTCGGCGAGGCATGGCGGCATGGCAGGCACCGGCTCCGTGCGCTAGCCCGGATCAGCGACGATGGCGGCGTAGGGCAGCTTCCGTCGCGTGTGCGCGGTAGTGTCCTGAACGGTGACGCTGGTCGCTTGAAGCCGCAGCACGCGGCCCGGTGCGAGGGTGCTACGCCGATGGTTGAAGTACATCACCTGGGCGCCCAAGTGAGATGGCGACGCACGTTGAGAATGCGACGCAGGTCGGCGAGCACTTGGTTGATGGCCAGGCTCAATTCATACAAATCCAGGCTGGGGGCGCTACGCAGGGTGTCAAGGAGACGGAGTCCATCCCGCAATTCTAACGCGTCACGCCCATTGGTAGGTCGCCAGCGGCAGCAACTCGGCGACCTGGTTGATCGGATGCGATGGTAGCCGGGCCAGCACGTCCTTGAGCCACAGGTAGGAATTGATTCCGTTCAGCTTGGCCGTGCCAATCAACGAGTACGTCGTCGCCGCCGCGTGGCAGCCACGCGCCGAACCGGCGAACAGGTAATTCAATCGCCCCCAATATCTCCGCAGCAAGGTCGCCGCTGTCGAACCGCCGAAAATTACTGCCGGCACGGTCGGCAACATCATCAATACGACCGCCTGAGTGAGCGGCCCTACCGCATCTTTCGCTGAACGCGCAGGATGGGGGCGCCAGGTAAGAGTCCGGTTAAACCGGGGAATGCACCTGGATGAGCCAGTCTGCCACTGGCAAAAATTTGCCAATTCCGGGTCTAAGCCCTTGCATTCTTTGCGTTCTTGATTCCGGCAGTCGGCACCAAGCGCAAAAGCCCAGCCCTTTGGCTGGGCTTTTTGTTTGACCTCGGTGCCTCGAATTAAGGCCCGGGCGCGTACCGGCGCGTGAGCGCATCCACCTCCTGCATGCCATGGGTCCCCAGCCAGTTCCAAACCGCCTCGACCTGTACGCGGTTGCGGCGGTAATAGTCGCTGTTCGCACCCAGCCACATGTAGGAAGTGCGCACCGGTTTCTCCATCCGCGTCAGCAGTTTGCCGTAGCGCTCGGTCACATACGGATCGAGCGCCGATGGCGTCAGCAGCGCCAGCGTGAAGCCATCCGCGCGCTTCAGGCGCACCTTGTCCAGGTTGTTCCATGAGCTGAAGCTGCCGTCGTCCACTTGCAGCCCCATCGACTTCAGCTGCGACGCCAGCAGCGTGCCTTGGTTGGCCGCCAGCGTGTGGGTCCTGAAGTATTCGGCGGGGTCGGTTTCGGGCGGCAGCTTGTCGTCGCTGCGGACGAACACATATGACGTGGTTTTTAGCGCGCGGCGCAGGTCGGCCTGGCCGCCGGCCAGCGTGGCGATCACATAGCCGGCGCGTTCATCGGCCGGGGTGTCGGCCGGAGCGACGTCGACCGCGCCGCTGCTCAGCGCCAGGCGCACGCGCGCCACCGGCAGGCGCACCAGCACTACCTGGCAACCCACCGAGCGGAAAGCGTCGCGGAACAGTTCCACCAGCACGCCCGGCTTTTCCGGCGCTTCGCCGCCGTTGCCCATGTAGTACGGCACCCGCTCGCGGTCGGAGTAGCCGATGCGCACGGGCGTGCAGGACGTGGCCGCATGCGCAGCCGCCGCGCAGATGAATAATAATGGCCCGCTCCAATACTTCATGCCTCCGAGTATAGCGTTTCATCGGCTAAACTTGACAAGTCTTTATTCGCCACGGAGTCCCGCCATGACCCGCAAGACCGCTGCCGATTTTGATCCGGAAGTCCTGAGGTTGTTCGACCAATATGTCCACGGCGGCATCAGCCGGCGCGAATTCCTGACGTCGGCCACGCGCTACGCGGTGGGCGGCGCCACGGCGGCCGGCCTGCTCAGCGCGCTGAGTCCGACCTTTGCCGCGCCGCTGGTGGCGCCGGAGGACAAACGTCTGCACGCCCGCCATGTCGAACTGCCTTCGCCGCAAGGCTATGGCAAGGTGCGCGGGTACATGGTGTCGCCAGCCGAGGCCAGGGGCAAGTTGCCGCTGGTGCTGGTGGTGCACGAGAACCGCGGCCTGAATCCGCATATCGAAGACATCGCGCGCCGCCTCGCGCTGGACGGCTTCATCGCCTTCGCGCCGGACGCACTGTATCCGCTGGGCGGTTATCCCGGCGATGAAGACCAGGCCCGCGCGCTGTTCGGCAAACTCGATCAGACCAAGACCCGCGCCGATTTCATCGCCGCCGCGCAATGGCTGAAGCAGCAGCCGGAAGGCAATGGCAAGCTGGGGGTGGTGGGATTCTGCTATGGCGGCGGCATCGCCAACTATCTGGCAACGCAGCTGCCGGATCTGCTGGCGGCCGTGCCGTTCTACGGCGCCCAGCCCAAGGCGGAAGAGGTGGCGCGCATCAAGGCACAGCTGCTGATCCAGGATGCCGGCAACGATGAGCGTATCCGCGCCGGTTGGCCAGCCTACGAAAAGGCGCTGAAAGAAGCCGGGGTGAAGTACGAATACCACGTCTACCCCGGCGTCGAGCACGGCTTCAACAACGATACCACGCCGCGCTACGATGCTGCGGCTGCCAAGCTGGCCTGGCAGCGCACCATCGATTTTTTCCGTACCCGCCTCGGTTAGGCTTTGGCGAAAGCCAGGAAGTCGGCGTGGAACTTGTCCTTGTGGGTTTCGGTCAAGCCATGCGGCGCACCCGGATAGACGATCAGTTTCGATCCTTTGACGATCTTGGCCGAGGCGATGCCGGCGGCCTTGATCGGCACGACCTGGTCGTCGTCGCCGTGGATCACCAGGGTCGGCTTGTCGAACTTTTTCAGGTCGTCGCGGAAGTCGGTTTCCGAGAACGCCTTGATCGAATCATAGGTGTTCTTGAAGCCACCCTGCATGCCCTGCGCATACCACGCCTGGATCACACCCTGCGACGGCTTGGCGCCGGGACGATTGTAGTTGTAGAACGGGCCGGAGGCGATGTCCAGGTACAGCTGGCCGCGGTCCTTGACCTGGCCGGCGCGGATGCCGTCAAACACCTCGAGCGGCAGGCCGTCCGGATTGTCGGCGGTTTTCAGCATCAGCGGCGGCACGGCCGAGATCAGGCCCAGCTTGGCAATGCGCTTGGTGCCGTAGCGGCCGACATAGCGCGCCACTTCACCGCCGCCGGTCGAGAAGCCGGCCAGGATGATGTTTTTCAGGTCCAGCGCTTCGATCAGCTGCGCCAGGTCGTCGGCGTAGTGGTCCATGTCGTTGCCTTCCCAAGGCTGGCTGGAACGGCCATGGCCGCGGCGGTCATGGGTAATCACACGGAAGCCGTTATTGGCCAGGAAGAAGGCGGCCGACTCCCAGCTGTCCGAACTCAGCGGCCAGCCGTGGCTCAAAATGATCGGTTGGCCGTTGCGTGGGCCCCAGTCCTTGTAATAGATCTCGACACCATCGCGGGTGGTGATGGTGCTGGCGGTCTTCGTTACCGGACCTTTGCCGGCCACTGGCGCGGCTTCGGCGCTGCCGCCGGCCAGCGCGGCCAGTGGAACCGCCACGGCGGCCGCTGCGGCGCCGGCGCCACTGAACAGTGCGCTGCGGCGGGAGGCGTTGATAGCTTGGTCTTGGATATCTTTGCTCATGATAAACTCCATTAATAGGTAACGATTTAGTAGCAAACTATGTATTTTGATCTTGCTCGGCCGTATTTCGTGCGGCCATGTACTCAATATATATCGCTCGCTATTCAATAGCAAGCAATTTTTAAAAATATTTCTGCTTATGCTTTGGCGAAGGCCAGGAAGTCGGCGTGGAACTTGTCCTTGTGCGTTTCGGTCAAGCCATGCGGCGCACCCGGATAGACGATCAGTTTCGATCCTTTGACAATCTTGGCCGAGGCGATGCCGGCGGCCTTGATCGGCACGACCTGGTCGTCGTCGCCGTGGATTACCAGGGTCGGCTTGTCGAACTTTTTCAGGTCTTCGCGGAAGTCGGTTTCCGAGAACGCCTTGATCGAATCATAGGTGTTCTTGAAGCCACCCTGCATGCCCTGCGCATACCACGCCTGGATCACACCCTGCGACGGCTTGGCGCCGGGACGATTGTAGTTGTAGAACGGGCCGGAGGCGATGTCCAGGTACAGCTGGCCGCGGTCCTTGACCTGGCCGGCGCGGATGCCGTCAAACACCTCGAGCGGCAGGCCGTCCGGGTTGGTGTCGGTTTTCAGCATCAGCGGCGGCACGGCCGAGATCAGGCCCAGTTTGGCAATGCGCTTGGTGCCGTAGCGGCCGACATAGCGCGCCACTTCACCGCCGCCGGTCGAGAAGCCGGCCAGGATGATGTTTTTCAGGTCCAGCGCTTCGATCAGCTGCGCCAGGTCGTCGGCGTAGTGGTCCATGTCGTTGCCTTCCCAGGGGTGGCTGGAACGGCCATGGCCGCGGCGGTCATGGGTAATCACACGGAAGCCGTTATTGGCCAGGAAGAAGGCGGCCGACTCCCAGCTGTCCGAACTCAGCGGCCAGCCGTGGCTCAAAATGATCGGTTGGCCGTTGCGTGGGCCCCAGTCCTTGTAATAGATCTCGACACCGTCGCGGGTGGTGATGGTGCTGGCGGTCTTGCCGACCGCGCCCTTGGCGTTGACTGGCGCAGCCTGCGCTTCCGAAGCGCCCAGCGCGGCCAGCGGCAGTGCGACGGCGGCGGCAGCGGCGCCGACGCTGTTGAACAGGGCATTGCGGCGGCTCAGATCGACGTTGTTCATGATGTTCTTCCTTTTAGTCTATGTATGGATATTCAGTGGTGTGCTACAGTCGTTGCTGTCTGCAGCTGCGATGGAATGCATCTTAGGCCCGGCGCATGATTTGCGGAACAGACAACACTGCAAGGTCACTTTGCACAAATGCAGACCCCCCATGCCATCTAGCACCGAATTCGACTGGAACGATATTCCCCTGATCCTGGCGCTGGCCCGCAGCGGCAGCATGAGCGCCACCGGCCGCCAGCTGGGTGTGGACGCCTCCACCATCAGCCGCCGCATCGCCGCCGCCGAAAAGGCGCTGCAACTGCGCCTGTTCATCCGCGATAACACCGGCTACCAGCTGACCGACGCCGGCCAGGTCTTCGTCGAACATGGCGAGGCGGTCTACGGCAATGTGCAAAGCATGCTGCAGGCATCTTCGCAGGAGGCGGGCGCGGTGGCCGGTGCGGTCAACATCACGTCCATCGATTTCCTGTTCGACTACTGGCTGCTGGACCACGTGCCCGCCCTGCACGCCCAGCACCCGCAACTGCAACTGACGCTGCAGGCGGAAAACCAGAATCTGTCCTTCACCCGCCGCGAAGCCGACTTCGCCCTGCGCCTGGGCAAACCCAGCGAGGACGCCGCGCTGGTGATGCGCAAGCTGGGCGACATGGGCTTCGCCGTCTACGGCCACCAGCGGTACGCCGACGTGCCGCGCGGCTGCTGGGGCACGCAACCGTGGATCGCCTACGACGACAGCCTGGCCGGCACCGGCGAGATGCAGTGGCTGGCGGCGATGGAGCCGCAGCCGCGCCGCGTGCTGAAGGTGAACAGCCTGAGCACCATGGTGCGCGCCTGCCGCGCCGGCGTCGGCATGGCGCTCCTGCCCTGCATCATGGGCCAGCAGGAAGGCCTGGTGCGCATCGGCGCCACGGTCGAAGTGCAGCGCGATATCTGGCTGCTCAGCCATCGCGACGCCGGCACCATCGCGCGCTTTAAAACCGTCTCCGCCTGGCTGTCGCAGGTCTACGCCGCCAACGAACACCTGTTGTGCGGCGCGGCTTTACACCGCTAAAACGCATTCTGCCCCCCGTTTTTTGCAGTTCGTCACATCCCGGTGGATGGACGTATGGGCCTTGTCTATAGTTCACTCAACGCAACGAACTAACCACCCACAAGGAGCTCAAAATGAACATCGCAAAAAACATGGAAGCCATCTTCGTCGCCGCCATCGTGGTCGCCAGCGCCACCTCTTTCGCCACCGCGGCCGTGCCGGCGGCGCGCACCGCGCCAGTGGTCGCAGTGAAAGCGGAAGCACAGCCGCTGCCCACCGTGACGGTGGTCGCCAAGCGCCTGACCGCCGCTGAAAAAGCCGCACTGTAATCACCCGACCGATGACGATGGAGCGCACGATGAAGAACACGATCAAGGCCATGATGCTGGCAGCGGTATTGAGCAGCGGCGCACACGCAGCGCCGGCCGCGGAGATCACCAGCGAGAGCCGCAGCGTCGATGCGCGCACCGTCAACATCGAACTCGATGGCGTGATCAGCCTGAAGGTGAAGCAAGGCGCCGCGCCGGCGCTGACCATTTACGGCGAGCCGGAAATGCTGCAGAAAGTGATCGTCGAACAGAATGGCGAGACGCTGCACATCGGCACCAGGAAATTCAACAGCATCAACTTCGGCAACAACCGCGAACTGCGCGCCGAACTGACGCTGCCCAATCTGCGCCAGCTGACCTCCGGCGGCGTGGGCGCGAGTGAAGTCAGCGGATTCAAAGGCGACAACCTGCGCCTGTCGCTGGACGGCGCGGGCTCGGCCAAGGTCGATGCGCAGTACCGCAATTTCGACGTGCGCCTGGGCGGCGTCGGCGGCGTCACCGTCAACGGCGGCAACAGCGACAACGTCGACCTGCATCTGAGCGGCGCCGGCAAGATCGAAATGAGCGGCCAGACCAGGCAGTTGCACGCCACGCTGGGCGGCGTCGGCAGCCTCGATGCGCAGCAGCTGCGCGCCGACATCATCGACGTCAACATGACGGGCCTGGGCAGCGCCTCGCTGTATGCGAAGACCAGCGCCAATCTCAAATTAACGGGCATGGGTTCGGCCAAGGTGTACGGCAACCCGGCCAATCGTAACGCCAGCGCGCGCGGCATGGGCAGCGTCAGCTGGCAGTAAGGAATGCGCCGGCCTGCGGGGCCGGGCACCGGAAACACATGGGTGTGTTTTTACCGTCCCGAAGGAGCCCCCTCCTTTCGGACGGTTTTTTTATTTGAGGTAGCGGACATCATGTCCCAGCACGATGCGCATGTCGGCATACGCGCCGCTGCGCAAGGGATGCAGCGGCATGTTGAGACGGCGCGCCAGCGTCTGCGCCGCATCCTTCCGGTCACGCTGATATTCGATGCGGCTGAGCGGCACATCGAAGGGACGCAGGTTGGACAGCCGCACCGTGCGCACGCCGTCGACCTGCAGCGACCGCGCCAGCCGTGCGGCCGCGCCGCGCACGCCGTTGCCGTTGGCGATTTCGAGCCGTAACGCGTTGGCGGCAGTCACCGGTTGCGCGGCGACGCTGCGGCTCACTTCCACCAGCGCCGGTCCGACCTGGCGCACCAGCGTGCGCGGCATATCCGCCACGGCGTCGTCGCGCGCCTGTTTCAGGATTGCGTAATCCTGCCGGATGTCGTGGGTACGCAGCGATGCGGCCTGCAGGTACATGGTGGCGGCACGCTCGCGTTGGCCGTCCACCGCCAGCGCCGCCGCCAGCTGCTCCCATCGCGACGGATTGAGCGGATCACGCAGGCACGCCTGCTCCAGCGGGGTAATCAGGTCCGGCTCCACCGGCATGCCGCTGCACGCCATCAGCAGCATGCCGGCGCATGCGGCCAGCGGTTTGTTCATCGTCACCTCCTAATGGCTGGCCATCATGCGGTAGATCTGGATGCCGGCCGGACCGACCAGCACCAGCATCAGCGTCGGGAAGATGCAGAAGATCAGCGGGAACAACAGCTTGAGCGCGATCTTGGCCGCCGCCTCCTCCGCCAGCACGCTGCGCTTGCTGCGCAGATTATCCGAGTGCACGCGCAGCGATTCGCCCATGCTGGTGCCGAAGCGCTCCGACTGGATCAGCATCGCCACCAGCGTGTCGACATCTTCCACGCCGCTGCGCAGCGCCAGGTTACGCAAGGCGCGTTCCTTGGTGAAGCCGGCGCGCATCTCCATCAGCACCAGCTGCAGTTCCTGCGCCAGCGCCACGCTCTTGATGTGAATCTCGCCGGCCACCTTGGCCAGTGCGCGCTCCAGGCTCAGCCCCGCCTCCACGCATACGGTCAGCAGGTCCAGCGCATCGGGGAAGGTTTCGAAGATTTCGCGGCAGCGCGCCGTGGCCTTATGCGACAGCACCATGTTGGGCAGGTAATAGCCGCCCGCGGCCGACAACAGCAACAGGTACATGAAGCCGGTCAGCGTAAACGCACCGGACAGCGTTAGCAGCGCCGGCAATCCCAGCGCCAGCAGCGTCTTGGCCGCGAAGTACAGCGACGGCGCCGAGGCGCTGCGCCAGCCGGCGTTCATGAAGCGTGTGCGCAGCGGCGAGCGCTCCCATCCCTCCTCCGGCAGCGACAGACGCGAGAACGGCTGGGCCGCCTGCGCCACCTTCTCCACCCAGCCGCCGGCCAGCGGCTCGGCCGGCGCGTCCACCGCATCGACCACCTCGTTCAGCCGTTCGCGCACCGCCACCGGCGCGAACAGGCACACCACCACGACGGCGATACCCGCCGCCACCAGGAACACCACCGCCAGAAACGCGATCTGCCCGCCATTCATGACCATCTCCGTTCAGACGCGGATGCGTATCAGCCTGCGCATCCACAGCACGCCGACCATGGCGATGGCGCCCGCATACCACAGCAGGTGCACGCCGATGGGATCCGTCCACAACACCCGCACGTAGGGCGCGTTCAACAGCGTCAGCAAGGCCATCACGCCCAGCGGCAGCAGTCCCAGCACCCAAGCCGACATGCGGCCTTCCGCCGACATCACCCGCACCTGCGCCAGCAGCTTCAGTCGCGCGCGGATCAGGCGGCTGATATTGCCGAACACCTCGGCCAGATTGCCGCCCGACTCGCGCTGTATCAGCACCGCGATCACCAGGTAGCGCAGGTCGGTCAGCGGCACGCGCAGCGCCAGGTTGTGCAGCGCCTCGTTCATCGGCACGCCGTAGTTGACCTCTTCGTAGGCGAACTTGAATTCGCCGGCGATCGGCTCGGGCATCTCGTCGCCCACCATCTGCATCACGTTGGCGAAGGAATGGCCGGCGCGCAGTGCGCGGCCGAGGAAGTCGGCGGTCTCGGGCAGTTGCTCCTCCAGCTTGCGCAGGCGCGCGGCGCGCTCGCGCACCAGCGCCACCCACGGCAGCGCGGCCGCCAGCGCCGGCA
>NZ_SPVG01000042.1 GCF_004614165.1 Duganella callida | reverse complement strand
CACCGATGGCGTCTAGCTGGGAAACGAGAAAGCCTTCCCAGAACGGGAGGCTGAGTTTATGATTGGCCATGAGAGCGGTGGGTCGGGTTTTGGGTTCGGTCGCACAAACACAATAACTCTTCTTTACTGCTCTCTTGCGTTTACAACAGGTTCATCCCGGTAATCCGCGATGAACCTTTTTTTTCGCCTTCCTCTGTTTGGAGGATGCTGGTCGCGCGGCATGTCGATATGATAATTTTTGCCCGACTTGGGCGACCACACTACGACAGGGGATACATCATGCGTTTTGCCACCTCGCGCCTGGGACGGGCGCTATGCGGACTGCTGCTGCTGGCCGCGCTGCAGGCCAAGGCCAGCACGGACTACACCGCCGATTTCACCACCGCGACCCTGGACCCGGGCCTGCATGTCAGCATGTTCAAGAATGGCAGCTGGTCGCCCGGCGTGGTGCTGCCGTGGATCGTCCAGAGCGGCGATGGTTATCTGCTGCTGGCCAAGACCGCTTCGTTGCCGGGCCAGCCGTTTGCAGACGGACCGCACGTGCAGACCAACTTCGGCACCGTCGGCGACTTCGTCGCCACTGTCACCACCGATTCGGCCTATAACGGCGGCGGCGGGGCGGGCTTCTTCATGGATTCGCAATCCGGCTACACCGGCATCGGCTTTGGCACCAACTGGGTGAGCGACAGTGCCGGTGACGGCTATGTCGCCAACGGCTACCATGCCAGCGCGACCAGCCAGCTCACGCTGCAAATCAAGCGCGTCGGCGACACTCTGACCAAGAGCTACAAGCTGGCGGGCCAATCCGATTTCACGCTGATCTCCTCGCTGACCGACAGCGCCACCGTCCCAGGCTGGGTGATTTTCGATCTGACCAATTACTCGGACGTGCCCGGTGCCGTGATGTTCACCAGCTTCAGCATCGCGGCCGTACCGGAACCCCAGACCTGGGCCATGCTGGCCGGCGGCCTGGCCGCGCTGGGCGTGCTGCGCCGCCGTCAGCAGCGGTCGTGATGTGACAGGAAATAGGCCGGGCTGGCCAGCAGCATCGAGACCAGATCGGCCTGGCGATTGGTGCCGGTCTTGCCGAAGATGCTGCGCAACTGGCTGCGGGCGGTGCTGATGGTCGTGCCGCGCCGGTTGCTGGCCTCCTCCAGCGTCTGGCCGCTGCAAATGGCCACGGCCAGTTCGGCCTCGGCATCGCTGAGGCCGAACAAGCGCTGGACCAGCTCCGCGCGCAGGGCGGGCGTAGCCTCCGGATCGAACAAAAACAGCAGCGCGCCGCTGCACGCTTCCGCGCCCGCGCGCATGCGTAGCGGCGAGATCAGCACCATCAGGTCGCGCTGTCCCGGCCGCGGCACCAGCACCACCCCCGGCAGCTCGCGCGCCGTGCCCCGGCTGGCATGGATGGCCTTGGCGATTTCCAGATTCAGCTGCCGGGTGATGGCGCCGTTGCGGCCGAACAGGTGGCCCTGGTCCTGCCACAGGTCACGACCGTGGCGCAGTTGCGCGGCGGCCGCCTGATTGCAATGCGCCACCCGGCAAAACTCATCGACCAGTATCGCCGGCAGGGCCAGCGCGTCCAGGCTGCCGGTCAGGGGATTCTGGCCCAGTTGCAGCTCGGCGAATCGCTGGCGCATCTGGATCGCCCGCTGCAGATGCGGCATCAGCAGATTGAACATGTCCAGCTCTTCGCGTGAAAATGGCGGCTGTACAGGCGAGCGCTGCAGCATCATCTGGGTCAGCCACGGTCCTTCGCGCAGGACGATGGCGCCGCTGGCGCAGGCCACGCCCTGCGGTTGCACCCATTCGCGGTAGAAGCGCGAAGCCAGCGCGCTGTCCGGGTCCAGATCGAGATTGCTGGCGTAAAACGCGGCCACCGGGGCGCGGTGGATGTGTTGCGCCAGCATGTCTTCCGCCCCGTACTCGAGCGCGTACGAGGCCATCCACTTTTCCCCCAGGCCTTCCATCCACAGCCCCTTCACCTCGCGCGTATGGACGTGTACCGTCAACAGCATGGCTGCCTTCAGCTGGAACAGGTCGATAAACGCCGTCACGAACGGGTGGAAGCCATTCGGCGCCATTACCGATTCGTACATGTGGGTGAGTAGCTGATTGATGCGGGCCAGGGTCATGGTTCATTATTGCGCACTCATCAACGTGTTGCAATTATTGAATTTAAATTGGACAAATATTTGCCGAGCTGGTATCGCGGATTTGTTTGCCTTTTTTTGGGCGCTGGGGTACTTTTGTGCGTGGCAGCAAACCGCATGGAGGAGTACCTTGAGCGACAACAAGAGTTTCCCCTGGCTGAACTGGCCGGGATATCCTTTCAACCTTGCGCAGCAAGCGACCGATTACTGGATAGACGCCGCCCAGCGCTCCGTCCTGTTCCTGGACGTGCTGCGCCAGCGTGGCGACGAGCGCAATCACCGCGCCGAACAGACCGCGCCCCATGTTCTCAGCTTCGATTTCGAAGTGGTGATGGATGGCCGTCACCTCGACCACCCCGTCAATTACGGGCTGCTGAAGATCCGCCAGCCGGACGGCATTGAACCTGACGCGACCAAGCGGCCGTTCATCGTCTTCGACCCGCGCGCCGGCCACGGTCCCGGCATCGGCGGCATGAAGCACGACAGCGAAATCGGCGTGGTGCTGAAGGCCGGCCATCCGTGTTATTTCGTCGGCTTCCTGCCGCACCCGGTGCCGGGCCAGACCATCGAGGATGTCTGCCGCGCCGAGGCGCGCTTCATCGCCAGGGTGGCCGAGCTGCATCCGCACGCCGACGGCAAGCCGGCGTTGATCGGCAATTGCCAGGCCGGCTGGCAGATCATGATGACCAGCGCGCTGAACCCGGACCTGGTGGGACCGCTGGTGCTGGCCGGCGCGCCGCTGTCGTACTGGGCTGGCGTGCGAGGCAAGAATCCGCTGCGCTACCTCGGCGGCATCCTTGGCGGCACCTGGATGACCGCGCTGGCGGGCGACCTCGGCAACGGCATCTTCGACGGCGCACAGTTGGTCGCCAATTTCGAGAAGATGAACCCGGCCAATACCTTCTGGAGCAAGAATTACAACGTCTACTCGAAGATCGACACCGAGGCGCCGCGCTTCCTCGACTTCGAAAAATGGTGGGGCAATCCGGTGCTGTTGAATGCCGGCGAGATGCAGTACATTGCCGATTCGCTGTTCGTCGGCAACCGCCTGAGCGACGCCGCGCTGCTGGACAGCGAGGGCCACCGCATCGACCTGCGCAACATCAAGTCGCCGATCGTGGTGTTCTGCTCGTGGGGCGACGACATCACGCCGCCGCAGCAGGCGCTGGGCTGGGTGCTGGACTTGTATGAGGACGACGAGGCGCTGGTGGAGGGCGGCCAGACCATCATCTATTCGCTGCACCAGAGCATAGGTCACCTGGGCATCTTCGTCTCGGCCTCGGTGGCCAACAAGGAGCACGAGGAATTCACGGCGGCGATGGACATGATCGACATCATGCCGCCCGGCCTGTATGAGGCGGTGTTCCTCGACAAGGATGAAGAAATGCTGCAGGCCGAGATCGCCGCCGGCGACCTGGCGGCCGGCGATTATGTGATGCGCTTCGAGCGCCGCAACCTCGACGCATTGCGCGCGCTGGGCGGCAACGATGTCGAGGACGAGCGTCGCTTCGCCACCGTGGCGCGGCTGTCGGAAATCAACAAGGGGCTGTACAAGACCTTCGCCAGTCCGATCGTGAAAAGCATGGTGACCGAGGCCAGCGCCGAACGCCTGCGCGAGGCGCATCCGCTGCGCATGCGCTACACCATGTTCTCCAGCAAAAATCCGTTGCTGAACACGATCCCGGCATGGGCCGAGAAGGTGCGCGCGCAGCGCCGTCCGGTGGGCAAGGACAATCTGTTCCTGCAGATGCAGGAGGCGGTGTCGAAGCAGATCGTGGCGGTGCTCGATCGCTATCAGGAAGTGCGCGACCAGGCCACCGAGAATATATTCCTCGGCGTCTATGGCTCGCCGGTGTTGCAGGCGCTGGTCGGCCTGAACAACGATGGCGGCCGGCCGCGCCGCATCGGCCGCGACATCGCGCGCGAGGCGGCCATCAATGCCCACCGCGCGGCGATGGCGCTGCAGACGGCCGAGGGTGGCGTCACCGAGGGCATCATCCGCGCGCTGCTGTACATTTTCCGCAGTCCGGAAATGAGCGCGGCCGACGAGCGCGCATTCGCGGCCATGCGCCAGCTGCGCCTGCGCACCTCGGACGACAAGGAGCTCAACGTCACTGCGCTGAAGAAGATCCTGCGCGAGCAGTATCTGATGCTGCAGGTGGACGAGGCGGCCGCGCTGCGCGACCTGCCGCTGCTGCTGCCGGAAGACGCCGCCGCGCGCGGCACCGCGCTCGACATCGTGCGCCAGGTGGCCGGCGCCAGCGGCACGCTGACCGGCGAGGCGGCCACGCGGCTGGAGCGCATCGCCACCATCTTCACCACCCAGGCGCCCAAGCTGGCGGTGGTGCGCAAGAAAAAGGGCGGGGCGCCATCGGCCGCTGCTTAGTTCAGGGGCTTGCGCATGAACACGCTGAGCGGATCGTCCGGATAATCGCCGTACGGTCCGCAGCGTTCGAATCCGTTGCGTTCGTACAGGGCCAGCGCTTCCGGCTGGTCCGGCCCGGTTTCCAGCACCAGATGCGCACAGCCGGCCTGGCGCGCGGTGTCTTCCAGTGCGCCCATCAGCTTGCGCGCCATACCGGCGCCGCGCGCGGCCGGCCGCACGTACATGCGCTTGATTTCGCCATATTCCGGCGTCAGCACCACGGCGCCGCAACCGACCGCCGCGCCGGCGGCATCGCGCGCGACGGCGAAGCGGATGTGCGGCTGCAGCAGCGTGCGGACATCCAGCGCATACACCGCTTCCGGCGGATACAAGTCCAGCAGATATGTGTCGAGCTCGGCGATCAGCGCGTGGACTTCGGGCTGATCCGGCGTTTCAAAGGCGATGGTCATGGAGTTGTCATTTTATTGGATGGTAATCCAGTATAATGGATGTCATGGATATCAATCAACTCATCGCGCGCCGCGTACTGAGCCTGCGCAACACACGCGGACTGTCACTGGCGGCGCTGGCCGAACGCAGCGGCGTCAGCCGTTCCAACATTTCCCTGATCGAGCGCGGCGAAAGCAGCGCCACCGCGACCGTGCTGGACAAGCTGGCCGGCGCGCTGGGCGTCACGCTGGCCTCGCTGTTCGAAGCCGACAGCGGCGCGCCGTCGCCGCTCAGCACGCGCGAGCGGCAGCCGGTGTGGACCGATCCGGCCTCGGGCTACACGCGGCGCCAGTTGTCGCCGGCCGTGCGTTCGCCGATGCAGCTGGTGGAGGTGGAATTTCCGCCCGGCCGCCGCGTCGCCTACGAGCAGGCGCGCAACGAGTCGGACATTTACCAGCAGCTGTGGCTGCTCGAAGGGGCCATCGTGGTGACGGCCGGCACGCAGCAGTGGCGTTTGCAGCCGGGCGACTGTCTGGCGTTGCGCGAAGGCCCGGACATCAGCTACGAAAACCCGGGCGCCACGCCGGCGCGCTACCTGATCAGCCTGGTGACGCTGCCGTTTGCGCCGGCGTAGCGTCGGCGGCGATGGTCTTGGTGACCTTGCCGTTTTCGTCGAGCATCTGGATCTCGGCCTTGCCGTCGGCGCCGACCAGCAGCATCAGGCGTACGCGGCCCTGGCCATCCTTCAACTGCAACGACGCGCCCTTGTCGCGCGTGTTGCCCAGCCAGATGCGGTTGTTGGGCAGGCGACCATCCTCGTTCAGTTTCTGCCAGTAGGCGCGGCGCTCGGTCGGCGCCAGCTTTGTGGCATCCTCTCGGAAGCCCGGGTAATCCGTCATCGCGGTGCGCCGGAAATAGGGCACATCGTTGATGCTGATGCCGGTCTGCTGATGCTGCGCGCTGTCGGTATTCAGCAGTTGCAATGCCTGGTCCTGGCGGAAGCGGTCGAAGGTCAGCGACAGGCCGGAATCGATTTTGCCGTCCGCGGCCAGGCTGCCTTTCTGGATCAGGCCACCGTTCTCGGTGCCTTCCTCGTTCATGAAGAGCATGCCGGCAAAGGTGCGCCGGTCCGGGCGCGCGCTTTCCTTGCCTTCCATGAAGCCGCCGGGGAATTGCGCGCGGTTGGAAATCACCATGCGTTTGGTGCCGTCCGGCTCGACGATGTTGATGCGGCCGGCGGTGATTTCGTCGAACTCGGCGTGGCGATGTTCGCGCGCGCCGGTGAGCAGCAGCACCGCCGCCATGGCGCCGGCGCCAGCCAGGAAGGTCTTAAGCTGCGCCATGTTGGCCTCCCTTCACCTTGCGCACGCGCCATTCCACCAGCGGCAGCAGCAGGCCGCTGAAGGTCAGCAGGGCGCCCAGGTATTGCAGCATCTTGTTGCCGGTGCGTTGCACGTGCTGGACGCTGGTGGCCTCGAACTTGCGGCGTCCTCCGGGCACCGTTTCGAAGTAAATAACCCCGCGGTCTTCCCATGACTGAACCGTCTGCACCTTCGCGCGGCCGGTTTCAAAGTCCGCCAGTAATCTGGCCCGTTCCGCAAAGGTGATAATGCCGGCTTGCATTTTCAGCAGGGTGATCTTGTCGAACTTCTCAAACGCATCGTCCGACTCGCCCGGCAGGATCACGCCTTGCGACACGTACTTGTATTCCTTGTTGGGAAAGACGATGCCGTCATTGGCGGCCAGCATCAGGGCAAAGCCGGCGATCAGCGCGGCGGCGGCGCCGTACAGGTACTTGCGGGCGTCGTGCACGCGCTGGGTCTGCACGCCGGACAGGAACTGGCTGACTTCCGGGATATGCCGCAACGGGCCCTGCAACAGTTGGCGGTCGATGTCGGCCAGGAAGTCCTTGGCCTCCAGCTGGAGCGATTTGATGATGCTGCTGAACATTTCGGCCGAAGGCGTCGACTTGTCGTTCTCCAGCTTGGACAGGTAGGACTGTTCGATGCCGATGGCTTCCGCGAACTGCGGTTGCGTCAGATTTTTCTCGGTTCTGATCCGTTTGAGCTTTTCTCCAAAATTCATTCCGGTCGACCTTTCTGTGGTGGGCTTGCAGCGTATTCTTCGGGATTCATGCGGGAATGAGAAGCAGAATATTGTGGAATATGCATGAATATCGCATCTCCGCGAGCGGGCGCGGCCGGCGGGAGGCCGCTTTTTCGCTGTATAATGACGACCCCTCACCGATTCGCGACCTTGTCACCATGACCATCATCACCCTGCCGACCGCCGACCAAGCACCCGTGGTGCCTAGCCGCCGCCTGTCCGTGGCGCCCATGATGGACTGGACCGACCGCCACTGCCGCGTGTTCCACCGCCACATCAGCAAGCACACCTGGCTGTACACCGAGATGGTGACCACCGGCGCACTGGTATATGGCGACGTCGAACGCCATCTGCGTTTCAACGAGGAAGAGCATCCAGTGGCGCTGCAACTGGGCGGCAGCGATCCCGCCGACCTGGCCACCAGCGCCAAACTGGGCCAGAAGTGGGGCTACGACGAGATCAACCTCAACTGCGGCTGCCCGTCGGAGCGGGTGCAGAAAGGCGCATTTGGCGCCTGCCTGATGGCCGAGCCGGAACTGGTGGCCGATTGCGTCAAGGCGATGCGCGACGCGGTGACGATCGATGTCACGGTCAAGCACCGTATCGGCATCAATGACGTGGAAAGCTACGACTTCGTGCGCGATTTCGTCGGTAAAGTGGCGGAAGCTGGCTGCACGACGTTCATCGTGCATGCCCGTAACGCCATCCTCAAAGGTCTGTCGCCGAAAGAAAACCGCGAAATCCCGCCGCTGAAGTACGACTATGCCTATCAGCTCAAGCGCGATTTCCCTGACTTCGAAATCATCATCAACGGCGGCATCAAGACCGAGGCCGAGATCGATGTCCATTTGCAGCACGTCGATGGCGTAATGCTGGGGCGCGAGGCCTACCATAATCCCTTCGTCATGGCCAACTTCGACCAGCGCTACTACGGCGACACCAGCGCGGCCAAGACCCGCGAAGAGGTATTGCAAGCCATGATTCCGTACATCCAGACCCAACTGGCGAAGTACGGTCCCGAAGGACTGAAGCTCAACACCATCACCCGCCACATGCTGGGCATCATGACCGGCCTGCCGGGCGCCCGTGCGTTCCGTCAGACTTTGTCCGACTCCAAAAAGCTCGCCGCCGGCGACGCCCATCTCATCCTCGAAGCCGCAGCCCGCCTGCGTTTCGCTGCCTGATTCAGCCTTTTCAAAGAACTTTCTGCGGGTGTGGTTAAATTTCCACGCAGAAAGTTGTTTTGCGTATTTTCCGAGCAGTAATTGCTTGCTGTGAGGCAAAATTTGCATCTATAATTCCTGAATATACACACATATCCACCTTCTTCGTTGTGTGTTGCTGTTCCAAAAAACTACATGCAAGGCGCCGGTGGAGCCGCAAATTTTGCATTCGCAGTCATAGTTTGCTACTGTCACGTCTTATTACTCAGCGGCAAAATTATTGGCGGATGGAAACGTCCACAAGGCGCTTCCTCCAAGGCAAACCTTCGATCAACTGTGTCATAAAGAAGAAGACGAAATGAATTTAGCAAAAATGAAAGTTGGTATGCGTCTGGGCTTGGGATTCGCCCTGGTGCTGTTGTTCCTGGTGGCCGTGACCGCCATGGGGATTCTTCGCATGGCACAGATCCAGGACCGTCTGGACCACGTGATCAGCGTAAACAACGTCGTGTCGCGCCTGGTGGTGGATATGCGCAACAACGTCGGCGACCGCATCAACTCGCTGCGCGTGCTGACCCTGATGACCGATCCGGCCGACATGGAACCGGAAATGAACCGCATCAAGGAACTGGCCGGCAAGTACGCCGACGCCCAGAACAAGCTGAGCGCCCAGTTCGCCAAGGAAGCGCTGCCGGAAGAAAAATCGCTGCTGGCCGCCGTCAAGGAAGCCGAAGGCGTGGCCATGCCGGCCATCGCCAAGGCCTCGGACCTGTGGCTGGCCAACAAGGCGGAAGACGCCACCCGCGTGCTGATCAAGGAGATCCGCCCGGCCCAGAAAAAATGGATGACCTCGCTGGAACAGCTGGGCGCCCTCGAAGACAAGCTGAACGCCGATGTGCAGGCTGACGCCGCCAAAGGCTTCTCCAGCGCGCGCACCTTCATGATCATCATGGGCCTGCTGGCCGTGGCGATCTCGGTGGCTGCCGCTTACATCATCACCCGCGGCCTGCTGAAGCAGCTGGGCGGCGAACCGGATTACACCGCGGCGATCGCCGGCAGCATTGCCAACGGCGACCTGTCGGTCGAGATCAACACCAGCGGCGTGGCCAAGGACAGCCTGCTGGCCGAGATGGCGGAAATGCGCAACAGCCTGGTGGACATCGTCGGCCAGGTACGTTCGGGCACCGAAACCATCGGCACCGCCTCGCGGGAAATCGCCGCCGGCAACGTCGACCTGTCGTCGCGTACCGAAATGCAGGCCAGCTCGCTGGAGAAAACCGCGTCGGCCATGGACGAGCTGACCTCGACCGTGAAACAGAACGCCGACAACGCCCGTGAAGCCAACCAGCTGGCCTCGGCCGCGTCCGACGTGGCGATCCGCGGCGGCCAGGTGGTGTCGCAAGTGGTTGACACCATGAGCTCGATCGACGCCTCGGCCAAGAAGATTGTGGACATCATCGGCGTGATCGATGGCATCGCCTTCCAGACCAACATCCTGGCGCTGAACGCTGCGGTGGAAGCGGCCCGTGCCGGCGAACAAGGCCGCGGCTTCGCGGTGGTGGCTTCGGAAGTGCGTAACCTGGCCCAGCGTTCGGCTGGCGCCGCCAAGGAAATCAAGATGCTGATCGACGACTCGGTCGAGAAGGTCGGCGCCGGCACCAAGCTGGTCGGCCAGGCCGGCGTCACCATGGACGAGGTGGTGTCCTCGGTCCGCCGCGTGACCGACATCATGAGCGAAATCGCCAATGCCAGCCAGGAACAGAGCGCTGGGATTGCCCAGGTCAACCAGTCCATCATCGAGATGGACAGCATGACCCAACAGAATGCCGCGCTGGTGGAAGAAGCCGCCGCCGCAGCACAAAGCTTGCAGGATCAGGCCGCCGAGTTGGGCCGTGTGGTCAGCATCTTCAAGCTGGTGGAAGGCGAAGAGCGCAAAGCGGTTGTTGCGCCGGCGCCGGTTGCCGCCAAGGCCGTGGTCAAACCGATCACCACGCCACGTGCTCCTGTGAAGAAACTGGCCACCGCGCCAGCGCCTGCAGCAGCCAAACCGAAAAAAGTCGCCGCGGCAGCCAGCACCGCCGGCAGCGACGAGTGGGAAGAGTTCTAAGCCGTACTAACTTAATTTGCCGCAGTCTGCCGTCCGCTGTTGTGGACGAATGGTCCGCTGTGGAGTTCGCAGTTAATCCGTTGTTAATAATAAATTCGTTGGGAAATCACATCATGAACAAATCTGTAATCGCCGCCTTCATCCTGTCCGCCGCCACCTCGGCTTTCGCTGCGGAAGTGCCAGCCTCGCTGGCCGACAAGAACTGCAAAGCTGAATACCCGAAAGCCTCGCTGATGAACGAAGAGCAGGGCGACGTCACCATGGCCTTCCTGGTCGGCTCCGACGGCAACGTGGTCGAGTCGAAAGTGGAAAAGTCGAGCGGCTACAAGAATCTGGACAAGGCCGCCCTGAAAGCGCTGAGCGCCTGCAAATTCAAGCCAGGCACCAAGGATGGCGCCGTGGCCCAGACCTGGACCAAAGTCGACTATAGCTGGAAGCTGTAATCAGGACGTAACAGGCGGCCGCGCGCTGGCGCGGTCTGAGTGTCAGATTCTTAAAAATATTTGGGGGTTCAGATGTCTACTAACAAACGTGTGTTGAGTGTGATCGCAGCAGTGTTCGTGGCTGGTGCTCCAGCCGCTTTTGCCGCCGAAGTAGCAGCCAGTTTCGACGCCAAAACCTGCAAGGCTGAATACCCGAAAGCATCGCTGATGAACGAAGAGCAGGGTACCGTGTCGATGTCCTTCCTGGTCAAATCGGACGGCTCGGTGGCGGACTCCAAGCTGGAGAAAAGCAGCGGCTTCAAGAATCTGGACAAGGCCGCCATCAAGGCGCTGAGCGCCTGCAAGTTCAAGCCGGGCACCAAAGATGGCGCCCCGGCCGAAACCTGGACCAAGGTGGATTACGCCTGGAAACTGGACTGATCCGGTCCGCCTGTTGCGTAAAAGGAACCGCCCGCGGTTCCTTTTTTTTCGCCTGCGTTATTGAGTGTAACAGGGTGTAATGGCTTGAGAACGCCGGCTGAAATCCTTATATAGTAAGACTCGGAAAAGGAGAATCGCCATGAAAATGATTATTGCTGCGGTCGCCGCCCTGGCGGCTCTCACGGGCTGTGCAGTACAGCAGCCGGGCTATTATGCGACCACCACCCGCGTGCAGGACCCGTACCAGTGGCACACCGTGGCGGTGATGCCGGCCGGTAGCCCGGCGCAGTCCGGCACCTGGACGGAAGAACTGCCGGCGCAGTCGTCGACGGTGACGTCGTACAGCACGCAGCCGACCTACACCACCACCTACGTCACCCAGCCGACGTATTACGCCCCGGCGCCGGTGTACTATGCGCCCGCGCCGGCGTATTACTATCCGCCGGTGTCGATCGGCCTGGACTTCTCGTTCGGCCACTGGTGCTGCCGTGGCGGCTGGGGCGGCCGTGGCGGACGCGGCGGTTGGGGGCATCACCGCTAAGCTGGACCGCACATAAGAAAATCCCGCTGACGCGCAAGCGCAGCGGGATTTTTTTAATCGGTGTGACGGCTCAGCGCAGCACGTAAATCGAGGCCGAACTCAGGGTGTTCTCCGAGCACAGTTCGTAAGCGGAAGCGCCGGCCAGCGTAAGCAGCAACACACCATAAGCGACGGAGAGATAGCGTGCCATGACGAGCTCCTGGTTGGGATCTGGAATGACTCCAGAATAGTCCACGGCCGGGTAAGGCGGCATCAGCCGAACGTCCGGCAAAGTGTAGGACTAAAGCTCGTGTCTATCTTTTCGTAAACTTTTACTTGGTTTTCCACAGCGTTACCGGACCGGCGGGGGCGGTGTCCAGCGCGTTCGCCTGGGCCAGCCACTGCTGCAGACGTTCCGGCTGCTTCAAATGGATGCCCATGCCGTCGATGGTGCCGATCTGTTCCAGCAGGTTGGCGTTGATCTTGGCCTTGGAGACGGTGGGCGCGCACGCGACCATGCGGTCATACGCCTTGCGGGCCTTGTTTTCCCATTTGTGCAGGCTGCTTTCATCGAAGCGGTTGCCTTCGAAATAGACGGTCAGCGTGCCGTCCGGATTGCCGAAGCCGACAATGCCGGAACCGAGGCGGATGGCGGCGTTGGCGCCGGGATCGAAGGCGCCGGACGGAACGAACACGGCGGCGCGGCCATCGAGGTCGGGTCGACCGATGGGCGTGTCTTTGCTGTAGGTAGTGACAGCTTCACTGATGGATTTGGTTTCGGACATGGCTGTTACCGTGTGGGGAATGCGAGATTTGCATTGGGATGCAGAATTAGTCATTGTAACTTTAAACTAGTTCTGACGGGCAACAGCAGGGCGGAAAATATTGTAACGCTATGGTCCCCGCAACGCGGAGGAGTATAGTGACGTGGTGGACGTCACCTGAGGAGCAATGCATGCCGGCGCATACGGGATTGCGGGTGTTTATTATCGACGACAACGAGATGACGCGCGGGCTGCTGCGGGTCATCATCCAGGGCGACTACTACGACGTGGTGGGCGAGGCCGCCTCGGCCGAATCGGCCATGAGCAGACTGCGCTCGCAGCCGGTCGATATCATCTGCCTGGACGTGGTAATGCCGGACGGCGATGGCCTCTCGCTGCTGAACTGGATCAAGGACAAACAGCCGCAGGCCGAAGTGCTGATGGTCACCGCCAGCACCGACCGCACGACGGTGGAGCAGGCCCTGCGCAACGGCGCCAAGGGCTACATCGTCAAACCGTTCAATCCGGGCACCGTGATGACCACGCTGGATAAAATCGCCGCCCAGATCAAAGCCCAGCGCGCCACCGCCCGGGCTTAAAGGTAGCGGCCAAGGGCGAAGCCGCCGCTGAGCAAAATTGCGGCAAAGCCGATAAAGCGCCAGGTGAGGGCGGTGACCGCGTCGGCCAAGTCAGCTTTTGTTGCAAAGGTCTGATAGGCATGGGCTGGAAACGCTTGCAGATTGTTTGCGACCAAATCGATTTTGCCGCTCACGATCGCCAATTCTTCCTTGGTGACGTAGTTCGATTTGATCACCTCTACGCTCATCGCTAGCTCAGCCACGGTCACGATGGTCTCCCTCAGGCGTAAAGAGTCATCTTCGGATCGACCCGATTCGATGTCAAGCAAGCTCGAGGGAGTCATGGCGGTCTCCTGATGTGAGTCGAATCAGCATGCCATGCCAAACCGGTATCGGGTCGATACACATCAAAGGACACGCTGAAATGCAAAAAGCCCAGTCAGAGACCGGGCTTCTCACTTCATTCTTTGGGGTGGCTGATGGGGCTCGAACCCACGACAACAGGAATCACAATCCTGGACTCTACCAACTGAGCTACAGCCACCACTGTCTTACCGTTCGTTGTTTGGCTTGCGCTGAACAACGAGCCAGAATTATACAAGCCCGTAGGCAATCCTGCAAATCAAAATGCAGGATTTTTTGGAAATAGCCTAAACGTCAACCTTTTCGACCGGCGGATGCAGGTCCAGCAGATTGGCGAAGGCATGTTCCAGCGCCGTCGCTTCGCCCGTGGTGTAGCCGCGCAATGTGGCGCCGCCGTCCTGGCGCAGCAGCTCGCCGGCGGCCAGCAAGCGTCCCAGCTGACGTGCCACCGCGTCGCCGGTATCGATCAGCGCGATGTCGTCGCGGTCGTGCGCGCGCAGCACGCGTTCGATGCCGTCCTGAACGAATGGGTAATGGGTGCAGCCGAGCACCAGCGTATCGGCACCTTGCTCCAGCAGCGGGGCGACGTATTTTTCCAGCATGGCATGGATGGCCGGCGCCTGCAGGTCGCCTTTTTCGATTTCATCGACCAGGCCCACCGCAGGTTGCAGCAGGAACTCGGCCCTGGTGGCTTCGCTGATCTGCTCGCGCAATTGCAGGAACTTTTCGCCCTTCAGCGTGCGTGCGGTGGCCAGCACGCCGACCTTGCCGTTGCGCGTGGCCGCGGCGGCCGGCTTCAGGCCAGGCTCCACGCCCACCACCGGCAGCGCGGGATATTTCGCCCGCACCGCCTTGATGGCCGCCACGGTCGCCGTGTTGCAGGCCACCACGAACGCCTTCATGCCCTGACGCAGCAGGAAGTCCGCCACAATCAGCGCGCGTTCGACCACATACGCTTCCGTCTTGTCGCCATACGGCGCGTGGCCGGAATCGGCAAAGTACATCAGGTGTTCGTTCGGCAGCTGCGCGCGGATGTGGCGCAGCACCGAAAGCCCGCCCACGCCGGAGTCATATACGCCGACCGGTGCGCCGGCGGAGCGGGCGGTCGTCATCAGGCGACGACGACGGGGACGTTCAACTGCTCGATGCGGGTCTTCCATTCCGCAGGACCGGTGTTGTGCACCGAGGTACCCTGCGAATCGACCGCCACCGTCACCGGCATGTCGACCACGTCGAACTCGTAGATCGCTTCCATGCCCATGTCGGCAAAGCCCAGCACGCGCGACTGCTTGATCGCCTTCGACACCAGGTAGGCCGAACCGCCGACCGCCATCAGATAAGCCGACTGATGCTTCTTGATCGATTCGATCGCGGCAGGACCGCGCTCGGCCTTGCCGATCATCGCGATCAGGCCGGTTTTCTCCAGCATCATGTCGGTGAACTTGTCCATGCGGGTGGCGGTGGTCGGGCCGGCCGGGCCAACCACTTCGTCGCGCACCGGATCGACCGGGCCGACGTAGTAGATCACGCGGTTCTTGAAGTCCACCGGCAGTTCTTCGCCCTTGGCCAGCATGTCCTGGATGCGCTTGTGCGCGGCGTCGCGGCCGGTCAGCATCTTGCCGTTCAGGAGCAGGGTCTGGCCCGGCTTCCACGAGGCGACTTCTTCCTTCGTCAGGGTGTCCAGATTGACGCGCTTGGACTTCTCGGTGTCCGGCGCCCACGACACATCAGGCCAGGTCGACAGCGGTGGCGGGGTCATGTAGGCAGGACCGGAGCCGTCGAGCACGAAGTGGCCGTGGCGGGTGGCGGCGCAGTTCGGGATCATGGCGACCGGCTTCGAGGCGGCGTGGGTCGGGTGCATCATGATCTTCACGTCCAGCACCGTGGTCAGGCCGCCCAGGCCTTGCGCGCCGATGCCCAGCGCATTGATCTTGTCGCACAGCTCGATACGCAGTTCTTCCAGCTTGTTCTGCGGGCCGCGCTGCTTCAGCTCGAACATGTCGATGTCTTCCATCAGCACTTCCTTGGCCATCAGCATGGCCTTCTCGGCGGTGCCGCCGATGCCGATGCCCAGCATGCCCGGCGGGCACCAGCCGGCGCCCATGGTCGGCACGGTCTTCAGCACCCAGTCCACCAGCGAGTCGGACGGGTTCATCATGATCATCTTCGACTTGTTTTCCGAGCCGCCGCCTTTGGCCGCGACCTTCACGTCGACGGTATTGCCTTCGACCAGTTCCATGTGCACCACGGCCGGCGTGTTGTCCTTGGTGTTCTTGCGGTCGAAGTGCGGGTCGGCCACGATCGACGCGCGCAGCTTGTTGTCATCGTAGTTGTAGGCGCGGCGCACGCCTTCGTTGACGGCGTCGGTGACGGTGCCGGTGAAGCCTTCAAAGCGCACACCCATGCCGATCTTCAGGAAGACGTTGACGATACCGGTGTCCTGGCAGATCGGACGCTTGCCTTCGGCGCACATGCGCGAGTTGGTCAGGATCTGCGCGATCGCATCCTTGGCGGCCGGGCTTTGCTCGTGCTCGTAGGCGCGCGCCAGGTGCTCGATGTAGTCGGCCGGGTGGTAGTAGCTGATGAATTGCAGCGCGGCCGCAACGGATTCGATCAGGTCTTCTTGCTTTATGATGGTCATGATGTTCTCGCGAGAGGAAGGGACTTAGTGATGCTTTGATTCGTTATGCGTCATCGTGGTGATGCGGTCGGTGTAGGCGATCGCCATCGCCGACAGCAGGAACACAACGTGGATAACGGTTTGTGCCACCAGCGTTTTTTCAGTGTACGCATTGGCATTGATAAAGGTCTTCAGCAGATGGATCGAGGAAATGCCGATGATCGCCATCGCCAGTTTGGTCTTCAGCACGGAGGCGTTCACGTGCGACAGCCATTCCGGCTGGTCCGGATGGTGATCCAGATTCATGCGGGAGATAAAGGTTTCGTAACCGCCGATGATCACCATCACCAGCAGGTTGGAGATCATCACCACGTCGATCAGGCCCAGCACCACCAGCATGATGGTGGTTTCATTCAGCTTTTCCGGCACCGGCGCGCCGGGCACGGCGACCGCCTGGAAGATATGCTGCAAGGCGGCGTCATTGCCCATCGCCGCGCCGATCAGATCCTTGAGTTCGACCCAGAAATGGAACACATAGACGCACTGCGCCAGGATCAGGCCCAGATACAGCGGCAGCTGCAGCCAGCGGGTCATGAAAATGAAGGCGGGCAGGGGGCGCAGCTTCTGGTTCGGGTCGGTCATTACGGCAAAACTCCTTGAAATCAGGCAGACTGGGAAGACTGCCGACATTTTACACGTGCTGCCGGGCTATCGCATCCGCCCGATGCTGCTTGAAAAATTGGTAAAATTGTCCGGCACACCATCCTCCGCCGGGGATAGGCTGTAAGGGCGCAGTAAGCGATCAAGTTTATGTTTGGTTCAAACGACAACCACACTGGAGACACAGCATGAGCAGCACCACCACCCAAGGTCCACAGGAAACCCGTATCTTCGCGCCACCGGCGGCGTTCGCAGCCCAGGCCACCGTGTCGGGCATGGATGCCTACAACGCGCTGTGCGCCGAAGCGGCCGCCGACTACGAAGGCTTCTGGTCACGCCTGGCCAAGGAACACCTCGAATGGAAAGTCCCGTTCACCAAGACCCTCAACGAAGACAACGCGCCGTTCTACAAATGGTTTGAAGACGGCAAGCTGAACGTCTCGTACAACTGCCTGGACCGCAATCTGCAGAACGGCAATGCCGACAAGACCGCCATCATCTTCGAAGCGGACGACGGCAGCGCCACCCACGTCAGCTACAAACAGCTGCACGAAAAGGTCTGCAAATTCGCCAACGGCCTGAAGTCGCGCGGTATCAAGAAGGGCGACCGCGTGATCATCTACATGTCGATGTCGGTGGAAGGCGTGGCCGCGATGCAGGCCTGCGCGCGCATCGGCGCCACCCACTCGGTGGTGTTCGGCGGCTTCTCCGCCAAGTCGCTGCAGGAGCGCATCATCGACGCCGGCGCCGTGGCCGTGATCACCGCCGACGAACAACTGCGCGGCGGCAAACGCCTGCCGCTGAAAGCCATCGTCGACGAAGCGCTGGCCATGGGCGGCTGCGACTCGGTCAAGGACGTCATCGTCTACAAGCGCACCGGCGGCGACATCGCCTTCAAGCAAGGCCGCGACATGTGGCTGAGCGACCTGGTCGATGGCCAGTCGGCCGAGTGCGAACCGGAATGGGTGGAAGCGGAACATCCGCTGTTCATCCTCTACACCTCGGGCTCGACCGGCACGCCGAAAGGCGTGCAGCACTCGAGCGGCGGCTACCTGCTGTGGGCCGCGCTGACCATGAAATGGTCGTTCGACATCAAGCCGAGCGACGTCTACTGGTGCACCGCCGACATCGGCTGGGTGACCGGCCACAGCTACATCGCCTACGGCCCGACCGCGGTCGGCGCCACGCAAGTGGTGTTCGAGGGCGTGCCGACCTATCCGAACGCCGGCCGCTTCTGGGACACAATCGCCAAGCACAAGGTCAACATCTTCTACACCGCGCCGACCGCGATCCGCTCGCTGATCAAGGCATCGGACGTGGACGAGAAAGTGCATCCGAAGAACTACGACCTGTCCTCGCTGCGCCTGCTGGGCACCGTGGGCGAGCCGATCAATCCGGAAGCGTGGATGTGGTACTACACCCAGGTCGGCAAGGAAAACTGCCCGATCGCCGACACCTTCTGGCAGACCGAAACGGGCGGCCACATGATCACCCCGCTGCCGGGCGCGACGCCGATGGTGCCGGGTTCGTGCACCTTGCCGCTGCCGGGCATCATGGCCGCGATTGTCGATGAGGCGGGGCAGGACGTGCCGAACGGGCAGGGCGGCATCCTGGTGGTGAAGCGTCCATGGCCGTCCATGATCCGCACCATCTGGAACAACCCGGAGCGCTTCAAGACCTCGTACTTCCCGGAAGAACTGGGCGGCAAGATGTACCTGGCCGGCGACGGTGCCATCCGCAACAAGGACACCGGCTACTTCACCATCACCGGCCGCATCGACGACGTGCTGAACGTCTCGGGCCACCGCATGGGCACGATGGAAATCGAATCGGCGCTGGTGGCCAACCCGCTGGTGGCCGAGGCGGCCGTGGTCGGCAAGCCGGACGACACGACCGGCGAATCGATCTGCGCGTTCGTGGTGCTGAAGCAGGCGCGTCCGACTGGTGAAGAGGCCAAGAAGATCGCGCTGGAGCTGCGCAACTGGGTGGCGAAAGAGATCGGCCCGATCGCCAAGCCGAAGGAAATCCGCTTCGGCGACAACCTGCCCAAGACCCGCTCCGGCAAGATCATGCGCCGCCTGCTGCGCGTGCTGGCCAAGGGCGAGAGCATCACGCAGGACGTGTCCACCTTGGAAAATCCGGCCATCCTGGAGCAATTGAAAGAGACTTCCTAATAAGTTTTGTACTCTGAGGAATCTTTGCTATAATCTGGCGCTTCCCGAATATAGGGAAATGCAGGAGAGATGGATGAGTGGTTTAAGTCGCACGCCTGGAAAGCGTGTATAGGTTCATAGCCTATCGGGGGTTCGAATCCCCCTCTCTCCGCCAGAGATTCCATAAGGGTCGCTTTCGAGCGGCCTTTTTTGTTTGTGCTGTTCCCATCGTTTGTACTATTGCATTCGCTATTTTTTACACGGATTGCATGCTAAGACGGTACTGGATTGTTGTGTCAAGTTAGCAAATGGATTAGCATTGCTAGGCTATTAATTTCCGCCAAGATATGGAAATTGACTCGCAATCATCCTGCTAGACACTCTGCAGCCGTAGAGAATGCCGCTTCCGCATCGCTAAGCGCCGGCTCGACGTCGACGCCTAGCGATACGGTGAGTTAGTGTCCCGGTCTTATTTCGGGAATTGAGGCATCGCTGCGATCGGCAACACCAGCGTATCTGGGTCAGAGGGCAAAGGCCTGAACCCGTATTTTTCATAGAACGAGGCCGCACCTTCTTTCGCGTCAACGAAGAGGGCAAATCCTCCTACATTCTCAGCCGCTCGTTGCGCGCGTTCCATCGCTTCCAGCAATAGATAGGCACCCAAACCCAAGCCTTGATGCCCCTGAGCTACCGCCAATCGCGCCAAAGTATAGCCCGGAATATTGCGTGGCAATCTCTTCTGCATATCTTCGGGTAGGTCTTCTTTCGGAACCAGGCCACGCATCGCCATGCTGAAAAAACCTGCGACCTTCGCGTCGTCTTTTTCATCCGGATGGACGAAAGTCTTGGAGGTCCCATTTTTTTGGTGTTGCATGGCAATAGTTTGGAACCAGTGATTCAGCTCCTCATTACCACAATCAAACTCTTTCGTATTGTGCGTTTTGTCCAGCGCTACTACTTTCTTTGCCATATTTCTCTTTCATGAAGCGCTCGAATGCACGCGTCAGAGCCACATTGGGCGCTGGCGGGTTATCGAGCAGGTCTAGTAACATGGCAGCATCATTTCTCGAAACATAAATCGCTTTTTCGCGATCAATGACTCTTTGCGCTTCTTTAAGCGCTGCTTGTACAACAAAGTTATTCATTGTCGTACCAACCAAATCCGCTGCCTCATTCAATAGTTCAGCTATTGCACTCGAAACTCGAGCAGTGATTCGCTCTTTTTCTTGAGTTGCATTCATTTCAAACTCCAAATTTGTTAAACAGGTAGCATTTTTCTCCTTTGCTTAAAGGTTTTCTTTCGTAAATAGTGTGTTGACCATTGCTTCCTCCTCAGGGTTGAACGTCTCATGACGCTTGCCTACCATAGGCAATTCATATTGTAGCACAGATGGTGGCAAATTGCCACCAAGGGGGCAAATCGGCGCTGATGGCCAAGCTGGCACTCGGGTTGGGCTGGACGATACGGGCGCAGCTCTCTGGTATTATGTTGGGCAGTTATGCTAAGGAAGGATGCGTCTGCTATGTGGATAGCTGTACTATTGACCAATGTGGCCCGTTGTAAATCAAGGACTTATCTCAATAGATAAGCAAAAAACATAGTACAAATGCTGAGCTATAACTGACTGTTTTTGATAAGATTTTTAGCGTTGAACTCGATAGGTTCATAGCCTATCGGGGGTTCGAATCCCCTCTCGAATGCAAAAAGCCGCCCAATGGGCGGCTTTTTGCATTTTGGCGGAGAGAAGCAAGGCCCCTGCGGGCCTTGCGTGGGGGATTCGAAGGGCTCGCCCCTACCGGGGCGACCCGCTCCGAATCGCCACTTTGCCACCGCATAGCGGTGGCGCGCCGGTAGGCGCAGCGCGCAGCGAAAAAATTCCTAAAGCATTATTCCATTAAGAAATTTAGCCGCCGAGTCTGCGCATTAAGCTCATCGAAACATGCCGGCAAGACAATGCTCACGGCAAAATCAATTCCATGCCGAGCACCTTGATAAGGAGGAAGGTGAGCAGCCCCAAGCCCAAGAGCGACAGCCCGAAGAGCGCGGCCACCTTGCCGCTGGCGCGCAGCACTGCGCTCCTCTCCACCAATTTCCCCTTCTTCCCTTGATCGTAATGCCACTTAACGGCATAGAACATGCCCGTGCCGAGCACGAGAAACTTGAACGTAACGAAAACTACAGGGATCCAGTCGATCATTTTGAGTATATCCAGGCTAGTACTTGCGTTATCCATCGTGCGAAAGCGCCACCTCAAACTGCTGCTTCTGCACGTTCTAAGGCATACTACTTAAAAGCAATTTCCATACATCGAGACAAAATGTCCCAGTTGCAGACGATGCAAGACGAGAATATCCCAATCTGGTTGCCGCGCCTGGCCTTGTATGGCGGCCCGCGCTTCTTGCAGATTGCGGACGCCTTGCAAGCGGCGGTGGCAGACGGATCGCTGAAACCGGGCGACCGTCTGCCTCCGCAACGGCAACTGGCAGCCCAGCTGGACGTCGACCTGACGACGGTCACGCGCGCCTACGATGAAGCCAGACGCCGCAACTTGTTGGAAGGTCGCGGCGCACGCGGCACGTATGTCGCGGCGCCGAAAGTCGAACTGACCTCGGTCCTCGACCTGAGCATGAATACCCCGCCACCGCCGCAGGGCGTGGACTTCGACGACCTGTTGAAACAAGGCTTGTCTCAAGTACTGATGGGTGCAGATACCGAATTGCTGATGACTTACCACTTGGCCGGCGGCAGCGACTCCGACCTCAAGGCTGGCGCCAAATGGCTTGAGCCGATGTTTGGCCATCCGGACCCGCGACAATTGGTTGTCTGTCCCGGGGCGCAAGCGGCGATCGCCGCATTGATCCTCGCGTTGACGGAGCCTGGCGATGTCATCCTGGCGGAGCCTGCGACTTATCCGGGCTTGTGTGCCGCCGCCAGCCAATTCGGCCGGCGTATCGTTGCGGTGGAAGCGGACCAGCACGGCATGGTGCCCGATATGCTGGAGGAAGCGTGTCGCCAGCACAAGCCCGGCCTGGTCTATCTCAATCCGACATTACAGAACCCGACCGCCATCACCATGCCGGAACGCCGGCGCAAGGAGCTCGCCAGCATCGCAAAGCGCTGCGCTGTACCCATCATCGAGGACGATCCATACTGGTTGCTTGCGGAAGCTCCGCCACCGCCGATTGCCACCTTCGCCCCGGAACAGGTGTACTACATCTCGACCCTGTCGAAATGCCTGACGCCCGGTCTGCGTGTCGCCTTCGTGCTGCTGCGCGACCCGCAGGAACGCGAACGTTTCCTGGTCGCCCTCAGATCATTTGCGCTGATGGTCGCGCCTCTGACGGCCGCACTGGCCACCCAGTGGATACTCGATGGTTCTGCTAACAGATTGATGGAAGGCATACGCAACGAAGCGCGCCTGCGCCACCGCATGGCCCGCGATATTCTGGCGGGACGCTACAGCGGCGCAGGAGACGGCCTGCATGTATGGCTTGAATTGCCGGCGTACTGGCGCTCATCGCAGCTTGCCCGTGCCGCCGACAGCGAGGGTATCGCTGTCACGCCGGCGGAGGCGTTCGCAACTGGCAGCGTATCCGTGAATGCCATTCGGATCTCTTTGGGCAGCATCAAGGACCGTGGACGCTTACAGGCGGGTCTTCAACGGCTGTCCCACCTGCTTGCGCGTCGGCCCGAATCGTTCGGCGCTGGCGTGGTTTGACTGCCCAGGAAACACTTCACGCTTCGGGCGTCAAGACCGCTTCAGCTGGCCAATCACACTCGATACCTTGGTGGTGATCATATCCACCGCAGGCCCGTTGGCGCCGTGCGGAATGATGATGTCGGCGTTGCGCTTGGTCGGTTCGATGAATTGCTTGTGCATCGGCCGTACCGTTTCCAGGTATTGCGTGACCACGCTTTCGACCGAGCGGCCGCGTTCGGTGATGTCGCGCTGCATGCGGCGGATAAAGCGGATATCGGAGGCCGTGTCGACAAAGATCTTCAGCGACATCATGTCGTTCAGGTCGGGGTCATACAGGGCAAACAGGCCTTCGATCACGATCACCGGCGCCGGCTTGACCGGGATGGTCCGGTTGGAGCGGTTGTGAAGCGTGAAGTCGTACTCCGGCATCTCGATCGCTTCGCCATTGCGCAGCGCCTGGACGTGCTGCACCAGCAGTGACCATTCGAACGCTTGCGGATGGTCGTAATTGGTCTGGCTGCGCACTTCGGGGCTCAGATGGGTTTGGTCGCAATAGTAATCATCTTGCATCACGACCGAGACCATGTCGGTGCCAAAGGCGGCCAGCACTTTTTGGGACACCGTGGACTTGCCACTGCCGCTGCCGCCGGCGACGCCAATAATAAACGGTTGGGAGGAAATCTTGTTCATGCCGAATGATACCGGAACTGCGGCCGAACCGACAGGGAGCGGCCGGCTCAGGGCCGCTTCAGCTGGCCAATCACACTCGATACCTTGGTGGTGATCATGTCCACCGCCGGGCCGTTGGCGCCGTGCGGGATGATGATGTCGGCGTTGCGCTTGGTCGGCTCGATGAATTGCTTGTGCATCGGACGCACAGTTTCCAGGTACTGATTGACAACACTTTCCACCGAGCGCGCACGTTCGGTGATATCGCGCTGCATGCGCCGGATAAAACGGATGTCGGAGGCGGTGTCGACGAAAATTTTCAGCGACATCATGTCGTTCAGATCCGGGTCATACAGGGCGAACAGGCCCTCGATCACGATCACCGGGGCCGGCTTGACGGGGATGGTGCGGTTGGAGCGGTTGTCGATGGTGAAATCGTACTCCGGCATCTCGATCGCTTCGCCATTGCGCAATGCCTGGACGTGCTGCACCAGCAGGGGCCAGTCGAACGCCTGCGGATGGTCGTAGTTCTGCTGGCGTCGGACTTCCGGGGTCAGATGGGTCTGGTCGCAATAATAATCATCCTGCATCACGACCGACACCATGTCGGCGCCGAACGAAGCCAGAACCTGCTGGGACACCGTGGACTTGCCACTGCCGCTGCCGCCAGCGACGCCGATGATAAACGGTTGGAAAGAAATCTTATGCATGCCGAATGATACCGGAATCGCGGCCGAACCGACAGGTAGCGGCTGTTCCAGGGACAGCTGTTTGCTTACAAAGCAATCCAACGTCGTCCCGCGAGCACCGTGATGGCAACCAGTGTCAGCGCGGCGGCGAGATGCATCATCAGGTCGATCAACTCGCCCGCCACCGGGTGGCAGAATCCCAGCAGGATTTGCGCCATCGCGGCGATGCCGAGCCCCGCGGTGGCCAGGCTGCCGGCAGGGCGAATTGAGCGGGTGCGCCGCAGCGCGGCCAACGCGATCGCGATCATCGGCAAGCCGGCAACCAGCATGAAGGTGTAGCAGTACTGCCCATCGCCAAGCTGGCCGACCGGATCTGTCGAATCAAGCACGTCGATCACGCCGATCAGCAGCCAGGCCACGCACAACGCAGTCAGCCAGCGCCAGTGCGCGCCGCGGCTGCCGGCGATGCTGACGGTGAACGCGGTCCCGATGGCCAGCGCGCCAAGGCAGAACGAAACGAGTATCCACAGGCCCGCCCACAGCGCGCCCGGATGGGACCAGTCGGCGTTGCCGCGTGGCAGCAGCAACGATGCCAAAAAACCGCAGGGGAGCGCAAGCAGCATCCAGCCGGCCGCGCGCAGCCAGGCGGGGCGCGTGCGTTGTACCGGTTGCGCGGTGCGGCTGAGTTGTTCAATCAAGGCATCATGGTTATTCATGGTCGGCATTTCCATTACGGCGTAGCGTGGTCAAAGCACGATGCAGCACGGACTTCACGGCCGATAAGCTCATGCTGCTGGTCGACGCCGCCTCTACAAGGCTCATCTCGCCCAAATGTACGAGTTCCACCATCCGGCGTTGGCGCGCGGGCAGGCGGCTCAGCATGCTGTCCACCTGCTGTGCGACCGCCAGCTGTTCCAGCCCGCCGGACGCGGATTCGTCCGGATGCGCGAGCACGGCGTCTTCATCGATCACTTCCCAGCATTGGCGGCGGCCGCGCGCCCGCAGCGCGTCGATGGCGCGGGCGGAGGCGATCGCGGCCAGCCAAGGCAGAAACGGCCGGCCCGGATCGTAGGTCTGCCGCACGCGGTGCACGGCCAGCAGCACTTCCTGCACCACGTCCTCCACCAGCGCGTCGTCCTGATGGATCTGTCGCCGCACCAGCGCGCGGATGACCGGCACGACCGCCTTCAGCAAACGTGCATAGGCCAGCTGGTCGCCATCCTGCGCGCGCACCATCAGCTGCGGCCAGGCGGCGCTGGATGCATCGTTCTCGGTGGGCGATGTGTCGGTCAAGTTGGTTTCCGGTTGGTTGTGCTTATGACCGTTTTTTTGCAGCCTTCTCCAAAGCAGACACGACGATATCGGGACTCAGCAGCTGCGGCAGCAGCACGGGTTCGCCACCGTCAGCCGGATAGACCACATACACCGGAAGTCCGCCCCGGCCGAATTCGTTGATGGCCTGGTCGATATCCGGATTATATTTGGTGGAGTCGGCAACCATGTAAATCGTGCCGGTCCGTGCCATCGCCGCCTTCACCGCGCTGGTGGACAGCGCCGCCTTGTCATTGACCTGACAGGTGATGCACCACGATGCCGTGAAGTTGACGAAGATCGGTTTGCCGTGTCCACGCTCGGCGCTCACGGCTTGCGGCGTCCACACGCTTGGCCTGGCCAGGGGCGCGTCGCCAGCGACGGCGGTGTTGGCTTTGCTGTGGCTGTCGCTGGTAGTGGGCAGACCCGCCAGCGGCACCGCCAGGCCAGCGACGAGCAGGACGGCAAGCGCCAGCTGCGGCCGGTAGTACAGTCCCGAGAGCCTGCGCTGTTGTGCCAGCCCGTAGAGCCAGGCCGCGAAGCCCAGCACGACAGCTGACGCCAGCAACGTTGCCAAGGCGGTGGCGCCGGCCTGCTGATCCAGTACCCAGGCGAGCCAGGCCGCCGCGGCCAGCATCGGGAAGGCCAGCACATGTTTGAGGATGGCCATCCACGGCCCCGGCTTCGGCAACAGCCGCGCGCACGCCGGCACCAGCGCGATGGCCGTGAATGGCGCGGCAAACCCCAACGCGAGCGCGAGGAAGATCGCCATGCCCTCAACTGGCGGACGCAACAGCGCCGCGCCGACCGCGCCGGCCATGAACGGCGCGGTGCAGGGCGTCGCCACGATGATGGCCAGGGCGCCGGTCAGCGCGGCGCCGAGCGGACCGTCGCGCGGGCCGGCGATGCCGCCGAGGCGTTGTGCCGCCAGTCCGATCTCGAACACGCCCATCATGTTGAGTGCCAGGGCGAGCATGATGAGAGCCAGTGCGGCAATCAATGCCGGCGACTGCAGCTGAAAGCCCCAGCCGACCGCGGCGCCGCTGGCGCGCGCCGCCAGCAGTGCGGCGCCGAGCAACAGCATGGTGACCACCACGCCGGTAAGAAAGGCGAGTCCTTCGATGCGCACGGCCCGGCGGTCATGCAGATGGCGGATCAGGCCGAACGCTTTCAGCGAAATCACCGGAAACACGCAAGGCATGCAGTTGAGGATCAGTCCGCCGATGAAGGCGGCCGCGAGCATCGTCAGCATCGCTGGCTCCTGGTCTGGCTGACGGTCACTTCTTCGCCTCGTGCCATGCCTTCACCGCGCTCATGGTTTTCTGGATGTGCAGTTCCGGATTGGGATCGGTATAGCTGAGCAGAATCTTGCCGTCGGGCGCGATGACGAATGAGGTGCGTTCGGACAGCGCCTTGCCGTCCTTGGTGCGGAATTGGGTCTGATACTCGGCGGCGACTTTGGCGCCCGGGTCGGCCGCGACCGCGAACTTGTCGCGGCATTCCAGCTTGGAAAACTCGGCGACGCGGTCGGCGTTGCCGGCGGTGACGCCGATCACTGTCGCCTTCAGCTTGTGGAAATCGTCGGTCGCCTCGGCAAACGCATGCGCTTCCACCGTGCAGCCCTGGGTGAAGGCGGCGGGGAAGAAGTACAGCACCACCGGGCCTTGCTGCAATGCCTTGGTCAGCGAGAAGCTCATCGGCTTGCCGGCCAGCGCGGCATCCAGGCGGAAATCGGGCGCCGCGGCGCCGACGGGCAGGGCGGCAAAGGCGGAGGAAGCGGAAACCGCCAGAATGGTTGAGAGTGCTGCTTGTGCCAGGTATGCGCCGATCCGTGTCATGCGAAACTCCATAGGGTAGGTTGCCGACGGCCGAGTGGTCGTCGTACCTGCCATTTCGCCGCAGCTACTGGAAAAGTTGCGCCCGACAGTAAAAAAATATCAATTCATGAATCAGTCAGGCTGCAAGCGGAGCCGGCTGGACGTTCATGGGAACCATAATATTTCTGTTTCAGATCCTTTGTGACGGAATGTGCTTATCATGGATATATTGGAGTGCGTCACACTACATCTTTTTAAATATTCTTATTTAAGAATGCGCTGGTTATCGAGGTACACTGATTTGCTTTCGACCTCACCGGTTATTGGAGATTCGATGTCCAAACTTAAAGTACGCAGCTTTACCCTGTCGCTCGATGGTTACGGCGCCGGGCCGAACCAGACCCTGGAGAATCCGATGGGCGAGGGCGCCCGCGGGCTGCATCAGTGGTTCATGGGCACGCGCACGTTCCAGCGCATGATGGGCGATGCCTCCAAGGGCACGGAGGGCCCGGACGAAGATTTTGCCGCCCAGGGCTTCGAGAACGTCGGCGCCTGGATTCTGGGCCGTAACATGTTCGGGCCGGTTCGCGGGGCGTGGCCGGACGACAGCTGGAAGGGTTGGTGGGGTGATGAGCCGCCGTATCACGTGCCGGTGTTCGTACTGACGCATCATCCGCGTCCGCCGCTGGAGATGAAGGGCGGCACGACCTTCCATTTTGTCACTGATGGCATCGAGTCGGCCTACGCCCAGGCGCGCCAGGCCGCCAACGGCAAGGACGTGCGCCTCGGTGGCGGCGTGGCGACGATACGCCAGTACCTGCAGGCCGGTCTGGTCGACGAGATGCATCTGGCCATTTCACCGGTGTTGCTGGGGCGCGGTGAGTCGCTGTTGGCCGGTCTGGATCTGCCCAGGATGGGATTCAGCGTCGCCGAGCATGTGCAGACGCCGTCGGCAACGCACGTCGTGCTGCGCAAGCAGTCCTGATTGTCGGGATAGTTATACAGTCGAGATTGCGCAATCACGCTGCGAATAATGTGCTATCGTGGCAGTCCTTATAAAAATGATTGCGCAAACATGCATAAGATCAGGGGACTACGGTGGTGGATGATCGGGCTGATCATGCTCGGCGCGGTGATCAACTATTTGACGCGCAGCACGCTGTCGGTGGCGGCGCCGACTTTGCTGACCGATCTGCACATCAGCACCAAGGAATACTCGTACATCACGGCGGCCTTCCAGGGCATGATCATGCTGCAGCCATTGTGCGGCTACGTGCTCGATGTGATCGGCTTGAAGTTCGGCTTCGCCCTGTTCGCGTCGGCCTGGTCGCTGGTCTGCATGGCGCACGGGCTGGCGACAAACTGGCAGACGCTGGCCTTCCTGCGCGGCCTGCTCGGGTTGGCGGAAGGCTCGGCCAATCCGGCCGGCATGAAGACGGTATCCGAATGGTTCCCGGCCAGGGAACGCGGCATGGCCGGCGGCATCTTCAACATCGGCGCCTCGTTCGGCTCGATGCTGGCGCCGCCGCTGGTGGTGTGGGCCATCCTGCATTACAACTGGCAGTCGGCGTTTGTGATCACCGGCGCGCTCGGTCTGGTCTGGGTGGCGGTGTGGCTGCTGCTGTACGATGCGCCGGCGCGCCACAAGCGCCTGTCGGCCGAGGAGGCGCAGCATATCGCCGCCGGGCAGGAACAGCATCTGCAGGGCTCCGGTGGCAAGCCGTCCATCCTCAGCATTCTAAAGATGCGCAATTTCTGGGGCATCGCGCTGCCGCGCTTCCTGGCCGATCCGGCCTGGGGCACGTTGTCGTTCTGGGTGCCGCTGTACCTGACCACGGTGCGCCACTTCGATCTGAAACAGATCGCCATGTTCGCCTGGCTGCCGTTTCTGGCCGCCGACCTCGGCTGCCTGTTCGGGCCGGCCGTGGTGCTGGCGCTGCAGAAGCGCGGTGTCCGCCTGATCAACGCCCGGCGCGGCGCGTTTACCTTGGGCGCCTGCATGATGATGGGTGTGGCTTTTGTCGGTTTCGTGGAGAGCCCGTACGCGGCGATCGCCTTGCTCAGCCTGGCCGGCTTTGCGCACCAGACCCTGTCGGTCACCGTCATCACCATGTCGTCCGATCTGTTCCGCCGCAACGAAGTGGCGACGGTGGCCGGCATGTGCGGCACCTTCGGCAACTTCGGCCTGCTGCTGTTTTCCCTGCTGATCGGCGGCCTGATGGCCACCATCGGCTACACGCCGTTCTTTATCAGCCTGGCCGTGCTGGACCTGGTGGCGGCGGTGCTGCTCTGGACTTTGGTACGCGAGAAAACCGTATGATACAAAATCCCATTCTTCCCGGCTTCAATCCCGATCCGTCCATCGTGCGCGTGGGCGACGATTACTACATCGCCACCTCGACTTTCGAATGGTATCCCGGCGTGCAGATCCATCACTCGCGTGACCTGGTCAACTGGCGTCTGCTGACGCGGCCGCTCACGCGCGCCAGCCAGCTCAACATGTTGGGCGCGCCCGATTCCTGCGGCGTCTGGGCGCCTTGCCTGACTTACGCGGATGGGCTGTTCTGGCTGATCTACACCGACGTCAAACGCTACGGCCGCACCTCCAGCGGCGCGGCGACCGGCAGCGCGTCGCTGCGCGATTTTCATAACTACCTGGTGACCAGCCCGAGTATCGAAGGCCCCTGGTCGGACCCGGTCTATCTGAACAGCAGCGGTTTCGATCCCTCGCTGTTCCACGATGACGATGGCCGCAAGTATCTGCTGAACCAGCTGTGGGACCATCGCCCCGGCGGCAACCGCTTCGCCGGCATCGTGATGCAGGAATATTCGCCGCAAGAACGCAAGCTGATCGGCAAGCGCGAGAACATCTTCAAGGGCACGCCGCACGGCCTGACCGAAGCGCCGCACCTGTACAAGCGCAACGGCTATTACTACTTGTTTACCGCGGAAGGCGGCACCGGCTGGAACCACGGCGTGACCATGGCGCGAGCACGCGACCTGCATGGCCCGTACGAGTTGCATCCGCAGCAGACCATCCTGACCTCGCGCAACCGGCCCGACCTGGACCTGCAGCGCGCCGGCCATGCCGATCTGGTCGAAACGCCGGACGGCCAGACCTACATGGTCTACCTGTGTGGCCGCCCGCTGCGCAATCGCGGCACCTGCACGCTGGGCCGCGAGACGGCCATCCAGCGCATGCAGTGGGACGATGACGGCTGGCTGCGCGCCGCCGCGCCGCAGCGCGAGGCCGAAGCGCCCGGTCTGCCGGAACACCGCTTCCCGCCGGCGCCCGTGCGCGAGGATTTCGACGACGCCCGGCTGCCGCTGGCCTTCCAATGGCTGCGCACGCCGTGGCCGGAAGAACTGTTCAGCCTGACCGCGCGCGCCGGTTATCTGCGCCTGTATGGGCGCGAAAGCATCGGCAGCCAGTTCCGTCAGGCGCTGGTCGCGCGCCGCCAGCAGGCGCATTGCTACAGTGCGTCTACCGTGCTCGAATTCGAGCCCGAGCATTACCAGCAGCAGGCCGGACTGGTCTGCTACTACGGCGCCGCCAAGTTTCACTACCTGTACATCAGCCACGATGACGAGAACGGCAAGCATCTGCGCGTGATGAGCAGCCTGCCCAATCACGTGCAGACCGATACCTTCACCGTACCGGTGCCGATACCGGCCGGCGTGCCGGTGCAACTGCGCGTGGAAGTGGACGAGGAGCGTCTGCACTTCGGTTATCGCCTGGCCGACGGTGCATGGCAATGGCTGCCGCAGCAGTTTGACGCCAGCATTCTGTCCGACGAGGCCAACGCGCCCGGCATGCCCAACTTTACCGGCGCCTTTGTCGGCATGGCGTGCCAGGACATGTCCGGCGCCGGCCTGCACGCCGACTTTGACCATTTCAGCTACGAGGAGCGGCCTTACCGCCTGAATCCGCCTATATAATCGGCGGCATGGCGAATCCACATCCATCCATTTCCCAGGCCGAGCAACTGTTCTCGCAAGGCCTGCAGCTGCACAGCCAGGGCGACTTCGCCCGGGCCATGCAAACCTATGAGCAGGTGCTCAAGCTGGCGCCCGGCCACTTCGGCGCCTTGCACCACGTCGGCATCGTGGCCTTCCAGGTCGGCAACTACGACATGGCGGCGGGCTTCTTCCGTTCCGCGCTGGCGGTCGATCCCGGTCATGCGGGCGTGCATAGCGACCTGGGCAATGCTCAGCGCGAGATGCAGCATATCGACGATGCGCTGCGCAGCTATGACCACGCGCTGGCGCTGAATGCGGACCACGCCGATGTCTGGTTCAATCGCGGCGTCGCCCTGCAGGCGGCACAGCGCAATGCCGACGCGCTGCACAGCTACGAGCGCGCACTGGCGCTGCACCAGGGCGACGATCAGGCGTGGAGCAACCGCGCCGCCGTGCTCGTGCAGCTTGGACGGCATGACGACGCGCTGCACAGCGCGCAACAGGCGCTGGCGTGCAATCCGCACAATATCGAAGCTTTGAGCCACCGCGGCGATATCCTGCTGGCGCTGGGCCGCCCGGACGAGGCGGATGCCAGCTATCGCCAGGCGCTGGCGCTGGTGCCCGAATACGCCGATGCGCATTACAAGCTGGGCCTGCTGCTGCAAGCGCGCGGACGCCCGCAGGAAGCGCTGCAATGCTACGACCAGGCGATCCGCCTCCACCCTGAGCTGGCGCTGGCCTACAAGCAGCGTGCCGCCTTGACCCGTTCGGCGGACGACCGCCAGCAGGTGGCCCGGTTCCTCGCCGGTTACCGTCAGTTTGGCAAGGAGTTGCAGGACGCCGGCCGGCCGCAGTCGGCCGCGCGCGCGTACGCCGCCATGCTGGAACTGGACGATGCCGACGCCGCCATCTGGCAGCTGCACGCCCAGGTGCTCAATACCGCCGCGCGGCGCGACGAGGCGCTGGCCAGCATCGGCCGCGCCCTGGCGCTGCAGCCGGATAACGCCAGCCTTCACCTGACGCGCGGCTTCATCCTGCGTTCCGCCCGGCGCTATGACGACGCGCTGGGCTCCTATGAACAGGCGGTGGCCCTGGCGCCGCGCCATTCCGAGACCTACACGAATCTCGGCAGCCTGCTGGATCAGATCGGTCAGGCTGACCGCGCCATGGAAAATTACGCGCAGGCGCTCAAGCTCGATCCGGACAACGCGCTGGCGCACTGGAACCAGGCGCTGGTGCATCTGCGCCGCGGCGACTTCGAGCGCGGTTGGCGCGAGTACGAGTGGCGCTGGAAGGCGGAAACGCTAAGCGTCTACAAAGGCCGCCGCCAGTTCCGGCAAGCGCGCTGGAGCGGACGCGAACCGTTGCAGGGCAAGACCATCCTGCTGCACATGGAGCAGGGCCTGGGCGACGCCATCCAGTTCTGCCGCTATGCGCCGCTGGTCGCCGCGCGCGGCGCCAGTGTGATATTGGAAGTCAAAAAGCCGCTGGCCGCGTTGATGGCGACGCTGCCGGGCGTGGCACGGGTCGTCGTCCGCGACGAACCGCTGCCTGCCTTCGACTACCAGATACCGTTGATGAGCCTGCCGCTGGCCTTCGCCACCACGCTGGCGACGGTGCCGCATGACGTGCCCTATCTGTCCAGCGATCCGGCCAAGGTCGCGCAGTGGCGCGCGCGGCTGGGGGAGCGGCGCAAGTTGCGCGTCGGCGTGGTCTGGGGCGGCAATCCGGACAATCCGAACGACGCCCACCGCAGCATCCCGCTGGCGGTATTCGCCCGCATTTTCTCGGATCAGTGCGAATTCATCAGTTTGCAGAAGGAGGTGCGCCCGGACGACCAGGCGCTGCTCGATACGCTGCCCGTGCGCCAGTTGGCCGGTCAGTTGCATGACTTCAGCGACACCGCCGCGCTGTGTGCGCTGCTGGACTTGGTAATCTCGGTCGATACCAGCGTGGCCCACCTGGCCGGTGCGCTGGGCCGGCCAGTGTGGATCATGGCGCAGCAGCCATTCGAATGGCGCTGGCTGGAGCAGGGTAGCGGCAGCCCGTGGTATCCCAGCGCCACGCTGTACCGTCAGGCGCAGCGCGGCGACTGGGCGACGGTCATGGACGCCGTTGCCGCAGACCTTGCGGGCACACCTTACAGCCAGCTCATCATGCCGTAATTGATCGGCTTGGACGTGTCGTAGGCGGGCGCCGGCGCGGCCTGCGCGGTCTTGCGGCGTCGAGCCAGGCTCAACACACCCAGGCCGGCCAGCAGCATGGCGACCGAGGCTGGTTCAGGCACGGCCGGTGGCGGCGCATCGATCACCGGCCGCGGCGCGGAAAAAGTGCGGAAGGTGTAGTCGTATTGCGCAAAGGCCGTGTAGTCGTTGGCGTAGGCCATGCCCTTGCTGTAGTTGTCGGTCATGCCGCCGACGATGAAGATCTCGGTGTCGCTGCTTAAGGTCAGGTAGTAAGTCTTGTTGGCGACCGCCGTCACCGGCGACCAGAACACATCCACCCACAGATCGGGCGTGCCCTTGGATGTGCCCTCGGCCAGCTTGGTGCCGCCCTGGGTCGGCAAAGCGTCCCACAGCGCGATGGTGACAGGACCGCTTTCCTCGGCGCGCGGCCACAGCTGGATGCCGGCGCCGGCGATCATATCGGCCGACGTCTGGAACGACTGCGCCAGCCCGGTCTGGTAAAAACCGCCCATGGGCAGCAGATTCATGGTCTGGCTTTGATCGAGTTTGGTCTGCGCGTTTGCTACCGAGGCAGCAAGGGTCAGGCAGACGAGCAGGCAGGAACGCACGGGCGAGCGCATGGTACTTCTCCTAGAATTGCCGGACAAACGAGAGCAGCGCTGGCGTCGCCGGGCAAGACGGAGCGCGCTATATTTTGCGAATCAACATTGCTTGTTTCTTCATTGCAGTGGGATTGATTGTAGTAAGGCTCAGTCTGGCACAATGTGCGATTCCGCACGGCCAGAGCGTCTCTATTCCCAAAGTCGAGCTTGTAAATAAGTCTATCATTATTGACATTGTTTCGCGGGCAAAAAAAATGGCGCCCCGCGCGGGCGCCATTGAATGTATTGCTTACGCAACAGATGCAGGTTACCAGTGACCGCGCTGGGCACCGCCGCCCACGTTCAGGGTTTCGCCGGTGACGTGTTCGGCCTCGGTCAGGTAGACCACGGCGTCGGCGATCTGCCTGGTGGTGGCGTAGCTGCCCATCGGCGACAGGGATTTCATGAAATCGCGCGGGGTTTCCTTGTGCATCGGCGTATCGACGATGCCCGGCGCCACCAGGTTGAAGCGGATGCCATCCTTGGCGTATTCCAGCGCCAGGTTGACGCTGGCGCCGGTCATGCCGCCCTTGGTCATCATGGCCACGCCCACCGGCAGGCTGGCCACCGGGTTGCTGAGCAGGGTGGTGGTGATGCCGACCACGCTGCCGCCGCGCTTTTGCGCCAGCAGCTGCTTCAGCACGTACTGGGTGATATACAGCGTGCCTTCCAGGTTGGTGTGCACCAGGTTGTCGAAGTCCTGCTTGGTGTAGTCGGTGAACGGCTTGGCGATGAAGATGCCGGCGTTGTTCACCAGGCCGTCGATGCCGCCGAAGCGCTGCACCGCGGTTTCCACCACTTTGGCGGCCACGGTGGCGTCGCCGATGTCGCCATCGACCACGGCCAGGCTGTCCGACTGTTGCAGTTCGGTCGACTTGCTGGCGTTGCGCGAGGTGGCAACCACGTTGTAGCCGCGTGCCAGGAAGGCGTTGGCGATGCCGGCGCCGATGCCTTGCGATGCGCCGGTAACGATGATGGTCTTTTTCATGATCTGCTCCTGATGAGTGTTAAGGTGAGATCACTTTATTCCTCTACGAGCCGGCATTAAAGACATCGGCTGGTAAAGAACTAATTACGCGGTGTAATGAATATATTATTGCGCGGATTGGTGAAATTCGTAATTGCATGCCCGGCGTGCTGCCAGCACAATGTCATGCATAAAAAATACGCGAGACAATCCCCATGAATATCCGCCTTGCCGTTTCCCTGGCCCTGCTGTCGTCATCGGCCCTGGCCGCCGCCCCCAACGAACTGAAGGTGTACGCCGGCAAACCGCTGGACTCCTGGCACATCCAGGTTGCCGATTTTGAAACCAACAAGACACTGGAGGGCGACAAGGTGGAAATCGCGCGCCAGGTCAAGGTGCCGGAAAGTGTCGTCAGCGTCAGCAAAACGACCAAGGCCAAACAGAACGATGCGCTGACGCTGGAGTTCAACAAGGCCGGGTACGCCAGCCTGCGCGTCGACGGCGGCAAGCCAGCCGATCTGCGGCCTTACCTGGCCCAAGGCGTGCTGGCGCTGGACGTCAACGTGCAGGAACTGGCCGATGGCGGCATCAGCTTCAAGCTGCGCTGTGGCGAGAACTGCGAACGCAGCGTGCCTTATCTGGTGCCGGCGCGCGCGATGGCGGGCAAGGGCTGGCAGCACCTGGTGTTTTCCCTGAGCTGCTTCCACCACGACGGCGACGACTTCAGCGCCGTCACCCAGCCATTCGCGCTGGATGGCAGCGGCAACGGCAAGGTGTCGGTCGCCAACATCAAGTTCCAGATGAGCGGCAAGCCCAACGCCAGCTGCCCCGATTACAAGACCGTCTCGGTCACGCCGGACAAGCTGAATGAATCGTGGTCGGTCAACTGGTGGACCAAGCGCCACGAGGACAAACTGGCCGAGGCCAAGCAGCTGGGCAAGAGCGCGCAGGTGGTGTTCATCGGCGACTCGATCACCCACAACTGGGAAAAGGACGGCGCGCCGGTCTGGGCGCGTCACTATGCGCCGCTGAACGCGCTGGACCTGGGCTTTGGCGGCGACCGCACCGAGAACGTCCTGTGGCGTCTGGAGCATGGCGAGGTCGACGGCCTGGATCCGAAAGTGGCGGTGCTGATGTTCGGCACCAACAACACCGGCCACCGCCAGGAAGACCCGAAGACCACGGCGATCGGCATCAAGCGCAATATCGACGAGCTGCAAAAGCGCCTGCCGAACACCAAAATCCTGCTGCTGGCGATCTTCCCGCGCGGCGCCAGGCCGGACGACCCGCTGCGCCAGATTAACGAAAAGGTCAACGCCATCATCTCCGGCTACGCCGACAACCAGAAAGTGTTCTTCCTGAACATCAATCAGGCTTTCCTGCAGCCGGACGGTACGCTGTCGAAAGACATCATGCCGGACCTGCTGCACCCGAACGAAAAGGGCTACGAAATCTGGGCCAAGGCCATGGCGCCGACGCTGAACCAGCTGCTGCCGGCAGCAGCGCAGTATGCATGGGATAACGTCTCGATCGGCGGCAGCGGCTTCGTCTCCGGCCTGATCGCCAGCAAGACCGAGCCGGGCCTGATCTACGCCCGCACCGACGTCGGCGGCGCCTATCGCTGGGACGCAAAAAAAAACGTTGGATTCCACTGATGGACTGGGTGTCCGATGAGGACACCGGCCTGCTCGGCATCGAATCGCTGGCGACGGATCCATCGTCGCCCAACAAGCTGTACATGTCCGCCGGCATCGCCTACCTGAACGGCGGCGCCAGTGCCATCCTCAAGTCCGACGATTACGGGAGGACGTTCAAGCGCATCGACGTGACCAGCCAGTTCAAGGTGCACGGCAACGGCATGGGCCGCGGCAACGGCGAAAAGCTGCAGGTCGATCCGCAGAACGGCAAGATCCTGTACGTCGGCACGCGCGCCAACGGCCTGTTCAAAAGCAGCGATGAAGGACTGAGCTGGCATCACCTTGACGGCCTGAACGTCAGCACCACGCCAAATAAAAACGGCATCAGCTTCGTGCTGCTGGACGGCAACAAAATCTACGTCGGCGTATCGCGCTTCGGCGACAACATGTACATGTCGGCCGACGGCGGCAAAACCTTCAGCCTGATGAAAGGCGGCCCGCAAAAACTGATGCCGGCGCGGGCGGTAGTCGCCAACGGCAAGCTGGTGGCCACCTTTGCGCAAGGCGCCGGCCCGCACGCCGACAAGAATAACGGCGAAATCATGGAAGAGGGCGGCGTCTGGCAATACGACATCGCCAGCGGTCGCTGGAGCGACATCTCGCCGCCGCTGAACCGCGCCTATGCCGGCATCACGGTCGATCCCGGCAATCCGCGGCGCATGGTGGTCTCCACCATCGATTACTACCAGATGCGCGGCGGCATAGGCGACCAGTTCTACGAGACCCTGGACGGCGGCAAATCGTGGCAAAGCATCGTCGCCAACGGCGTGCAGATCGACGCCAATGGCGTCAGCTGGATCGCGGGCAGCTTCATCCACTGGACCGCCAGCATCGAATTCGATCCGTTCGACACCAGCACCCTGATGGTCGTCTCCGGCAACGGTGTATTCAAATCGACCGACATCCACGCCGCCAGACCGGTGTGGAAGTTCGACGACATCGGGCTGGAGGAATCGGTGCCGCTGAACCTGGTCAGCATCCCCGGCGGCCCGGTGATTTCAGCCATCGGCGATTACGACGGCTTCCGCCACACCGATGTGACGCAATATGCGCCCATCCACACCCCGACCATGGGCACCACCTGGGGGCTGGACTATGCCGCGCGGCAGCCGAACGTGCTGGTTCGTGCCGGCAAGGAGATGTACATCTCGCGCGACATGGGCGTCAGCTGGAAAAAGACCGCCAGCATGAACGGCAAGCAGGGTCAGGTGGCCTTGAGCGCCGACGGCAAGATCATCATTCATAGTCCGGAAAATTCCACCACCAGCTACCGCTCGACCGACGACGGCGCCACGTGGAGCGAGGTGGAAGGTCTGCACACCGCGCGCGCCCGCGCCGTCGCCGATCCGGTCAACCCGCGCAAGTTCTACGCGCTGGCGGATGACCGGCTGCTGGTCAGCCAGGACGGCGGCGCCAGCTTCGCGCCGGCCGGCAAGCTGGCTTCGGCCAAGGGATCGAAAGTGGTGCGCGCCGCGCCGGGGCGCGAAGGCGACATCTGGGTGGCGCTGTACGACGGCGGCCTGGCGCGCTCCACCGATTCCGGCGAGCGCTTCGTCAACCTGCCCGGCATCACCTACGCCGCCGCCGTCGGCTTCGGCAAAATCCGGGGTCAGTTCTGCCAATCGCACACGGACTCGGCCCTAGTGGCGGACTGCGCCGATGATCCGACCGTCTTCATCTGGGGCGAGATCGGCGGCGTGCGCGGCCTGTATCGCTCCACCGACAGCGGCGCCAGCTGGTTGCGCATCAACGACGACGCCCACCAGTACGGCGGCCCCGGCGACGCCCAGCTCGTCGTGGGCGACATGAACACCTTCGGCGTGGTCTATATGAGCACGGCGGGACGCGGAATCGTGTACGGCAAGCCCGTCACGCCTTGAAAAACGTAATTTCTTTAAAGAATTTAGTCAATTTCGTTATGGAAGACGCGAAATATTTCATACCTCCACCCATCGGGCGCCATGTACCATCAAGAAGGCCCATTACGTCTCGAAGCGGAGTAGTAGATATGCAGATGAAGTCACACAGGATTGCGCTGCTGTTCAATGCCAACAAGATCTTTGACCGCGAGGTGATCGCGGGCATCGCCGCCTACCTGAGCTCCACGCGGGCCGCCTGGGATCTGTTCCTGGAAGAGGACTTCCGCCTGCGCCTGCCCGGCATCGAGCGCTGGCAGGGCGACGGCATCATCGCCGACTTCGACGATCCAGCCGTGGCCGAGGCGCTGACGCGCAGCCGCATCCCGGTGGTGGCGGTTGGCGGCTCCTATGAAAACCAGGCCGCCTACCCCGAGGACGTGCCCTACGTCGCCACCGACAACTTCAAACTGATCAAGATGGCGCGCGATCATCTGATCGAGGCCGGCCTGCGCCACTTCGCGCTATTCAGCCTGCCGGAGGCGCAGGAAAACCGCTGGGCGCAGGAGCGCGAACACGCCTTCCGCCAGCTGATGGAGCAGGACATGATGGAACCGCACGTGTTCCGCGGCCTGGGCACCAGCGCGCCGTCGTGGGACGATTCGGTGGAGCAGCAGATCCAGTGGCTGCACAGCCTGCCCAAGCCGGTCGGCATCATCGCCGTCACCGACGCCCGCGCGCGCCAGCTGATGCAGGCCTGTATCATGGCCGGCATCGCGGTGCCGGAGCAGGTGGCGCTGATCGGCATCGACAACGATCCGCTGGCGCGCATGCTGACCCGCATTCCTCTGAGCTCGGTGATCCAGGGCGCGCAGGAGATGGGCCGCACCGCCGCCCACCTGCTGGACCAGATGCTGCACGGCGTGCGCATGAGCGGCACGCGCGTGCTGGTGCCGCCGGTCGGCATCAACGTGCTGGCCTCCACCCAGCACGAGGCGCCCAAGCATCCGCACGTGATGCGCGCGCGCCATTTCATCCGCCAGTACGCCTGCCAGGGCATCAAGACCCACCAGGTGGCGGAGTACGTCGGCATCTCGCGCTCGTCGCTGGAATCCTACTTCCGCCAGGAGCTCAATTGCAGCGTGCATGACGTGATCCTGCGCTTCAAGCTGGACGCGGCGACGTCGATGCTGGCCAACGGCGAACGCAGTATCGCCGAGGTGGCGCTGTGCTGCGGCTTCACCTCGGTGCAGTACATGCACGCCGTGTTCAAGCGCGAACTCGGATGCACGCCGCGCACCTACCAGGACCGCGCCATGATGGGCATCGTCGATGATGGCTCGGCGCTGTCGGCGCCCGAACTGGCGGCGTAAATCATGACCATGCTTGGTGATTTTCGTAATTGCGGCTGATGTTTTGGCGGGTCAGAATTCTCCAGTTCATTTGGAGACACGACCTTGGAAAAACAATTCAATACGCCGCGTGAGCAGGCGATTTATCCCAGCCTCGCCGGCAAGCGCGTGGTGGTGACCGGCGGCGGCAGCGGCATCGGTGGCGGCATGGTGGAAGCCTTTGCGCGCCAGGGCGCGCTGGTCACGTTTCTCGATATCGCGGAAGCGGATTCGCGCGCGCTGCAGGCCAGCCTGGCCGCGCTGGCGACGCCGCCGGTGTTCGTGCCCTGCGACCTGACCGACCTCGATAAGGTGGCCGCAGTGTTCGCGGCGATCGGCCCGGTCGATATCCTGGTCAACAACGCCGCCAACGACGACCGCCACGGCGTGGCCGATGTCACGCCCGCGTACTGGGAAAACCGCATGGCCGTGAATCTGCGCCACCAGTATTTCTGCGCGCAGGCGGTGGTGCCCGGCATGCAGGCAGCCGGCGCCGGCGTGATCCTGAATTTCGGTTCCATCTCCTGGCACCTGGCCTTGCCCGACCTGACCCTGTACATGACCGCCAAGGCCGCCATCGAAGGCATGACGCGCGGCCTGGCGCGCGATCTGGGGCGCCACAACATCCGCGTCAACACCATCGTCCCCGGCGGCATACGCACGCCGCGCCAGGAGGCGCTGTGGCATACGCCGGAAGAAGAGGCGCGCATCCTGGCCGGCCAGTGCCTGCCGCGGCGCGTGGAGATCGCCGACGTGGCGGCGCTGGCGCTGTTCCTGGCATCCGACAGCGCGGCGCGCTGCTCGGGACGCGAATACTATGTGGACGCCGGCTGGTACGGCGCCTGATGTACTATAGCGGCGCAGGGAAAAGAACCTGCTAAAAACTGGAGACTTAGACGATGAAAAAGATACTGAGCACGGCCGCAATTGCCGTGATGATGGCCTTCGCCGGCGGCAACGCGATGGCCGACGCCAAGCACCCCAAGATCGGTTTTTCGATCGACGACCTGCGCCTGGAGCGCTGGGCGCGCGACCGCGACTACTTCGTGGCGGCGGCCGAGCAGCAGGGCGCCAAGGTGTTCGTGCAGTCGGCCGACGCCAGCGAGCAGCGCCAGATCGCCCAGATCGAGAACCTGATCTCGCGCGGCGTGGATGTGCTGGTGATCGTTCCCTACAACGCCACCGTGCTGACCAACGCCGTGCGCGAAGCCAAGAAGGCCAAGATCAAGGTGATCTCCTACGACCGCCTGATCATGAACGCCGACATCGACGCCTACATCTCGTTCGACAACAAGATGGTCGGCGAGCTGCAGGCACAGGGCGTGCTGGCGGTGAAGCCGAAAGGGAACTTCTACCTGCTGGGCGGCGCGCCGACCGACAGCAACGCCAAGATGCTGCGCGAAGGTCAGCTGAAGGTGCTGCAACCGCTGATCGACAAGGGCGACGTCAAGGTGGTGGGGCAGCAGTGGGTCAAGGACTGGAGCCCTTCCGAAGCGATGTCCATCGTCGAAAATGCGCTGACCGCCAACGGCAACAAGATCGATGCCGTGGTGGCCTCCAACGACGCCACCGCCGGCGGCGCGATTCAGGCGCTGGCCGCGCAAAAGCTGACCGGCAAGGTGGCCGTGTCGGGCCAGGATTCCGATCTGGCGGCGGTGAAGCGCGTGGTGGCGGGCACGCAGACCCTGACCGTCTACAAGCCGCTCAAGCTGATCGCATCGGAAGCGGCCAAGCTGTCGGTGCAGCTGGTGCGCAACGAGAAGCCGGGCTTCAACGCCAAGTACGACAACGGCTTCAAGCAGGTCGATACGGTATTCCTCAAGCCTATTCCGCTGACCAAAGCGAACGTCGACCTGGTGGTCAAGGACGGCTTCTACACCCAGGCCCAGATCGCGGGCAAGTAAGCAATTCCCTCGCGGCGGCCGCCCGGCCGCTGCGACTCAGGTGCTTTACGTAGCGCCTGTATGTTCAACGCGACGATTGCTCATAATCATTCTCTCGCTTGGTGAATTTCGCAATTGCCCCTCAATTGTGTAACTAGCACAATGGCTCAAAATCGCGCGCAGTAGCACCCCGCCGGCTAGCAGCAGCGATACAAATAAATAACGAGCGAGACGAAACCAATGGACATCCGAATGCCGCGCTTTTCAGCGCCTGCGGGCTGAACTCATCCCGCGATTCCCTTGACACCCCACAGACGACTGAAATGCCAATAACAAATGGCCGACGAGCCATGAAATATTCGTATAACTTTGGAGAGCGTAGATGAAACAGTTCAAAAAAACAGCGATCGCTTTAGGCCTGGCTCAGATGTCCCTGATGCTGGCCGGCGCCGCAATGGCCCAGACGACCACCGATGCACCCAAGACCGAAGCACCAGCAGGCGAGCCAGTCGCCGTGGTGGTGACCGGTCAACGCGCCGCGCTGCAATCGGCGCAGAAGATCAAGCAGAATTCCGACGAAATCGTCGATTCCATCGTCGCCGAAGACATGGGCAAGCTGCCCGACCGCTCGGTGACGGAAGTGCTGCAGCGCGTGGTCGGCGTGACCATCGATCGCACCATGGCCAAGGGCGACCCGGAGCACTTCTCGGTCGAGGGCTCGGGCGTGTCGATCCGCGGTTTGAGCTATGTGCGCTCTGAACTGAATGGCCGCGACTCGTTCTCCGCCAACGGCGGCCGTTCCCTGAACTTCGGCGACGTGCCGCCGGAACTGGTGGCCGGTGTCGACATCTACAAGAACCCATCGGCCGAGCAGATCGAAGGCGCCGTCGGCGGCCTGGTTAACCTGCGCACCGCCATGCCGTTCGACTATAAGGGCTTCAAGTCGTCGATCTCGGCGGACACCACCTGGTCGGAACTGAAGAAGGGCAAGACCTCGCCATCGTATTCGGGCCTGATCTCCAATCGCTGGAAAACTCCGATCGGTGAAGTCGGCGCCTTGCTGGACCTGGCCTATTCGGAAAGCGGCACCCGCACCGACGCCTTCCAGGTCGAGCCTTACTACCCGCTGACCGACGCCAAGGGCAACCGGGTGTTCGTACCGAAGGGCGCGCAGTGGCGTACCCTTGAATTCAACCGCAAGCGCGAAGGCGCCTACGGCGCGCTGCAATGGAAAAAGGATGACTGGTCCAGCAGCCTGACCTACTTCAAGTCGAAGTACGAAATGCAATGGGACGAGCAGGCGATCTTCGCCCAGTCGAGCCCTTACAACATCAAGGTTTCGCCTGACGCCACGTTCGGCCCCACCGGCGCGCTGCTGACCGGCACCCTGACCGATCCGGCCGACGGCGGCATCAACTTCGGCGACGACACCCGCACCGCCAAGCGTAACTCCGATACCACCGACGTATCGTGGAACCTGCGCTGGCGTCATGACGCGTGGACCGTCACCACCGACCTGCAGCACATCAAGGCCAAGACCAACAGCTTCGACTCCACCGTGGCAACCGGCGTGACCATGCCGCAGGAGACGCTGGACCTGACCGGCAACGTGCCGAAGATTCTGTTCACCGACGCCGACCGCGCCAATCTGGCCAATCCGAACAATTACTACTGGGCGTTCACCATGGAACACCTGGACAAGAGCGAAGCCAATGAAACCGCCTGGAAGACCGACCTGAAATACGACTTCGATCATCCGGTGCTGCGCGACGTCCGCTTCGGCTTCCGCCTGACCGACCGTGACGCGGTGACGCAGAACTCGAACCCGAGCTACAACTGGGCGGCGATCACCCAGCCATGGCAGGTCGGAGGCGATATCGCGCACCTGGCCTACCTGGGCGATCCTCGCTTCAGCGGCAACACCAACCTGCACTCGTTCGACAATTTCTTCAACGGTGGCGTATCGGTGCCTTCCGTGGTGTTCCCGAATGTGTCGCTGGCACAGGGCTTCCCCGGCAGCTACGCGGCGCTGCATCAGTACTACCAGATTCTGTGCGCGGAAAACGGCAAGACCTGCGGCCAATGGCAGCCGGCCAGCTTCGGCGCCGACAACTACGCCGGCACCAACGATCAGTCGGAAAAGACCAAGGCCGTGTATGGTCAGCTGCGCTTCGGCTGGGATGAGCTGAAATACCCGGTCGACGGTAACATCGGCCTGCGTTATGTGAAGACCGATTCGAACGCGCAGGGTTACACCGTGTTCAACTCGACCGCGCCGACCGGCGGCACCCTGACCGGCGTACCGATTCCGAACATCCTGCCGTTCGCGAAAAAGCAGGACTACGAAAACAACTACCACAACTTCCTGCCCAGCCTGAACCTGCGTCTGAAGGCCACCGACAAGCTGCAGTTCCGCTTTGCCGCCGCATCGGCGCTGTCGCGTCCCGACTTCACCCAGCTGCAGGGCTACACCACGCTGTCGGAAACCGCCAACAGCTCGACCGTCAATGGCGTCACCACCGTCAACAGCGTGAGCCTGACCGGTACCGGTTCGGGCAACCCGATGCTGCGTCCGACCACCTCCAAGCAGATCGACCTGACGGCGGAATGGTACTTCTCGCAATCGGGCTCGCTAACGGCGGCGATCTTCAACAAGCGCCTGAAAGACATCATCGTCAATCAGAGCTACGTCACGCAGCTGCCCGACACCGCCGGCAAGATGCACGACTTCATCACCACTGGCCCGATCAACGGCGCCAAGGGCCATGCGCGCGGCGTGGAGCTGGCGTTCCAGCAGTACTTCGACAAGCTGCCTGGCGCGCTGTCCGGCCTGGGCGTGCAAGCCAACTTCACCTTCGTCGACAGCAAGCGTGAGTTGTACAACCCGGTGTATCAGAAATACTGCTCGGGTGGTAACACCGCCGATAACGCCAACCTGAACCTGAACGGTTGCGACACCGACGGCACCACCTTCGGCAACCTGCCGCTGGAAAACCTGTCGCGCCAGTCGTATAACCTGGCCCTGTTGTACGACAAAGGCCCATGGTCGGCCCGTCTGGCGTACAACTGGCGCTCCAAGGCCCTGCAGGCCGTGAACGTCAACGGCACCCAGGGCACCGACGGCCTGGATTCCAATCCCGCCAGCCCGACCTACGGCCAGCACGTGGTGGCCTGGGCGCTGCCTACCTGGTCGGATGCCTATGGCCAGCTGGACGCATCGGTGTTCTACAAATTCAGCGACAAGGTGCAACTCGGGCTGGAAGCGCAAAACCTGACCGACGCGACCTACAAGCAGCTGATGCAGCAAAATATCGGTATGATGGGGCGCGCATGGTTCAAGACCGGCCGCCGCGTCACGGCAAAACTCAGCTACGACTTCTAATTCGAGAAAGGCTCAGACTAGATGAAGCACACCGCCCGCCAGCTGGTTTCCTCCCTCACCATGATGATGGCCGCAGCTGGCGCGGCGGCCGCCGCGGGTTCGCCCGACATGCCGCAGATCGTGCAGAAAGACGGCCGTTTCGCCCTGATGGTGGACGGCGCGCCCTTCACCATCCTGGGCGGACAGGCGCAGAATTCCAGTAACTATCCGCTGGCCCTGAACAAGGTGTTCGCGGCCATCAAGGACATGAACGCCAACACCCTCGAAATTCCGGTCGCCTGGGAACAGATCGAGCCGGTGGAAGGCAAGTTCGATTTCAGCTACGTCGATGCGCTGTTGGCGGAAGCGCGCAAGAACAAGGTCAGACTGGTGCTGCTGTGGTTCGGCACCTGGAAGAACACCGGTCCGAGCTACACCCCTGAATGGGTCAAGTTCGACAACGCGCGCTTCCCGCGCATGCTGGACCAGAATGGCAAACCGATCTACTGCCTGTCGCCGCAGGGCGAGGAGACGCTCAAGGCCGACAAGAAGGCCTTCGTCGCGCTGATGGCCCACATCAAGAAGATCGACGAGTCGCAGCGCACCGTGATCATGATGCAGGTCGAGAACGAAGTCGGCACCTACGGCTTTGCGCGCGACCGTTCGCCCAAAGCCGAGGCGCTGTTCAACAAGCCGGTGCCGCAGGCGGTGCTGGATCATAAAAAATCGCCGGTGGCGCTGGCCAAAACCGGCAGCTGGAAGGAAGTTTATGGCGACTATGCCGACGAATACTTCCACGCCTGGTCGATCGCCAGCTATATCGAGGAAATCGCCAAGGCCGGCCGCGCCGTCTACAACCTGCCGATGTACGTGAATAACGCCCTGCGCGACTCGACCGAAGATCCGGTCAAGCCTTGGAAGGAGAACTTCGCCAGCGGCGGCCCGACCTACGACGTGATCGACATCTACCGCGCCGCCGCGCCGCACATCGATTTCGCCGCTCCCGACGTGTACAGCCCGGACTGGAAAAAGTTCGTCAACACGGTGCGCCTGTTCCAGCGCCAGGACAATCCGCTGATGGTGCCGGAGATGAGCAATGCCGCCGAATACGTGCGCTACACCTATCTGGTGCTGGGCAAGGGCGCGATCGGCTTCTCGCCGTTCGGCATCGATTACGCCGACTACAGCAATTTCCCGCTCGGCCACAAGGCCACCGACAAGACCATGGTGGAACCGTTCGGCAAAATCTACGCCGTGTTCCGCGGCATGGACCGCCAGTGGGCCAGATGGGCCTTCGAAGGCCGCACCTACGGCGTGGCCGAGGGCGACGACCGCCAGCCGCAGCACATCGACATGAAGGGCTGGAAGGCTACCATTTCGTTCCGCGAGTGGCAGTTCGGCGAACGCGAATACTTCAAGAACATCAAGGACGTACCGGCCGGCACCGAGATCCCCAACGGCGGTGTCGCCATCGCGCAGATCGCGGAAAATGAATTCATCATCATCGGCCAGCGCGCGCGCGTGAAGATCGATCACGCCGAAGGCAAGCCGTCGATGTGGGCGCGCGTGGAAGAAGGGCACTACGACGCTGCCGGCAAGTGGATCATGGAACGCAACTGGAACGGCGACCAGACCGACTATGGCCTCAACCTGACCGGCAATCCGGTCGTGTTGAAGGTTAAACTCGGTACTTATTAAAAAATTCGGAGACAAGATGCGCATTACAACCATCGCTTACGCGGCCTCCTGCATGGCCGCGATGGTGACCGGCCATGCCATGGCCGGCACGTTCGAAAAGACTGCCACCGGCGTGGTGGTCAAGCCCGACAGCGGCGCCGCCAGGGAAGTGCGCCTGGAAGTCATGGGCGACAACATCATCCACGTGGTCAAGCTGGACCAGGCGGGCAAGCCGCTGAATCCCTCGCTGATGACCGTGGCCGCGCCTGTTAGCGGTAACTTCAGCGTCGCCGCGGCGGGCAAGGACAAGGTCACGCTCAAGGCCAAAAAGATTTCGGTGGCGGTGTCGCTGGCCACCGGCCAGGTGCAGTTCTTTAACGCCGCCGGCAAGGCCTTCCTGACGCAGGAAGCGGAGAGTATGGCGCCGGTCGATATCGACGGCAAGCCGTTCCTGGCGGTGAAGCAGGGCTTCAACTACGGCACCAGGGACGCCTTCTACGGCCTGGGGCAGCATCAGAATCACCAGATGAACCTCAACGGCGAAGACGTGCTGCTCATGCAGCACAACATGGCGATTGCCGTGCCGTTCGTTGTCTCCGATAAAAACTACGGCGTCCTGTGGGATAACAACGCGATCTCGCGCTTCGGCGACGCCAAACCGTATGCGTGGCTGAGCCGCGACCTGAAGCTGGCCGACGCCGACGGCAAGGCCGGCGGCCTGACCGCGCGCTACTACATCGGCGACAAGCTGGTGTTCACCCGCCAGGAAAAGGACATCGCCTATCAATACCTGAAGGACGTCGCAGAAAACTGGCCGAAGGAAGTCGATCCGAAAGCCGCGAATCTCAAGGTGGTATGGGAAGGCACCATGACCTCGCCGAAGAACGGCGTGCACAAGATGCAGCTGTATGCGTCGGACTACGCCAAACTGACCGTCGATGGCAAGGAAGTCATGGACGTGTGGCGCCAGGGCTGGAATCCGTGGTATCACAACTTCGAGCAGAAGTTCGAGGCCGACAAGCCGGTCAGGCTGCTGGTCGAGTGGAAACCGAGCGGCGGCATGATCGCCATCACCCACAACGACCCGTTGCCGGATGCCGAGCGCCATTCGCTGACCTTCTCGTCCGAAGTCGCGCAGGCCATCAACTACTACGTGATCAGCGGCGACAGCATCGACAACGTCATCGGCGGCTATCGCCACCTGACCGGCCAGGCGCCGATGATGCCGAAGTGGGCTTACGGCTTCTGGCAGTCGCGCCAGCGCTACGAGACGCAGGAGCAGTTGCTGGGCGTGCTGCGCGAGTACCGCAAGCAGGGCTGGCCGGTCGATAACATGGTGCAGGACTGGTTCTACTGGCCGCAGGACCAGTGGGGCTCGCACGACTTCGACAAGGCGCGCTTCCCCAATCCGCAGGCGATGGTGGACGAGGTGCACAAGTCGAACGCGCGCATCATGATTTCGATCTGGGGCAAGTTCTACTCGAACACCGACAACTATAAGGAGCTGGCGGCCAAGGGCCACATGTGGACCAAAAACGTCGAAAATGGCGCGCTGGACTGGGTCGGCCCGGGCTACAAGAACTCGCACTACGATCCGTATGCGCCGGAAGCGCGCGACATCTATTACCGCCAGATGAAGCCGAAACTGGTGGACATGGGCTTCGACGCCTGGTGGATGGACAATACCGAGCCGGATGTGCTGTCGAACACGCGTCCAGCCGATTTCAAGAAGCTGATCGGGCCGACCATCTATGGCGGCGGCGAAATCACCTTCAATCCGTATAGCCTGGTGCATACGGAAGGCTTCTACTCGCACCTGCACAAGGACCAGCCGGAGAAGCGCCAGTTCATCCTGTCGCGCTCCGGGTTCGCCGGCATCCAGCGTAACGCCACCGCGGTGTGGAGCGGCGACACGGCCAGCCGCTGGAACAATCTGTACGACCAGATTTCGGCGGGCGTGAGCATCTCCATGTCCGGCATTCCGAACTGGACGCACGACATCGGCGGCTATGCGCAGGAGACGCGCTTCCAGGTCGGCGATGTCGGCTCGGCGCAGGAGAACCGCAGCACCGGCATCAAGCAGGGCAATCCGGAAGACCTGAAGGAATGGCGCGAGCTGAATTTGCGCTGGTTCCAGTTCGGCGCCTTCTCGCCGCTGTTCCGCTCGCACGGCGAGGTGGTCAAGCGCGAGATCCACGAGATTTCGCCGGCCGGCTCGCCGATGCGCGAATCGATGGTCTGGTACGACCAGTTGCGTTACCGTCTGATGCCGTATATTTACTCGGCCGCCGCCGACATCCATTACGAATCCGGCGCCATCATGCGCGGGCTGGTGATGGACTTCCCGAACGATGAAGCGGTCAAGGACATCAAGGACCAGTACCTGTTCGGCCACAACATGCTGGTGGCGCCGGTGTACGTCTACGGCGCGCGTGAACGCAGCGTTTACATGCCCAAGGGCGCAAACTGGTACGATCTGTATACCGGTGAGCTGCACAAGGGCGGCACCACGGCGACCGTCAAGGCGCCGGAGACCCGCATGCCGGTGCTGGTGAAGGCCGGCGCCATCGTGCCGATGGGACCGGTGACGCAGTACGTGGACGAAAAGCCGGAGGCGCCAATCACGCTGGTGGTGTACACCGGCGCGGACGGCAAATTCAGCCTGTACGAGGACGATGGCGTCAGCAATGGTTATCTGCGCGGCGAAGCGTCGCGCATCCCGTTCAGCTACAACGACAAGACGGGCGTGGTGACCATCGGCGAACGCAGCGGCCAGTACAAGGGCATGGTGGCCAAGCGCCAGTTCAAGGTGCGCTTCATCAAGCCGGGCGTTTCGACCACCGACAATTTCGACGTGGCCGACAAGACTGTCAGCTATGAGGGTAAAGCGATCACTGTAAAGCGTTGATATGAAGATTTTGACTGCAGCAGTACTGTTTGCGCTGGGCGCGGCGGCGGTGGCAGCGCCGGCCGATGTGCGCCATATCGCCGTGGATGCGGCGGCCGCCGGCACGCCGCGCGACCGTTTCGCCGATCTGTCGGTGGGCTCCGACTATCCGGGCACGCTGATACGCGACGACAGCCTGGCGCAGCTGAAGACCGCCAAGGACGAACTGGGATTTCGCTACATCCGCTTCCACGCCATCTTCCACGACGTGCTGGGCACCTACAAGGAAGTGGACGGCAAGCCGGTCTACGACTGGACCAGGCTCGATTACCTGTACGACCATCTGCTCAAGATCGGCATCAAGCCGTTCGTGGAACTGGGCTTCACGCCGCTGGCGATGCGTTCGTCGGACCTGAGCATCTTCTACTGGAAGGGCAATACCTCGCACCCCGATCCGAAGAAATGGGCGGGGCTGATCGACGCCTTCATCCGCCACGTGCAGGAGCGCTATGGCAAGGAGGAGGTGCGCAGCTGGTTCTTCGAAGTGTGGAACGAGCCTAACCTGGATGGTTTCTGGGAGAAGGCGGACCAGAAGGCGTATTTCGAGCTGTTCGACATCACCTCGCGCACCATCAAGGCGATCGATCCGGCGCTGCGCGTGGGCGGGCCGGCGACGGCCGGCGCGGCATGGGTGCCGGAGTTCCTGGCGCATACCAGACAGTCCGGCGCGGCGGTGGACTTCGTCACCACCCATACTTACGGCGTGGATGGCGGCTTCCTCGACGAAAACGGCAAGGAGGACACCAAGCTGTCCGCATCGCCCGACGCCATCATCGGCGACGTGCGCAAGGTGCGCAAGGAGATGGCGCTGGCCGGCCACCTCGACATGCCGCTGTACTTCACCGAGTGGAGCACCAGCTACACGCCGCGCGATCCGGTGCATGATTCCTACATCAGCGCGCCCTACATCCTCAGCAAGCTGAAAGCCACCGAGGGCGTGGCGCAGGGCATGAGTTACTGGACCTACACCGATTTGTTCGAGGAACCCGGTCCGCCGACCGCGCCGTTCGAAGGCGGCTTCGGTCTGATGAATCCGCAGGGCATACGCAAGCCTTCCTGGTTCGCGTACAAGTACCTGAACCAGCTGGGCGACACGGCGGTGAAGACGGCCGATGCGCAAAGCTACGCGGCCAAGGACGGCAGCGGCGTGCAGGTGCTGGCATGGGACTTCCAGACGCCACGCCAGGGCCGCAGCAATCGCGGTTTCTACACCACCGTGCAGCCGACGCGCGACAGTCAGCCGGTCAGCATCGACCTGAAAGGTCTGAAGCCCGGCGCCTATGCGGTCAAGGTTTACCGCACCGGATTCGAGGCCAACGACGCGCATACCGCCTATCTGAAAATGGGCTCGCCCAAGGTGCTGTCACCCAGGCAGGTCGAGCGCCTGCAGGCGCTGACCATGGACCGTCCAGAAACCACCACGGTGCGTGTGCCGGCGTCCGGCGCGGCCAGTGTCAAGGTCAGGATGCGCGTCAACGACATCGTGCTGGTGAAGATCGCGCCGCAATGAAGCCATTGATCGTCCTGGTGCTGGTCTCCGCCAGCGCCGTGGCGGCGCCCGACCTGACCCTGCGTTACGCCCAACCGGCGACAGACTGGGAAAAGGAGGCGCTCCCGATCGGCAATGGCCGCATCGGCGCCATGGTGTTCGGCCAGCTGGCGCGCGAGCACCTGCAGTTCAACGACATCACGCTGTGGACCGGCGACGACAAGGTGATGGGGGCGTATCAGCCGTTCGGCGATGTCTACATCAACCTGCCGGGCCACGAGCAGGGCACCACCGACTATGCGCGCCGGCTGGACATCGGGCGCAGCCTGCATACGGTGACGTACACCCACAACGGCGTGAAGTTCACGCGCGAGGCGCTGGCCAGCTATCCAGCGCAGGTGATCGCGGTGCGGCTGACTGCCGATAAGCGTGGCCAGTACACCGGATCGATCGAGCTGACCGACATGCACGATGCGCAGATCGGCGCCCAGGGCAATCGCATCACGGCGGTGGGCTCGCTGCGCGGCAAAGGCCGGCAGCCATCAAGCAATGCGATGGACTACGCCAGTCAGGTGCGGGTGCTGAATGAGGGCGGCAAGCTGGCGATAGAGGGTAATCGCATCACCTTCAGCGACAGCGACGCCATCACGCTGATCATCGGCGCCGGCACCAGCTACGTGGCCGATGCCGCCAGACGATTCCAGGGTGAGGCGCCGCTGCCGCGCGTGTCCGCGCAGGTGGATGCGGCCGCCGGCAGACGCGCCTGGCCCAAGCTGCTGGTCGCGCACGAGAAGGACTATGCCGCGCAGTTCGGCCGCACCAGCGTGGATTTCGGCGTGGCCTCCGCCGCCCGTCGCGCGCTGCCGACCGACAAGCGCATCGAAGCTTACACGCAGGAGGGCAACGATCCCGAGCTGGAGGCGCAATTCTTCCAGTACGGCCGCTACCTGCTTATTTCCAGTTCGCGCGGCGCGCTGCCGGCCAACCTGCAGGGCTTGTGGAACAACAGCCTGACGCCGCCGTGGAATTCGGACTACCACACCAACATCAACATCCAGATGAACTACTGGCCGGCGGAACCGGCCAACCTGTCCGAGCACGCCAAGCCGTTTTTCGATTTTGTGCAGAGCGTGGCGCCGGTGTACCGCAAGCTGGTGGCCGATACGGCGGCCCAGGCCTTGGCACATCCGGAATCGGTGCAGATGGCTAAACAGGACCTGAGCGGCGAGGCAGTGCAGCGCGAAGAGACTTTCGTCGGCGCGCAAGGCAAACCGGTACGCGGCTGGACCGTGCGCACCGAATCCAATCCATTCGGCGCGATGGGGTACGTCTGGAACAAGACCGGCAACGCCTGGTACATGCAGCACTTCTGGGAGCATTACGCCTACACGCAGGATAAAAATTATCTGCGCGCGGTGGCGTATCCCTTGATGCGGGAGGCGGTCGCCTTCTGGGAAGATTATCTCAAGCCGCTGCCGGATGGCCGCCTGGTGGCGCCGCGCGGGTGGTCGCCGGAACACGGCCCGATCGAGGATGGCGTCAGCTACGATCAGGAGATCGTCTGGGACCTGTTCAACAATACCGTGGAAGCCGCCGATGCGCTGGGCGATACGCAGTATCGCGACCGCATCGCCGCATTGCGCGACCGGTTGGCCACGCCGGGCATCGGCAGCTGGGGGCAACTGCTGGAGTGGATGGAAGAGAAAAAGGACAAGGTGCTCGATACGCCAAGCGATACGCACCGTCACGTTTCGCATCTGTTCGCGCTGTACCCTGGCCGTCAGATATCGCCGACCAAAACGCCGGCGCTGGCCGCCGCGGCGCGCAAGTCGCTGGAAGCGCGCGGCGACGCCGGCACCGGCTGGTCGATGGCGTGGAAGACCGCGTATTGGGCGCGCCTGCTGGACGGCGATCACGCCTACAAAATGCTGCGCGGCCAGCTGGCCAAGCCCGGCGCGCGCGCCGCTCAGCAGAGCAGCAAGGGCACGGAAGTGAACAATGCCGGCGGCACTTATCCGAATATGTTCGACGCCCATCCGCCGTTCCAGATCGACGGCAATTTCGGCGCCACCGCCGCCATCTGCGAAATGCTGCTGCAATCGCAAACCGGCGAAATCCACCTGCTGCCGGCATTGCCTTCTGCATGGGGCACCGGTTCCGTCAAGGGCCTGCGCGCACGCGGCGGCTATGAGGTAGATCTGAGCTGGGCCAAGGGCAAACTGGTCTCCGCCACCATCCGCCGCACGGCGGGCGAGGGCGCGGGCAAAGTGCGTTACGGCGACCAGGTGGTTCCGTTCAACCTGAAGTCCGGCCAAAGCCGCCATTTCTGGGCCAACGGCCGCAGAAAATCGCCTGGATGATGGCGACGCCGCAAACCCGCCACGCAATGGATGGGTAAGGTATTAGAGCGTGCGCGCCAGCCAGTCGGCCGTCAGATCCAGCACGCGCTGCGAAGCGTCGCTATCGGGCTGGAACACGTTGAAAATATGATCGGCGCCGCCGATCAGCGCCGCCTCCGCCGGCTTGCCCGGCACCAGTTTCAGCATCTCCGCCTCGTGCGCCGGCAAGAAGTCCTTGCTGCCGCGGATGGCCAGGAAGGCGCCCGGATACTTCGGCAGCAGCCGGTCCAGATCCACGCCATGGAAACTCTCGTAAAACGCCCGCTTGGTGGTAATGCTTTTCCACCCCGGCACCACCTCGGTCGCAGCACCATCGCGCACCGCCTGTTGCGCCACCGGCGACTCCATCATCCGCGCCCATTGGTCGCCGCTCGGCGAGGACCACAGCACCATGCTACGGAACCACTGCGGATGACGGCTGCCGGTGACGATGGCGGTGGTCGCCCCCAGGCTCCAGCCCAGCACCCCCGTGTGCGTCGGCTGCGCGCCTGGCTGCTTCCGCAGGAAGGCATATGCCGCCTCAGTGTCGGCGATGCGGGTATCCAGCGTGGAGTCGATGTCGCTGCGATTGCGGTCACCCTCGCCACGGAAATTCACGCGCAGCGAGGCGATACCGATCCGCGCCAGCCGTGCCGACATGCGCTGGCTCAGATTGCCGGCGCCATTCATGTCGTCGGCAAAGCCGTGCAGGATCAGCACCGCGCGGCCATCCCAGGCGCCGTCCGGCGTGACCCAGGCGCCATTGACGCCGGGCGCGATGTCGACCATGCGTTCGCCGGCGTGTGCCAGCAGCGCCGCGCCGCCCAGCGCCAGTGCCGCCAGCCTGTGTTTCAGCGCCATCATGGCCTGGCCTTGCGGGCAGAGGCGCGGTTCATGCTGAAGCCGAACAGGGCCACCAGCGCCACGACCACCTGCGACAGCGTGGTCTGGATGGTCGGGTTGATGCCCAGCCAGTCGATGCGCGGGATCAGCAGCGGACTGACACTGAGCCAGCCGGCTTCCTGCAGCGCCGCCGTGCCCTTGCCGACCAGGACCACCGCCAGCACCGCGATCAGGACCGAGGTCCACGAGAAGAACTTCGCCAGCGGCATACGCGCGCTGGTGCGCAGCAGCACCCAGGCGATCACGCCCAGCAGCACCACGGCGGCGACGAAGCCGCCGGCCAGCGCGCCGTTGTTGCCGTCGGCGGCGATGGCCGAATAGAACAGCACCGTTTCGAACACCTCGCGATATACCGCCACGAAGGCCAGGCCGAACAGACCCCAGGCCGAGCGGCGCGACAGGATGGCGGTCAGCTTGCTTTCCAAATAAGCCTGCCAGCGTCCGGCGGCGCTCTTCTGGTGCATCCACAGGCCGACGCTGAGCAGCACCACGGCAGCGAAGATGCCGCCCAGGCCTTCGGTCAGTTCGCGGCTGGCGCCGCTGATGTCGACCAGGTAGGTGGCCACGCCCCAGGTCAGCGCGCCGGCCGCCAGCGCGCTGATCCAGCCGCCGTGCACGTAGCGAAGGGCGTCGGGACGCCTGGCTTTTTTCAGGAAGGCGATCATGCCGATCACGATCAGCAGCGCTTCCACACCTTCGCGCAGCAGGATGGTGGCGGCGCCGGCGAAGGTGGTCATCGGATCGGCCTTGTGGTCGCCGACCACGTTGTCGACCTGCGTGAACAGCTGCTCCAGACGGACGGCGGCGGCTTCCGCTTTCGGCGCATCGCCCTGCGAGACGGCGGACCGGTAGGCCAGCATGGCGTCTTCCACGGCCGTCATCAACGTGGGGTTGCGGGCGCTGACCATCGGTTCGATCGGCTCGAAGCCGTCGAGGTAGGCCGACAGGCCCAGGCGGGTGGCGTTGGCGCGGTCGCCGGCGTGCAGCGCCTGCAGACTTTCTTTCAGGCGCAGACGCGACAGGCCCAGGCCGGACAGTTTGCCTTGTTCGACCGCGCCCGGATAGGCGCGCAGGTAGGCGGTCAGGTCGCGCGCGTCGTCCGCGCCCAGCGTTTCGGCTGCCGCGGCCTGCGTGGTGGTGGTGATGGCAGTCAGGTCGGGGAACAGCCGTTTGGCTTTGCCGCCGTTCCACAACTGTTCGCCGTGCTTGCGCATGGCAGCGTCATGCGACAGGCCCCCGACGAAGAAGGCCAGTGCCCAGCGGTCGTCTTCGGGCAGCGAGGCGTAGCTGGCCATCGAGGTGCCTTCGACGCCGTGCGAAATCACCTGGTACAGCGCCATCACACTGCGCGCGCCGGCACGTTCGGCATCCTTGAAGGCGATCGGTTTGGGCTCGAGCTTGGCGGCCAGCGGGCCGTTGCCGTCGCCGGTGGCGCCGTGGCAGGCGGCACAGGTGGCGGCATAGATGGTGGCGCCTTTGGTGATGTCCGGCGTGGACCTTGGCGCAAGCGGAATGGCGTAGGCGGTCACGATCAGCGCGTTTGCCTGTTTGGCCAGCCTGGCGACTTCGGTGATATCGGCTTTGCGAGCCACGGCGGCGCGCACCGCGTCGACAGCCTGGATGATCTGTCCCTGCGCCGCTGTTGGCGGCAAGGCGCGTGCCTGCTTGCCGGCGTTTTCCGTGAAGTCCCGCATCTCGGCGTATTCCGACTGGCTCAGGACTTCGCCCTTGGCGACAGCGCCGCCGTAATCGACAGAGACGTAGTCGAGCAACTGCCAGAGTTGTTTGGCGTCGGCGGCGGGGGCGGGTGATTGGGCGGCCGCCAGACCGGCGGCAAACAGCCAGGTCAGGATGGCGATCAGTTTTAAAAATTTCATCTTCTGGGAGTAGGGTCTATGGCGTCGCGCCAGGTCAGCCGTGCAGAATAGCACGATCGCCCCGGCGTCGCAGAGTCCCTCCTCAGGGAGTGGCTTTGCTGCTGAAGATCTGCTTGGGCAGCATGGCATGAACGCCAACGTTGCCGTCCACCAGCTGGGTGATCTCCATGTCCACCGCCACGCTGGAGAGCATGTAGGCGTCGTCGCGGCTCAGGTGTTTTTCGGTGACCAGATAATCGATCATGTCGCGCAGCGCGTGTTCGGTGGCGGTCTTCAGATCGGGACTGAAGCCCATGGTGATGATGTGGGTGGGCGTCTCCGCGCGCGGCCACAGCAGGTGACGGTTCTTGTGCACCACGAAGCGGAAGCTGCCGCTCAGGTAGGTCTCCAGCGCCGTGATATCGACTTCGCCGTTGCCCTGCGCGGCGTGGCCGTCGCCGGCTTCGAACAGCGCGCCCTTGGCCGCCACCGGGATGTACAACGTGGTGCCGGCCACCAGGTGCTTGTTATCCATGTTGCCGGCATGGGCAAACGGCGGCGCGCTGTCGATCTTGCCGCCGGCCGGCGCCACGCCCATGCTGCCGAAGAAGGGCTTCAAGGGAATGTCGATGCCGGGAGCGAAACGGCCGATCATCTTCTCGCGGTCCAGCGGCACGATCTTGAAACGGCTGTACGGGTACTCCATCGGCAGGAAGCCTTTGTTGAGCGAGAAGGCGTTGCAGGCGAAGTTGGCGTCCAGGTCCACCTTCAGGATCTGCACTTCCAGTACGTCGCCCGGCTCCGCTTCGGCGATGGCGACCGGGCCGGTGAGGATATGGCCGCCCGGTCCCTTGTCCTTGACTTCGTTGTAGATGGCGGCCGTGTAGGGCGGGATGTCTTCCGCTTTGACGCCGGCCGCGACCATGCGCTCCGGCGTGCCGCAGGTGGACAAGGTTTGCATGCGCACGGTGTCGCCGCTGTGGACCGTCAGCACCGGCTTGGCCTGGCCGGAGTAATAACCCCAGGCGACGGTATCCGGCCGCGCCGGCAGATTGTAGTCTGCCGCTGTCGCGGCGGAAATCAGAGGCAGATTCAGGGTCAACACACTAAGCAGCAGGACAGGCAGGCGCATGGCGTTCCTTATTCGGTGGTGATTTCGGCGCCGGCCAGGAAGCCGGCGATGGCGGGATTGACGACGTCCGGGTGGGTGATCGGTCCCATATGACCGCCACGCGTCTGCAGCGCGGTGGCATTGGGCAGCGCGGCGGCCAGTTGTTCCACCAGCAGGCGGGTGGAGGCGGGGCTGCGCTCGCCGGCCATCACCAGCGCCGGCATGGTCAGCATGGCCAGGTCGTCCAGCGTCGCCGGCTCGCCCAGCAGCGCCTGGAAGTCCAGCTTGACCTTGGCGATCTGCGCGACCATCTTGTCCTGCGCGGACGGCGGCGCTGTATCGAAGGCGCCGCCGCGGTTCCAGTAATCGATGAAGATGCGGGTGGCGTCGGTATCTGCCCCGCAGGCCAGGATGCGCCGCACCACGCCGACGATCTCGGCGTGCGCCGGATGCCGCGCCGGCAGCAGGTGGAAGGCCACCGGCTCGAACAGCGTCAGCGACAGCACACGCTGCGGCATGCGGCGCGCCAGGTGCAGCGCGCAGGCGCCGCCGAACGAGTGGCCGACCAGGTGAAAGGCTTCGCCCGGCTCCAGCTCGGAAGCGATGGCGGCCACCACCGCGTCCACTTCGTGGGCCAGGGTGTGGACATAGCCGGCGCCGGCATCGGCCGGGAAGGGCGATGCACCGTAGCCTTGCAGATCGACGGCGATGCAGCGGTAGTCGTCGCCCAATTGCGTCTTCAGCGACGCCCACTGGGCCTTCGAGCTCATGGAACTGTGCAACAGAACGACAGCAGGTTTCATTGTCAGCCAGGTATAAAAAGCGAAGCGCAGATTATACCGGCTTGCGCCCTCCAACTTGAGAAAGAGGCAATCACCCCCATGTATGGTCTATACCACGCCGCCGCAAAATTTGTATGCTGGCGTACAGCAGGATTGCAGGATAAGAGTAAAGTAAAGCCATGAACAATTCCAAAAAAGTCGCAGGCCTGGCGGGTGTCGTCAGCGTGCTGTGGATGGGACTGACCGCCGCCGTGGCGGCCAACCAGAAGCGGCTGCTGTTCAACCCCTTGGGAAGCAAGCGCGAGGTGCTCAAGCCGTACAGCACCGGTCACCGCACGCGTCCGATCGTCGTGCGCGCCAAGGACGGCACACGCCTGTCCGGCTGGCTGATGACGCCGCCGGTGAAAGGTCCGCATCCCGGCGTGGTGTATTTTGGCGGCCGCTCCGAGGAAGTATCCTGGGTGGCGCGCGACGCCGGCAAGCTGTTCCCCGGCATGGCGGTGCTGGCGGTGAACTACCGCGGCTACGGCGATTCGCACGGCGATCCGGCCGAAGAACATTTCGTCGAAGACGGCCGCCTGCTGTTCGACTGGCTGGCCGAGCGCCACCACGTCGATCCCAAGCGGGTGGCGGTGGTCGGCCGCAGCCTGGGCTCCGGCGTGGCGGTGCAGGTGGCGATGGAGCGCGATGCGCATTCCATCGTGCTGATCACGCCTTACGATTCGATCCTGGCGCTGGCCAAACGCAAGTTCAAGACGCTGCCGGTCGACTACTTCCTCCAGCATAAATTCGAATCGGTGAAATACGCCCACCAGATCAAGGCGCCGGCGTATGTGCTGCGCGCGGCGGTGGACGACATCGTGCCGCATTCGCACACCGACCAGCTGGTGCAGAAACTGGGGCTGCTGCACGCGGACGAAATCGTGCCCGATTCCGACCACCTCAACATTCCGTACCTGGAAAGCACGCAGGAACGCATCGCCAGTTTCCTGGCGAGCCGTTTCAATCCGCCTGCCGCCTAGTGTTTGCCCGACAGCTGGTGGTGCAGGCGGCGCAGGCCCAGCCAGACGCCGGCGATCACCAGCGGTACGGCGATGCCGGTCAGCAGATCCGGATTCACCGGCAGGCTGCCGGCCTTCATGGCTTTGCCGACGTAGCCCACCAGTCCCAGCGTGTAATAGGAAATCGCCGCCACCGACAGGCCCTCCACCGCCTGCTGCAGCCGCAGTTGCTGCGCCGCGCGCGCGTCCAGCGATTGCAGGATGCGGCGGTTCTGTTTCTCCTGCTCGATGCCGACGCGCGTGCGCAGCAGGTCGTTGCTGCGCGCGATACGCTTGGACAGCGATTCCTGCCGCTGCGCCACCGAGGTACAGGTGTTCATGGCGGGCGCCAGCCGGCGTCCCATGAATTCGGCCAGCGTCTGCATGCCTTCCACCCGCACTTCGCGCAGTTCGGCGATGCGCGATTGCACCAGGCTGAAATACGCCTGCGAGGCCGAGAAGCGGTAGCTGTTGGTGACCGAGATTTTTTCCACCTGCGCCGCCAGGCTGGTGATCCGGTGCAGTAGGTGCTGGTCCTCGTCGCCGTCGCCGCGCACCAGGGTGGCGGTCAGATTGGCCAGCTCGTTCTCGATGCCGCTCAGCTCCGGCTGCGTGGCTTCCGCCTGCGGCAGTCCGAGCAGGGCCATCATGCGGTAGGTCTCGATCTCCAACAGGCGCCCGACCAGGCGGCCGGCCTGCAGCTCCTTCAGCTGCAGGTCGCGCACCACGAAGCGGCTGAAGCCATCGGGCTGGATCAGGAAGTCGGTCCACACTTCGGCGCCGTTGGCGACCTGGCTGCCGACCAGCGTCTTGCCCTGGAATAGCTGGTGCACGTCCTGCGCGAAGGCGGTGTCCTCGACCAAGCCTTTGCACAGCAGGACGTGGGCGGCGACGATGATCTTGCCGTTCAGGCCCGCCAGCCATTCCTGCGGGACGTTCTGCAGCGGCATGCGCTCGAACGAGGCGCGGCAGTCGACGCCAGGCTCGCCGCGCTCGACGAAGGTGTAGGTGGCGAACTCGGTGTGGCATTCCCACTTGAGGCGGAAGCGGCCGAAATCATGGAAGAAGTAGCGCGCCTGCGGATGCGGCGTGGCCACGCCGTAATGCAGGCAAAGCTGTTCCAGGATCTTGTGCTGGCTGGCGCGGTGGTTCTGGCGCGAGGGCTGGTCCTGCCGCAGATAGAGGGCGAAATGCGTCAGGCTCTCGGGCGCCTGCACCTGCAGGAAGGGACGGGAATGAATCTCCGCCGACAGCGGCACGCGCATCGGGTGATTCAACTGGGCGAAATCGGCGTTGGCGCGATAAGCGAGGGACATGGCTATCCTTGTCAATACAGGGTTGCTGCAATGCAGTATATCGGGGCTGTCCGGCCGGCACAAGCCTGCCGGCGGGGAGGGGTCAGGCGCTGGCTCCCAGGGCATTGGGGCAGCGCGCGCCTTGCAGGTAGCAGGCGAGATTGGCGAAAGTGACGGTGGCGATTTCGCGCATCGCTTCGATGGTGAAGAAGCCCTGGTGGCCGGTGACCAACACGTTCGGGAAGGTCATCAGGCGCTGGAACACATCGTCAGCGATGATGTCGCTGGAGTGGTCGTGGAAAAACAGATTGCTTTCTTGTTCGTAGACGTCGATCGCCAGGGCGCCGAGCTGGCCGCATTTGAGCGCGTCGATCACGGCGGCGGTGTCGATCAGCCCTCCGCGCGAGGTGTTGACCAGCATGGCGCCGCGCTTCATGGTGGCCAGGCTGGCGGCGTTGATCATGTGGCGGGTGGCGTCCATCAACGGGCAGTGCAGGGAGACGATGTCGGAACGGGTCAGCAGCTCGTCGAGGCTGACGCGTTCGACCAGGCCATCCAGCTGCGACGCGGGTGCGGGGTCGCTGACCAGCACCTTGCAGCCCATGCCGTGGAAGATGCGTGCGGCGGCCGCGCCGATCTGGCCGGCGCCGACGATGCCCACGGTTTTGCCGTGCAGCGTCATGCCCAGCAGGCCATCCAGCGCGAAGTTGCCTTCGCGGACGCGCGCGTAGGCGCGGTGGGTGCGGCGGTTCAGCGTCATCACCAGCGCCAGCGCGTGTTCGGCCACCGCTTCCGGCGCGTAGGCCGGCACGCGCGCCATGAACATCCCCAGCCGCATGCCGGCGGCGATATCGAGGTTGTTGAAGCCGGCGCAGCGCAGCAGCACGGCGCGCACGCCCAGCGCGTGCAGCGCTTCCAGCACCGGCGCATCCAGCTTGTCGTTGACGAACACGCAGACGGCGCCGCAGCCCTGCGCCAGCGGCACCGTGTCCAGCTCCAGCCGGTCGGAGAAGTAGACCGTCTCGACGCCGGACATGGCGCTGCGCGCTTCTTCGAGGAAGCGGCGGTCGTAAGGCTGGGCGCTGTAGACGGCGAGCTTCATAGATCGGGCACCCACACCAGCAGGTCGGTGACGCCGATGTCCACGCCGGCCTGGGTCAGCAGGGTACTTGCCTGGCCGCGGTGGTGCGTCTGATGGTTAAAGAAGTGCAGCAGCACGTCGCCGAAGCGCTTGCGGTAGCTGGCGCCGGCCATGCTGCGGTATTCGAATGGATGATCCAGGTCGGCGCCGCGGATCTCCGCGGCCCAGGCGCTGATGATGCCGTCCAGCTGTTCGCGGCAAGCGCGCAGCTCGGCCACGCTGTCGCCGTATGAACGTTTCAGGCTGTCCGGCATCGGCAGCGCCTCTGCCGCCCGCAGTGCGGGGTAGCGCGCGGGATGGGTGCTGAAGCGCTTCAGCCAGATGGTGTCGGCCGCCAGCAGGTGGTTCATGGTGCCGGCCAGCGAGCCGAAAAAGGCCTTGCGGTCGGCTGTCAGTTCTCCGGGCGGCAGCTGTGCCGCCGCGTCGTACAGCCGGGCGTTCATGTCCGCGTTGTAGCGGGCCAGCAGGATGAAGTGTTCAGGTGCGTTCATTCGGCAGTGCGTCGGGGTTGGAGCGCAGGAAAATCTTGTCGTTGATGGACGCCAGCGTCTGCGCGCGCTGCGATTCGGTCAGCGCCGGCTGGCCGAGCCGCTCGGGTTCCAGTATCGGTATCAGGTCCTGCGACATGGTCTTGCCATACGGTGTGGCGGCATCGTCTTTCAGCTTGCCCAGGCTATAGGTCAGCACGCGCATGGATTGATGGGCATCCATATCCAGCCGGGCTTTCGCCAGCACACCCTTGTCGTAGGCGATGCTGGTGCTGCTGCTGGCGCTGTCGTCGATCGTGATGTATTTGTAGTTCTGCGACTGCGGGTTCAGGTCCAGTGCCAGCGTGGCGTTGGCCGACACCGGCGCGTGATATTGCGCCTTCAGGTGCGACTGTTGCTGCTGCGAGATGCCGCGGTCCAGCTGCGATTTGCCGGAGATGGTGGTCTTCTGCGACAGCTCGTAGGAAAAGGTGTCCTTCTCGGTGATGCGCGCCGGATTGGACGCCACCTCGGTCTGCGACATCGAGGCGCTGAAGTCGGCCAGCCCGGTGGTGAAAGCGCGGTCCTGATCGGTCAGCGTGACGCCGCGCGCGACCGGCTGCGTGCCGTAATCGCTGTTCATGTCGGTGAAGGCGTCTTTGAACATATTCTGCAGCACGCCCTTGCCCTGGCCGCGCGTGTTGGCCTGATCGACCTGATCCAGATAGTTGTGCAGGGCCTTGGCTTGCTGCTCCTTGCTGCCCCATGCCGCCGGCTGGCTCAGGTCCACGGCGATCTTCGCTGAACCGGCCGGGCCGGCGAAGCTCACGCTGCGTTTCGCGGCGTCGGCATGGAATTCGAGATTCTGCATCTGGCTTCCATCGACCTTGACCTGGCCCTTCAGATCCACTGACGACAGGACGAAGCTGTCGAACTGCGTCAACCCCGCCAGATCGATGCGCGGCGGATCTTCGCTCATGCCGTCGATGGCCTGCTGGAAGGCGTCCGACAACTTGCCCAGCGCCTTGCGCTCGGCCTCATTCAGCTTACCGTCGCTTTTCGCCTGAACGGCGATGCCGGTATCGCCGGCTTCCACCGTCAGCTCGACCTTGACGCCGCTGCGGGTGGTGATGGTCAGAGCGACCTTGTTGTCGCCCAGGCCGTGCTGGGCCACCGCCGTCGGCGAGACCAGCATGTCGTAAGTGTCGGCCTTTACGCCATCCGGCGCCGCCTGCACCGATTGCGAGAAATCGGCGCCGTCATACGCCACCTGCTTCAGCAGCTCGCCGCCCAGACCCTTCAGCCGGGCCGACCCGCTATAGCTTTGGAAGTTGTTCGCCATCAGATAACTGGAGCTGCTGTGGAAGCGGTTCTCCCACAGCATGCCCTTGCTGGCGGCGGTTGGTGCGTCACCGCTCAGAGCGACCAGTGACGCAGCGGAGCTGCCCGCTGTACCGGTGGCGCCGGTCGCGGGGCTGTTCGCGGCTGGCGCCGGGGTGGGCGCGTTGGCCGCGGTGCGGTTCAGTGAGGTGATGGTATTCATCCGACCATTATAGGCCGGTTTAGCGGTGCAACCGCACGGGCGGCAGGATGCGCGCACGCAGCCAGTCGGCCAGCGATTGCGCCGCCACGCGGAGCGCGCCATGCAGCTGCAGCAGATGCTTTTGATACAGTAGCTGGTAGAGGACGCGTGCCGTCGCGCCGCCGACCCGGTAACGTCTGCCGGTCAGGGCGCTGGCCAGCACGCCGACCGCCGCCTGCTGACCGAGCGAAACCAGCGAGCCGTAATCCCGGTAGCGGAATTGCGGCCGGCCGTTACCGTCGCGGCGCGACAACAGATCGGCCAGGAACATGGCCTGCTGATGCGCCACCTGCGCGCGTGGCGGCGTCGGCCCCATGAGCGGACAAGTGTAGCTGGCGCAGTCGCCGAGCGCGTAGATGCGGCCGTCGTTGGTGGAACGCAGGCTGCCGTCGACCACGATTCTGTGCAGCCGGTCGACCGTCAGTTTCAGCGTCGCGCACAGGGCGGGTGCCTCCACGCCGGCCGCCCACAGCGTGAGATCGGCGGGATGTACGCCGCCGGTGGTATCGGTGACCGCCTCCGCCGTCACCGTGGCGACGCTGGTGGCGGTCAGCACATCGATGCCCAGCGCGCGCAAGTGGTTGGCGGCGCGCTGCGCCTGCAGCGTGTCCAGTTGCGGCAGCAGGTGCTCGCCGCGCTCGATGATGCTGATGCGGATATCCTGTTCCGGGTCCAGCGCATGCACGCGGTAGGCGGCCAGGGCGCGTGCGGTGTTGCTCAGTTCCGCCGCCAGTTCGACGCCGGTGGCGCCGCCGCCCACGATCACCACGCGCACTGGCGTCTTGCGCTCGCCGGCGCGGATGCAGGTGTCGAAGAAGCGCTGGCGGAAGGTCTCGGCATCGGCCACGCTGTCCAACGTCAGCGCATGCTCGGCGGCGCCGGGCACGCCGTAGAAATTGGTGACGGCGCCCAGCGCCAGTACCAGCTTGTCGTAGGCGATCACCTGGCAGGCGCCATCCCCGCCGGTGCGCGGCGCCAGCGTGATGGTCTGGTGGGCGCGGTCCACGCACAGCAGCTCTCCCTGCACGAAATCGAAATCGTGTTCGAGCGCCTGGGCGCGGAACGACAGCGCGGTGCTCTGCGGGTCGCATTTGCCCGAAGCGACCGTGTGCAGCAGGGGCTTCCAGAAGTGGCCGGGCCAGCGGTCCACCAGCAGCACGCGCGCGCGCCCGCTGGCGCCCAGCGTGTCGCCCAGGCGGGTGGCGAGCTCGAGCCCGCCCGCACCGCCGCCGACAATGACGATGGTTTCCATTTGCTTCTCCAGTTGTGAATGGGGCGGGGCGGCGTCAGGCGGCGTGCAGCGCGTCGAACGCGAGGAACTGGCGTGGACGTATCACCTCGGCGCCCTGCGCTGCGCCGTGGGCAATGCCGTAGGCGGCGACCGGCACGGTGCGCATGCCCATCGCGGCGGCGGCGCGCAGGGCCGGCGCCGAGCTGTCGATGACGATGGCGTCGTCCGGCGCGATCCCGGTCGCGTGCAGCGCGTGGGCGTAAGGACCGGTGCCGGCCGGGCCGTCGAAGCGGCAGTCGCCGGCGACCACGCTGAAGATGCTGTTCACATCGGCGCCGAAGTAACGCGCCAGCAGGGCGGAGGCGGCCGCCGACGGCAGGTCGGTCAGGATGCAGATCTTGCAGCCGGCGGCACTGGCGTCTTCGATCAGCGCCATGGCCGTGCTATGCGCCTGCGGCGGACGCGCCAGCAGCGCATGATGGAATTCGCGGTGTTTGTCTTCGAACAGTTGAGCGATGCGGTGCTTGTCGCTGGCGACGAGAGGCATGCCGGCCAGCGACGCGATGGCGCGCGCGTAGCCGTGGGTCGCGGCCGCCGCGCGCAGCGCCGGCACGGTCCAGCGTACGGACAGGCCGGCGTTGGCGAAGGCCGCATTGCAGGCGGCAAGGTGGAGCGCCTCGGTGTCGAACAGAACGCCGTCCAGGCCCAGGAAGATCACGTCTATGCTCATGCTCATTCTCCGTCGAATCGATGTCTGATGATTCACAATATAAAGGTAGTATCATTAAAAGAAAAATTAAAGATTTTCAGTTATTGATAAGGATTTCTTATGTATCACGCCAACTTCCGCCAGCTACAATCGCTGCTGCTGGTGGCGCGCCACGAGAGCGTATCGCGCGCGGCGGACGCCATGCACCTGACCCAGCCCGCCGTCTCGCTGCAATTGCGCACGCTGGAAGAGATGGCCGGCATGCCGCTCACGCGCAAGGTGGGCCGCAACATCCAGCTGACGGCGGCCGGCGAGGTGATGGTGGACTTCTCCGAACGCATCCTGCGCCTGTGGGAGCAGGCCACCGACGAACTGGCGGCGCTGCAAGGCGTGACTTCCGGTACACTGCGTATCGGCGCCGTGACCACCGCCGAGCACCTGCTGCCGCCGCTGCTGGTGCCGTTCACGCTGGAGCGTCCGGACGTGCGGCTGAAGCTCCAGGTGGGCAACCGCAACGAGATGATCAGCCTTCTGGGCAAGAACGAGATCGATCTGGCCATCATGGGCACGCCGCCGCGCGAGTTGCGCACCAATGCCGCCAAGTTCGCGCGTCATCCGATGGCCTTTGTGGCCAGCCCGTCGCATCCGCTGATGAAGAAGAAAAAACTGACCCTCAACGACGTGATGGCGGCCAACCTGCTGGTGCGCGAACGCGGCTCCGGCACCCGCACGGCAGTCGAAAAACTGCTGCGCGAAGCGGGCCATGCGGCGGAATTCGGCTCCGAGGTGTCGAGCAACGAGGCGATCAAGCGCATGGTGTCGGCCGGGCTGGGCGTGGGATTCCTGTCGGTCCACGCCTGCGGCCTGGAATTCGAGGCCGGCCTGCTGGCCATGCTGCCGATGGCGCAGAACCCGGTGGAGGCGGACTGGCACATCATGCACCTGAGCGGACAGGCCATCCCCAAGGTGGCGGCGTCGTTCCAGGACTTCGTAATCGAAAACGGCCAGGATCTGGTGGGCCGCGAACTGGAAGGCTTCTACAAGCAGCTTGGACGGCGCGGCAAGTCGTATCGGTAAAGAGACCAATACAGTGACGGCACAATTCGTGTAAAGTGTGCTGGTCAGTACCAGTACACCGGGCCCTACAATGCAGGTACACCTTCATCACCGGATACCATCATGTCGCCCGATCTGCTGCTGCCCCTGTGCGGCTTTGCCGCCGTCAGTTCCATCACGCCAGGCCCCAACAACACCATGATTCTGGCGTCCGGCCTGAATTACGGCTTTGCGCGTTCGCTGCCGCATCTGTTCGGCATTTGCTGCGGGTTCGCCTTCATGATCTTTGCCACCGGACTCGGGCTGCACGTGGTGTTCGAACAGCTGCCGCTGTTACAGACCATCCTCAAATATGCCGGTGCGCTGTACCTGCTCTGGCTGGCCTGGAAGCTGGCGCGCGCGGCGCCGATGACCGGCACCCAGGCAAGCAATGCCCGGCCGATGGGCTTCTGGGGCGCGGCGGCTTTCCAGTGGGTGAATCCGAAGGCGTGGGTGATGACCATCGGTGCGCTGACCACTTATCTGCCGCAGGGCTTCCAGTTGCTGGACGTGGCGCTGCTGGCGGGCGTGTTCTGGTGCGTGGGCATGCTCTGCGTCGGCAGCTGGGCGGCGTTCGGCGTGGCGATGCGCCGCGTGTTGCAGGATGCGCGCTCGGTCCGCATCTTCAATATCGTGATGGCGTTGCTGCTGGTGGCCACACTCTATCCGCTGCTGGCCTGATACCATAGGGGCTTTACCGGATTTGAAGGAATCTCCATGGTTCGTCCATTTGTGCGCGCGCTGCTGCTGAGCGCTTCCATGCTGGCCGCGAGCGCCGGCGCCGCCATCCTGCCGTCGGAGTTGATGCTGCCGGAGCCGGCACGCGCGGCGCGCGGCTATACCGAAAGCTGGATCTTCACCATCGACATCGTCGGCACGGAATCGAACGGCATGGAGGATTGCCGCAAGATCCTGAACGACCGCGGTTTCCAGGCGACGTTGTCCAAGACGGCCAATTCGGCCACGCCGGCGCTGCACTTCAAGCTGACCGGTTCCAAGGAATATGCCCAGGCCAGCACCGAGGCCGACGATACATTGGCTGCCGTGCAGCAGGCGAAATGCAAGGGCACGCTGACCTGGACCGTGACCGCGAAGCAGGCGCGCCGCTGACCGCTGTTAAGCGGCTGACGAACGGTTGACGAACGGTTGACTAACGGCTGGCGTGCGGCAGGCGCAGGTGGTGCAGGCGGCCGCGGATGGCGTCCAGATCGGCCGGCTGTGCGCTTTCCCTGGCCAGCAGATAGCCGCGCGCGAACTGGATTTCGCCGGCTGCTTGCGGGTGTTCCCGCGCCAGTGCCTGCAGCATGCGCGCGGCCATCACCAGATCGTTATGCCGCCCCAGTTCGTCCTGGGTGGCGGACAGGTTTTTCAGATAGGCCCGTACACTTTTCGGCCGGTACAGCGCATGGAAGAACTCCAGCGCGTAGCGGGCACGCTTGGCGGCGATGCGGGTACGGTGCGCGCTGACCGGATCGTCGTCGTTCATGCGCTTGGCGCGTTTCAGCATTTTCCCGTGCAGCTGCTGCAGCGTCTGACGCGAGAAGCTGGCGGCCGAACCGCTCAGCAGCGGTGCGGTCTGCAGCATCCATGAGCCGAGTGTCAGCATCAGTTTCGTATAGCGCGTAGACAGCAGGGCTTCCGCTGCCAGGCGGCGTTTGGCGTGCGAGGTTTCCAGCACCAGCGCCTGCAGATCCATCAGCGCATTGCCGCCGGCGGCGCTGACGTCGGCGCGCGGCAGGGTTGATGTCACCAGCACGTCCCAATCGCGCGCCGCGCCCAGTTGATCGCCCAGCCACTGGACATCTTCGGCCAGACCGGGTGGGCAGGGCGCCACCGCGTCGAACAGCTTCAGCGCGGAGCGCAGGCGGCGCACGCCGACGCGCATCTGGTGCAGCGTTTCCGGATCGGTTCCTTCGATGACGGCGGTCTCGTTGTTCTGGATATGCTGCAGGCAGTTGCCCAGTATCGCCAGCTGCGCGTCGCCGATGCTGGCGTCGTGGGGCAAGTCCAGCGATTGCGCGCGGCAGGGGGCGACGCCCACTTCGCGCACCAGCATGTAGCCGCGCTGCGCCTTGTTGACGTTGCTGATGCGCAGAGGGATGTCTTCCAGCAGATGCAGCGCGAAGGCGTACAGGCTGGCCGGCTGGCCTTCCTTCAGTTCCAGTTCGAGTTCGTTGATGGCCACGCGCTTGCCATGGCGTTCGATGTGGCCGTGATCGAGCGCCACTTCGATATGGCTGCCATCGACCTCCAGATCCCACAGCTGGCGCGTGACATCCACCAGGAACAGCGGTTCCAGGCGTTCCTTGAGGTCGCGCGCATCGAGCATGGCGCGCCATGGCGCATCGTCGCCGACCAGCTTGCGCAGCTTGCCCAGGCGCGGCCACGAGCGGTCGATCGGACACTCCCATTCGTTGCGGCTGTGCAAGCCGCTTTGCACGCTGCCGCCGGCCTTCATGGTCTGTATCCACTCGCCGTCAACCTTGCGCACGCGCAGGCCAGCACCGTGACGCAGCAAGTGCAGGTCGGGCGTATCGAAGTAGCGCGCGGCCAGCCGCTGCGTGCGTCCCTCGCCGCCGATCAGGGGATGCTTGAGCAGCCTGTCATTATCTTCCGGCGCCAGCAAAAGTTTGAGTTCGACTTCCATCTGCGTAGTGTAGAGAAAAGCGGTGATCGGCAGCGCACGGCTTAGGCTGAACGCGGCAGGGTTTGCAGCAGTTGCGCCCAGGCAGGAATCGCCTTGCGCCAGAAAGCGTCGATACTGTCGGCGTGCACGTCAAGACCAAGGAAGCGCGCGGCCGGCAGCATGGCGTCGCGCAGCAGCCGTTGCGGATCGCCGCCACGGTCGAAGGCTTGCGCCCCCGTTTGTTTGGACAGTTTGTCGCCGGCTTCGTTCACCACCACCGGCACGTGCAGATAGCTTGGTTGCGGCAGCCCCAGCGCCTGCTGCAGATACAGCTGGCGCGGCGTCGAATCCAGCAGATCGGCGCCGCGCACGATATCGGTGATGCCTTGCGCGCCGTCGTCCACCACCACCGCCAATTGGTAGGCCCAATAACCGTCGGCGCGCAGGATCACGTAGTCGCCGACATCGGCGGTGATGTCCTGCTGGTAGTGACCGAACCAGCGGTCCTCGAACGACAGCACGCAGTGCGGCGTTTGCGGCACCTTCAGGCGCAGCGCGCGTCCCTGCTTGCCGGGCGCCAGGCCGTTGCGGCAGGTGCCGGGATAAATCGGGGAAGCGATTTCCTTGCGCGAGCAGGCGCAGGGATAGGCCAGCTCACCCAACTGCGCGACCGCCTGCCGGTACAGCGCATAGCGTTGGGTCTGCCACGTGACTTCGCCATCCCAATGCATGCCGCAGCGCTGCAGCGAGGCGAGGATATGCTCATCGGCGCCGGCCACGTTGCGGCCGACATCCACATCCTCGATGCGCACCAGCCACTGGCCGTGGTGGACCTTGGCGTCGAGATAACTGGCCATGGCGGCGACCAGCGAGCCGATATGCAGAGGACCGGTGGGCGAGGGCGCGAAGCGGCCGATGTAGGGAATACGTGGCGTCATGTCGTCATTTTAACGCCTGGCGTTCATGCTGCGCTGCGCAACCGGCGGCAGCCAGTGGGTGCGGCAAATCGCATACAATGTGCGCGCGAAAAACGCATCCACATCACGACACAGGACATCATGCAAAAAATGACGCCATCCTTCGTCGCCTCCGCACTGGCCATGAGCCTTGCGCTGGCAATCCCCGTCCACGCCCAGCCAGATGGCGGCAAGACCGCCAGCGTGCAGGAAGCGCCGCTGCGCGCGCACCTGCAATTCCTGGCCAGCGACCTGCTCGAAGGCCGCGGCACCGGCCAGCGTGGCGGCGACCTGACCGTCGCCTACCTGGAAGCACAGGCGATGGCGCTGGGGCTGCAGCCTGGTAACGGCGGCAGCTTCCGTCAACCGGTGCAGATCGCGGGCGTCAAAACGCAGCCGGCCGACAGCACGCTGAAACTGGAAGCGGGCGGCAAGGTGCTGGACATCGCCTTCGGCAAGGACTGGGTGTTCGCCCCGGGCGACGCGATGGCGGCGCACAGCTTCAACACCGACCTGGTGTTCGTCGGCTACGGCATCACCGCACCGGACGAACAGTGGAACGACTACAAGGGCATGGACCTGAAGGGCAAAATCCTGGTCATGATGGTCAACGACCCGCAGCCGACGGCGCAGCAGCCCAACCGCTTCAACGGCAAGGGCCTGACCTATTACGGCCGCTGGACCTACAAATTCGAAGAAGCGCAGCGCCAGGGTGCGGCCGGCGTGCTGCTGATCCACACCACGCCGAGCGCATCGTACGGCTGGAGCGTGATCCAGAACAGCTGGTCGGGCGTCGAACGCTTCCAGCTGGCGGCCGGCACGCTGGGCACGCAGCTGCAGGGCTGGATCACCGAAGACACCGCGCGCGCCTTGTTTGCCGCCGCCGGCCAGGACCTGGACACGCTGCGCGCCGCCGCCGAGAAAAAAGACTTCAAACCGGTGCCGCTGGGCGCCAGACTGCATGGCGACATGAACGCAGCCGTGCGCAAGGTCGAACAATTCAACGTCGCAGCCGTGGTGCCGGGCACCGATCCGAAGCTGAAAAGCGAAGTGGTAATCTACAGCGCGCACTGGGACCACCTGGGCATACAGCCGCGTGACGGCGAGGCCAAGGCCGATACCATCTTCAACGGCGCCGTGGACAATGCCTCCGGCGCCGCCGCGTTGCTGGCGATGGCGGCCGAAGCGCAGCGGCACCCGGCCAAGCGCAGCCAGATGTTCCTGTGGGTGGCGGCCGAAGAACAAGGCCTGCTGGGCAGCGCAGCCTACGCCGCATCGCCGCTGTGGCCGCTGGCGAAGACCGCAGCCAACCTCAACCTGGACAGCCTGAACTTCGTCGGCGCCACGCGCGACATCGGCACCCAGGGCAGCGAGCGTACCGAGCTGGGCAAAATGGCCGAAACCACCGCCAAAGCGATGGGCATGAAGATCGCGGAAGCCAAGCCCGACCTGGGCGGCGGCTATTTCCGCAGCGACCACTTCAACTTCGCCAAGAGGGGCGTACCGGCGTTCTCGATCGAATCGGGCCGCGACTACATCAAGGACCCGGAAGGCGCGAAAGCCAAGGCCGCCGCCTATCGCACGCGCTACCACCAGGCCAGCGACGAATACGACCCGAGCTGGGACTTGTCCGGCATGGTGCAGATGGCGCAATACACCCTGAACCTGGGCCGTCTGATCGCCAACGACCCCCAGCTGCCCGAGTGGAAAGCCGGCGACGCCTTCGCCGTCCCGCGCAACAAATAAACTCCGACTTACCGGACACCGAGCGTGATGGTGGTGCCGCTCAGGTCGATGCCTTTGATGGAGATGCTGCCGAAGCTGCTGCCTTCGGTGCCGCGCACATGGATGTTGTTGAAGGCGATTTCGCCTATCGACGATGGCAGGCTCAGTGTCAGGGAGCCGTCCTTGTTGATCGTCGCGACGGCCTTGCCCGGGTCGTAGACGACGTTTTTCATGCTGGTGTCCGCTTCCAGGAAGCCTAGCACCGGATTCAGCAGCTTGCCCATTTCGCCGATCACGGCCACGCCGTTGCCTTTGGCCTGCTTTACCGCGTTGATCAGGTCGTCGCTCAGGCCCTGCGCCGAGGTGTCGCCCAGCTCCTCTTCGGTCAGCGCCTGCAATGCGCGCTCTTGCTCGCGGCCCAGGGTGACCGGGGCGCTGCTGCTCAGCGCGGCGGCCGGCAAGGCGGTGGCGGCGTAGGTTTCCAGCGGCGCCAGCAGCGAGGCGGCGATCGCTGCCGCTATCCGCAGGCGCCGCTGCTTGCGCAGGGCGCTGTCGATGTGCTCTTGCGTGATCAGTTCCAGCTCGGCGAAGATGTCGCCCAGCCGCTGACCGGTCTTGCGCTGCAGTTCGATCGCCGCCGCCAGTTGTTCTTCGGTGATCAGCTTCTGACGTATCAGCAGCTGACCCAGCATGGATTTGTGTTGGTTATTCATGAGCCATCCCATTGTGTTTTACTCGTTGTCTTTCGGCTTGCTGGCCAGGTGCTGGATGTCCGACGGCGCCATGCCGAACCAGCGCTTGCAGGCCCGGTAGAACGCGCTCGGCTCGGAGAAACCCAGCTGGAAACTCAGCATTTTCAGCGACAGTTCGCCCGCGCTCAGCGATTGCCGCGCCAGTTCGCGCCGGGTGTCGTCGACCAGGTTGGTGAAGCTGGTGCCTTCTTCGGCCAGGCGGCGCTGCAGCGTGCGTTCGCTCATCATCATCTGCGCGGCAACGTCGTCGCGGTGCGGCGGGCCTTTCGGCAGCAGGCTGGCCAATAGCGTTTGCACCTTGGCGCTGAAGGTCGGCGGTTGCGCCGCCGCCAGCGAGGCCAGCACTTTTTCGCCGCCGCCATCGAGCAGCGGCGGGTTGGCCGGCAGCGCCGACACCAAATCCGTATCGGAAAATTCCATCACGTTGTGCGGCATGTCGAAGCGCACCGGACAGCCGAAGGTGTCTTGGTACACCCGGGCGCTGGCTGGTTCGGGGAAGCTGTATTCGACCACCACCGGCGCGATGTCGTCGCGCCCGGCGGCGCAGCGCAGCGAACGCAGCAGCACGCACCAGACGAAGTCGTAGCGCTGTTGCGGCACGACGCGCCGCGCGCCGGGCAGCACCAGGCCGACCCGCGTGTGGCCTTGGCAGCGCTCGATCGAGCTTTGCACCGTCGGCGACACCAGCATGATGTGGCCCATCACGCCCAGCCAGCCGAGCCGGTGCGGAGTGGCGATCTTCAGGCCGATGGTCGGGTCGCCCGATTGCTGCACCAGCAATTCCCACAGGTGGCTCAGCTTGTCCGACAGGGTCAGCGCGTCGCAGGCCAGGCCGTCGCCTTCGTCCAGGCCGGCCTGGCGGAACAGCGCGTCCGCCTGGACGCCGGACTGCGCCAGGCGCGATTTCACGCCGCGCACCAGATGCAGGGCGGATGAATACGTCATGGCGTGACCGCGGCGCGCAGGCGCAGGCCGATTTTTTCCTGCAATCCCTGCAGCTTGGGATCGATCACCGCGCGGGTGTCGTCCGCCACGCCTTCGCCCAGCGTCTTCTGCATTTCCGGCAGCATGCCTTCGAATTTCTGTTTCACCGGCGATTCGAGGATGGCGATCAGCTGCTTCAGTTCCTCCTCGGTGTAGCGCTCGGCCAGCATGGGGGCGATTTTGGTCTGGATCAGTTTGTCGGCGCTGGCACGCGTGATGGGCGCGGCTTCGGTCATGAATTTCTTGGCTTCGCCGACGATGTCGTTCATGGCCGCGTCACGCTTTTCCGGCGAGGCGCGCCCTTGCAGCATGGCGCGCGCCTGGTTGACGGCGTTGCCGACCGGCGCCTGCAACATGGATTCGCCGATGCTGTCCGGGTTCCACAGCTTGAGCACCTTGTCGACCAGCTCTTTCTTGGCAGGCGGTACGGTGTCGGCGGCATACAGGCCGCTACAGGCCGCGCTCAGGACCAGCAGCGCCAGGCCGCGTCGCATTTGTTCGCTTGTGTTTTTCATGGTGTGCTCCTTCAAAATCAGAAACGCTTGTTGAGTTCAAAGCCGAAATAACGGACGTGGATGTCGCCGCGCACGTCCTGCCCCGCGTAGGGGTTGTAGATCACGTTGAGGAAGGTGTTGCAGTTCATATTGCAGCTGCTGTTGGCCGGGGCGTAGAACTTGCCGGTCATGTAGGAGCCGGTGACGTTGATGTCCATCGTCTTGCTGAGCTTGAAGCCGATGCCGGCGCTGAGCAGCCTGGTATCGGGCAGCGGCGCCAGCAGGTCGATCTTGTCGGCAGGGACCGAGGTCTTGCGCGGCTCGTAACCCAGCCGTATCGACAGCCGGTCAAGCGGATTCAGTTGCAGGCCATAGGCGAAGTTGACCACGCTCTTGTAGCCGCGCGGGATCACCAGCTTGCCCGAGTCCGGGATGCCGTAGAGCCGCGCCACCTCCAGCAGCTTGACGCTCTGGTCGAACTGGAAGCGCAGCGCGTCCCATTCGCTCCAGCGCGCGTAGCTGGCGTCCACGTTCAGCTGCACGTACTTGACCGGCTTGAGCTTGATCCCCAGCTGCAGGTGCGCGGGGAAGGGGATGGTCGCGCTCATATTGCCCTTCTGCTCGGCCGGGATCGAGGACGGGAAGCCCAGCACCGCGCCGGCGATCGGTCCCAGCAGACTGGCGTTCATGCCGCGCACGAAGTTGCGCAGCATCGGTTCGGTCTTGAACACATAGCTGCCGGTGTAGTGGGTCTTGGAGCCGCCCTGGTACACCGCGCCCAGCGCGAACCACGGCCTGGGTTCCCACAGCACGCCGAAGTTGATGGTCGGATCGAACGGCGCGGTCAGCTCGACGCGCATATTGGCCGCCTTCTTGAACGGGCTGACCATGCCGTCCTTGCCGCCGCCGCAGACGCCGAAGCCGAACACGTCGATGATGTTGCCGCCGTCTTCCGGGCACCAGCCCTTCTGCAGCTGGCCGAATACGCCCAGCAGTTCGTTGGGGAAGCGCATATTGGTATCGACCACGAAGGCGGCGTGGGCGATGGGCACGGCCACGCCGACGCGCAGCGTGTCCGATACCTTGTAGCCCAGCGCCGGCGAGGCATACACCAGGCGCTGGATCTGCAACTGCCGGCCCTGGTACTGGCCCGGATCGTTGGGATCGGTGCTACGGTCCAGGCTCATCGCCTGCGACATGTAGCTGTCGGTGCCGAAGGTCCATGGCGAGCCGGCCTTGTTCCAGGTCATGCCGATGCCCGGAACGGCCACCGCCGGCAGCCGCCAGCCCGGCATGCCGTAACCGGGGATGTACATGATCTGCCGCACCGGCCCGGTCGAGGTGTTCGACAGCGGATCGTCGCGCCAGCCGCCGACGTCGAAATTCGGTCCCGGTGTGAAGCTGGCCTTGGTGCGGATCGAAGCCACGAAATTGTGGATGCTCTCGCTATCCCCCGTCATGCGCGCCAGGCCGGCCGGGTTGAAGTGGATCGACGACACGCCCGGCGGATCGGCCGTCACCGCGTTCCCCAGCGCCATCGCGACCACGCTGGTGGTGAGGTTTTCGGTCAGCGCCGCGTGCACCGGCGCGCTCAGCGTGCCGGCGACCGCCGTGGCGATGGCGAGCTTGCGCATCATGTCAGAAGCTCAGCGGCAGGTTCATGCCGACCACCAGGTTGGGCGAGTCCGGCGTGACGCCGATGCCGACCGAAAAATTGATCGTGGTCTTGGGCGAGACGCGGTAGCCCAGGCCCAGGTTGAGGATGCCCGAGGTCTGCATGTGGGTCTTGGCTTCCAGGCCGTCGGCAAAGCGCAGCTTGGAGCCGGCCGAGATCGCTTCCTGGAACGACACCGTGGTCGAGATGCCATACGACAGCGCATACGCGAAGCCCATGCCGAAGCCGAAGGTGGTGCCCGGCTGCACGCGCGTCAGGATGCGGCTGCCGTTGATCTGCCACAGGTCCTTGGCCGGCGTGTAGGCGGTGAAATTCAGCGAGCCGAACAGCGCGACCGGGTCGACGATCTTGTTGACGTTGAGGCCGGCCGTGACGGCGCCGACGCCGCTGCCGGTGGCCTCGCCGCTGCCGGCGATGATCTTGAACGGGCTGCGGCCGGTCGGCAGCCGCACGTTGCCGGTCAGGGTCAGGCCGGGCTGGTCGCGGCGCGCCTCGAACGGCTGCCAGCGCGCGCCGAAGCCGAGGTCGCCGATCGAGTTGGACATGCCGCTGCGCGCCGCCGTGTCGGCATAGCGCGACAGCAGCGGCAGGGTGACGTTGGCGGTCAGGTTGTCCAGCACGCCGTAGTCGGCCGAAAAGGTGTTGGTCACCGTGTGCGAGTTGTTGTTCTCGATATTGAACAGGGTGGCGTTGCCGTTGGCGATGTCGGTGACGATGCGCTCCTCGCCGACGTAGCTGTAGCTGAGGTCATAGGTCAGCTGGAAGCCGCCGCGGCGGATCAGCGTGTACTGTTTGTCGACGGCGGTCAGGGTCTGCTTGAGCAGGGCGCTCTGGTCGCCTTCGCCTTCCTTCTTGGCCAGCGCGTCGCGCGCGGCGTCGGCGGTGGCAGGGGTGGTGTTGCTGGTCTGGGCAAAGCTGGAGCTCGCCATCAGCGCAACGGCGACGGCAAAGGGAATGGTACGAAACGTCATGTCGGCTTCCTTGTGAGTGTGACTGCGCTGAGGGTTAGTTGCGGTGCATCCAGGTGCCGGCCGCACCGGAATTCACGGCGCGCATCAGCTGGAGGGCGGTGCTGCTGAGGGCGTCCTGGCGGCCCTTGCCGGTGACGCGGTCCATGTCGACCGCGCCCAGTTCCCGGTCGTTCAGGGCCAGTTGGCCGACCGGCTTCTGGCCCTTGGCGGGCGAGATGATGAACAGCGTGTTCTTGTCCCACCAATGGCTGAACTCCTCCACCGAGAACACGATGTTGCCGGCCGACGGATCGGCGATGTAGACCACGCCGTCGCGTATGCCGCGCAGCACCACGAAGTGCTTGGAGCCGGCGTAGTCGATCGGCACGATGGCCGGTTCGTCCAGGGTCATCAGGTCCTTGATCTCGGCCTTGAAGCCGGCGCCGGACAGACCGAGCGAGCCGACGTAGCGCTTCATGTCGAGCAGCGAGAAGCCGCGCCGCTCGATGATCTTGTCCTTCTCGCCCTTCTCCAGCATGCCTTCCATGGCCTGCTGTTCGTTGACCATCACGCCGAGGTGATAGTTGAGGATGGTCACCAGCGCGGCCGAGCCGCAGCTGAAGTCGAAGGCCTGGCGCACGATGTGTTTGTACTTGAGCTCGATGAACGGCTCGATCTGCACCGACTGCACATAGCTGCCGTTGCCGGTCAGCGTCAGCGGAATGTCGTACTGGCCCTTGGGCCGGTCGACCGGTTCGTGTCTGGACATGACACCGGCGCCGCCGATGATGGCGGCGACTACGCCCAGCAACAGCATCAGCATGGGAGGCGTCTCCCGTGCGGGCGCTCGCGCGCGGAAGAAAAAAGTGTGAGCTCCGCCCACAGGCGTCGGGCGCCAGTTTCGATCTGCATGTTGTCTCCTCTGTTTGTAGATTAGTACGGTCGTGCTTTATTTAAGCGGCAACTCGTCTTTTCTTTTTTGTAATTTATTAACGCATGGTTTTTGGAGCCACCGCAGCTTCTTTTTTAGACATGTGACTCTAGCTTTTAGCTTGCCAGCTATGCTATTCGCGCGCATGAGCAATGCGACATCGTTGCAACAACGCTCTCGCTCTGATGGCTCTCAGGGCCAAGTTGTTGGCTTAAACGGTCAGTGCAACAAGCTGGACCCATGCCGCGACCAGCTCCTATGATGGATTTTAATTAATAGTCAAATATTAATTTTTCCAGGCCCCGGTCGCGGTGCGCCGGCGTTCTTACCGGAGCGGCGGATCCATCGCAGAGGCGTGGACCATCCCAGACAACAACCACTGATAACCGGAGATAGCAAATGCAAATCATCAAGACCGCAATCGCAACCGCCCTGGCAACCCTGGCATTCTCGGCTTCGGCCATGACCCCGATCCAGGACGCTGAACTGAGCACCGTCAGCGGCCAGGACGGCGTGTCGATCGCCGCCAACCTGAACATCAAGATCGATTCCTTCGTCTACACCGACACCGACGCGCTGGACGCCAACGGTCTGGGCGGCGGCTCGGTCTCGTTCAACGGCATCAAGGTCAACGGCCTGATCGCCGCCAACATCGACATCCTGTCGAAGAACTCCTTCCTGGCCGCCGCCGGCGCCGCCGGCGTGACCAATCCAGGCACCTTCTACAACCCGGCCACCGGCGGCGACGTGGTGCAGATCGCGATTCCGCAAAGCGTGGTGGCGGACGGCCATTACCTCAACGTCTCGGTCGACGCGATCAAGATGGGCAACAATGCCGCCTCGTTCGGCTCGGTCGCCATGAACCAGATCGACATGCGCGGCACCACCGTCTGGATCTTCGCGCACTAATCCGGCGGCTCGCCAGGCACGTTGCTTGGCCTGCGCAGTCATGGACGGCAGCAAGCGCGGGGCCATAAGATGGTCCCGCAGCACTTAAAAAAAACACACCAATCAACGGAGACGATTCATGCAATTCATCAAAACCGCAGTAGCAGCAGCCCTGGCAACCCTGGCTTTCTCGGCTTCGGCCATGACCCCGATTCAGGACGCTGAGCTGAGCACCGTCAGCGGCCAGGACGGCGTATCCATCGCCGCCAACCTGAACATCAAGATCGACTCCTTCACCTACACCGACACCGACGCGCTGGACGCCAACGGTCTGGGCGGCGGTTCGGTCTCGTTCAACGGCATCAAGGTCAATGGCCTGATCGCCGCCAACATCGACATCCTGTCGAAGGCTTCGTTCCTGCAGGCCGCCGGCGCCGCCGGTGTGACCAATCCAGGCACCTTCTACAACCCGGCCACCGGCGGCGACGTGGTGCAGATCGCGATTCCGCAGAGCGTGGTCGCGGACGGCCACTACCTGAACGTGTCGGTCGACGCCATCAAGATGGGCAACAACGCTGCCTCCTTCGGTTCGGTCGCCATGAACCAGATCGACATGCGCGGTACCACCGTGTGGATCTTCGCTCACTAATCGGCTGAGCGGCGGCGGTCTTACCGAGACCGCCGCTTCACTCCCATGATTGCCACCATATTGCGCCGGCTGACGCTGGGCGTTGCGCTGCTGTGCCGCGTGCACGCGGCGTGCGCGCAGATACAGCCGATGAGCGAAGAGGAACTGTCCAACACCTACGGGCAAGGGCTGGTCAGCATGACCAACACCAGCCTGAACGGCTTCGACTTCAGCAAAGTCGCGCTGGACGCCGACATCACGCTCAGCGCCAACCTGCGCAACATGCGCCTGGGCGAATACAGCTACGCCGCGCGCAACGGCAGCGGCGCCGATCTCGACATCGGGCTGATGCAGTTCGGCCGCAGCGACGGCACCGACGCGCAGCGCACGGTCCAGATCAGCAATCCCTATTTCGAATTCGTGTACCGCAATGCGGCCGATGGCGCCTCGCGCGAGGCGATCGGCATGCGCTTCGGCTTTGAATCGATCCAGGGCGATATCGGTCTGCAGATCACCACGTTATCCGGTTCGATGAAGGTGACGGGGAAGGCGGCCGACGGTAGCGCCATCGTGCTGGACTCGCACACCGACACCTTGGGCGGCAAGCGCTGGGATGGTTCGTGCGCGGCGCCGTGTCTGACCTTGTCGCAGCTGGGCGGCGTGACGGCCGGCGACGTGAGTGGCGGCAGCCGCGATTTCTGGGTGTCGCTGCTGAAGACGGCGGTGCAGTTCCCGGCCGCGGCCGGACAGCCGGCGGCCGACACCGCGCAGGCGGGCGTGTGGCTGAACTGGCGCGACAAGCTGCAGGCGCTGAGCACCAACGGCATCACGCCGCCCAACCTGCCGAAGGGACGATGATGCGCGGCGCGCTGGCGGTACTGGCATGGGCGTGTGCGGCGCAAGTGGTGTCGGCGATGGAGCCGATGAACGACGCGGCGCTGTCCTCGGTGCGCGGGCGCGACGGCGTCAGCTTCGACCTGAACGGTTTCGCCATGAGCGGCGATGCGCGCGTCAGCTACACCACGCCATCGGGTTCCAGCCTGTACGTGGAAAAATTCGCGGCATCGCGCAGCGACAATCCGCTGCCGTTTTCCGATCCGTTCCGGCTGGACGTGGTGCCGGGCGCGCCGGGCCTGGCGAACGTGATCGACATCGCCTTTCCCGCCAACCTGAATGGCGACCAGCGCTGGCAGATGGCCTACGACTGGGGCGTGGGCGCCGATGGCGTGGTGCGCGAGCAGGGCAGCGTGGCGGTCAAGGACCTGGTGTTCTACGGCGGCGGCCTGCAGTTCACCACCCCGCAGGTCAACGACGGCATCGCTTTCGGCGCGGCGCTCAAGCTGGACATCGGCCAGCTGTCGTTCCAGCCACGCGGCCGCGACGACGCCACCGAGGCAATGATACTGAGCGGTATCCACATCGGCGGCGCGGGGGGCGGCACCTGGGCGATCGCCAACGTGGCATCGCAGCCGGCGGTGATCAATGCGCTGACCGACGAACTGGGACCGCGTCTGCACATCGGCATCGACTGGCCCGATGCGCGCTATGGCAGCGGCCAGGCGCCGGCCGGCAGCATCGCGGTCGACAACATCTCCTTCGTCAGTCCGGGTCAGCCGGCGGTGGACCTGGGCTCCTCGCGCATCGGCTCGGTGCAGATCCAGTACCTCGACATCAAATTCAAATACTGATGAAGCGGGCCTTATTCCTGTTGATGCTGGGGATCGGCGCGGTGCAGGCGGGCGAACTGCGCGCGCTGGACGACCAGGAACTGTCGCAGGTGCGCGGCGGCGACGGCATCAGCTTCGCCGCGCACGTGGTGCTGAACGACCCGACGCTGGTGGGCGCCGTCAGCGACAGCCGGCTGTCGCTGGGATTCAACGGCGATGGGCAGATGCGCTACATCGTCTTCAAGAATGTGCGCGGCGCGGTGGACATGTTTGCCGTCAGCCTGGGCGTGCAGAACCGCAGCGACGGCAACGGCGACTACATCGCCATCGGCCTGCCGGGCTACGTCAAATACACCAACTTCGGCTTCGAATCGCTGAGCGTCCAGACCGACCCCACCGCGCCGGTGACGGGCAACCTGGGCAGCATCAACATCAACGGCACCGTCTCCCTGCAAGGCCAGGTCCGCTTCTGGGGCCACTAACTCCGGGGTCAGGTCTTTCATTGCGTCACGAGCCCAGCCGTAGGCGCGCCTA
>NZ_SPVG01000248.1 GCF_004614165.1 Duganella callida | reverse complement strand
ATTCGGACATTGGATCGCGCGCGATCCAATGTCCGAATGTCGGCTCTGACCCCGAATTGTACGACAGGGGGAGGTTAGCTGCCGGTGCGCGACTTGGTGGGCAGCGGGGTGCCGGGACGCCATGCGGCCGACAGCGCCTGCCCTTCTTCGATCTGCTCGGGTGACATGTTTTTCAGCACAGCGGCCCGTTGTTCCGCCGCGTTGGTCACGCCGTTGGCGGCCGCCAGGTTCCACAGCATGTAGGCGATCACGTTATCCTGCGGCATGCCGCCGACGTGGTAACGGTACATCAGCCCCAGCGCCTGCTGCGCCTCGCCATGGCCCTGCTCGGCCGCCTTGCGGAACCAGGCCACCGCCTGCTTGTGGTCCTGGATCACCGCGTTGCCGGTGTAGTACATGGCGCCGACCACGTATTGCGCGTCGGCCTTGCCCTGCAGCGCGGCCTTGCGGTGCCACTCGAGCGCAGTCTTGTAGTCCTGCGGCACGCCGCGTCCCATGTAGTACATCAGGCCCAACAAGTGCTGCGCGTCCGCATTGCCGGCTTTGGCAAGCGGACGTATCTCTTTCAGGGCCACCGCGTAGTTTTTACTGTTGTAAGCGGTCGCCCCTTCGGCGAACCCCGCCAGCGCCGCCTGTTGCCAGCTGAGTGCGAGGATGATCGCTAGTATGAATTTTTTCATATCGCGTTATTCTGTAAGGTTTTTATTTCCAGCTGACCTTGCCCAAGCCGTCGACGCTGACGTCGCGGTTCAGCGGTTTGCCGTAGACCGTCACCGATCCCAGCCCGCTCAGGTTCAGCGTCGCATTGGTGGCGGCCGTGACGGTCGCGTTGCCCAGCCCGCTCAGGTCGATATTCACGGAATCCGCCTGCAGCTTTTGCGCGTTCAGGCCGCCCAACCCTCCCAAATTGGCTTTCAGCATCTTGCTGCGCCCGCCGACGGTGATGTAGCCGGCGCCGCGCAGGTCAAGGTCGGCCTTGTCGTTTTCGGTCAGCCACAGCTGCATGCTGCCGACCCCGCCCAGGTTAGCCTTGAGCACGCGGTAGTCGCACACCACTTTCATGCTGCCGGCGCCGTCCATGGTCAAGACCAGTTCCTCGCCGCTGAAGCCGTTGATTTCGGTGGTGCCCACGCCTTCCGATACCACTTCGCGCAGCGCCGGCAGGACCAGCTCCGCGCGCGCCGCAGAACGGCTCAGCTTGATGTTGCGGCCCTCGGTTTCCAGATGCAAAGTGTCGCCCGTTTGCGACGCCGTCAGCTTTTCCATGTAGCGCCTGTCGCCGGTGATCCTGAGTGAGGGCGTGTCGCCACGCAGCACTTTCAGATCGATCACCCCGTCCAGCTTGACGCGCACCACGCGGGCGTCAATGGCGACGGTGCGCGTCTCGGTGGACTCGTCGGCGGCATCCGCGCGACCGAGCAGGGCGCAGAAGGCGGCAAACAGCAGGCCGAATTGGAAAAGCTTCTTCATTATTGAATCCTTGGTGTTGTTCTTGGCTGACAATCTAGCACGGGCGGATTACGACAACCGGGCTTTTTCAGCGGCGGTCAGGCGCTGAGCCTTGATCACAACAACCTGGACGGGAGCCTGGGCGGCCGCCAGCTCGGCGCCCACCTTGAGGGCGGCGTGGGCGTCGGCGGCGGCACTGGCGTAAGCGGATGCGCCCAGCAGGACGGCGGCGGTCAGGAAGATCACTTCCATGTGTTTGGCGATGTTCATTTTGCTCTCCTCGGTAAACGTTGCGGTATGTGATCACTATAGCGATCACCTCCCCGACGCTCACCCGGATTGCGACGAACTGCACAAAACGCCGACCAGACGTCGAAAACCGGGGTATTTCTACTTGTTCACGATGCGCGCCACCAGGCCGGAACGGCCGTTGCGGTCGAAGCCGGCCGCCTGGATCACGCCCCTGGCGGCGATCGGTCCGGTGACCGGTTTGCTGTGGACGGTCGGGACGCTGCCATCGGTGGTGTAGCGCAGCGTCAGCCCCGGCAGGGTATGGTTGATCAGCACCTTGCCGCCCTCCACCACCATGCCCGGCGGCGCAATCCGATAAAACACGTCGCCGCGCTCCAGGTCCAGACGCGGCAGCTCGCGCTGCCCCAGCAGGTTGACGAAGCCGGACCACGCCGCGCGGTGCAAAGCCTCCGCCCGCGCCGGATCGGTTTCACGCGCCCAAGCCGGGTCCGGCGCCCAGCCACGTTCCGCCACCGCCAGCAGGCGCGGCATCATCAGGTAATCGAGCAGATGGGTGTCGCGGATGGTTTCCGAGAACAGCGTCGCTTCGACGCCGCGGACATGACTGCGCCCCGCTTCGCTCAGGCTCGCGGCCAGCGGCTTGAAGTCGTACACGGTATCCAGCTCCAGGTAGGCGCCCCAGTTGACGCCCGGCTCGTCCGGATTCGGATTGGCCGACATGTCCAGATACATATTGGTCACCGGCGCCAGCACCACGTCGTACCCGGCATTCGCCAGCCGGTAGGCAAAGTCCTCGTTGCCCGGCGTGTTGTTCCAGACATAGAGACTGAAGCCGCGCCGGTTGAAGCGCGGGTTCGGCGCCTGCGGCGCGCCCTCCTCGGCCGTGCGGCGCGCGCCCATTTCTTCCCACCCGGAGGCGTACAGCCCCTGCTTGCGCAGAATGCCGTCAACGCGGTTGTAAAAATAGTCCCACAGGTCGGCCACACTGGCCAGCTTCTCGCGCTGCATCAGCGCGCGGCTGACGGGCGACTGCTCCCAGGCGCCATGCGGCAGCTCGTCGCCGCCCACGTGCATGGTTTTGAGTGGCACGCCGGCTTCGCGGTGCAGCGCGGCGATTTCGGTCACCACCTTGTCGATGAAGGTGTACGCGGATTCCAGGCCCGGATTGATGACGTGATCGGTGTACTCCTGCGGTGAGCGATAGACGGAACGGTCGTCGAAATCGTTCAGCAGATACTGGTCGGCGCCCTGCTCGCCGGCGTCCTTCATGCGGTGATAACGCGCCTCCATCGCCTTGACGGCGGCACGCGCGTGACCGGGCATTTCCACTTCCGGGATCACGTCGATGTGGCGCGCGGCGGCATAGCGCAGGATTTCGATGTATTCGGCGCGGCTGTAGTAACCGCTGCCGTGCGGATCGTCGATGCGCGGGCCGGAGCCGTAGGCCGGCGGCAGCCGCACGCCGGGCCTGTCGCTGTGACCACGCACCGCGCCGATGGAAGTCAGTTCCGGCAAGCCCGTAATCTCGACGCGCCAGCCTTCGTCGTCCGTCAGGTGGAAGTGCAGCGTATTCAGCTTGTACTCGGCCATCAGGTCCAGCGTCTTGAACACCACTTCCTTGGGCTGGAAGTTGCGCGCCACATCGAGCTGGAAGCCGCGATAGGCGAAGCGCGGCGCGTCGGTCACCTCCAGCTCCGGCAGATCGAGCGAGGATGCGTCGGACGGCAGCGGCAGCATCCCGTGCAGCGACTGCAGCCCACGCGCCACACCGGCGGCGCTGTTGCCGACGATGTTGATGCCCTCGGCGCCGACGCTCAAGGTGTACGCCTCCGGCGAATCCTGCCCGTCCACATCGCCGATGCGCAGGCGCAGCGGCAGCGGCGGCTGCGCCGTGTCGCCCGGCGGCAGATAGCGCGCAAACAGCGCGCGCGCATAGGCCGTCTCGTAACGCAATCCGGGGCCGGAGATCACCTGCGGCGCGCGCGCCAGATGCACTTTGCCCGGACCGCTGCGCAATGCCAGCGGCGTCGGGAACACCAGCGGCAGCGCATCGGTCGGCAGCAGGTCGGCGCGCGCGTTGCGGCGGTAGATGTCCTGCACCGTCACCAGCGCGTCGCGACCGGCGGGACGCCTGAGCTGCTCGGGACGCGTCGGCACATGGACCTGATAATCGCCGATGGCGATGGCCGTTTCCGGGGCACTGTCGAACACCAGGTAAGGCCCGGACGGCGCCCGCGCCATCTTGATCAGCAGGTTGGGGTAATCATAGTCGATGTGCAGCGTACGGCCCGCCGGCAATCCCTTGAAGCCAGGCTGCGGACGAATGCGAAACAGTCCGCCGCTGACCGTCTCCAGCGCCAGCTTGCCCGCCAGCGGCCCGGTGACGATGCCGTCCGTGCAGTTGAAGTAGATCGACCAGCCCTGCGCCGGCAAGGCCATGCCGCGCGGCGCGGTAAAGCTCAGGCGCGCCCGGGTGCGGCCGTGCGGAGACGAGAAATCGTTACGCAGCACTTCCCAGCGCATCCGCGGCGCGGATGCCGGCGCCCCGGCCGGCGCGGCCTGGGCCAGTTGGCCAACCGTGAACAAGCAGGCGGCAAGGATCTTCGGGGACAAATTCATCTTCTCTCTCATGCAGGCAAACGGATGGTGGCATTCAGGCCGCCTTCCGGGTGGTTCTCAAGTATCAGCCGGCCGCCATGGGCTTCGATCACGCCGCGCGCAATGCCCAGCCCCAGTCCCAAACCACCGTCGTTCTGATCGCGGCCGTGCTCCAGCCGCACATACGGATCGAACAGGCTTGCCAGCGCCTCTTCCGGCACGCCGGGGCCGTGATCGCGCACGGCGATGGTCACCGCGCCGTTCTCGCTGCCGGTGCTGATTTCCGCGCGTTTGCCATAATACAGCGCATTGTCCAGCAGGTTGCCGATGGCGCGCTTCAGCGCCAGCGGCTTGGCGCGCACCGACAGGCCGGAGTCGGCATAGCCCACTTCGTGACCGGCCAGCCGCGCGCTGCGCACCAGGCGGCCCAGCAAGGTGTCCAGCTTCACCTCGGCCGGATTCTCATGGATGTCGCTGTCTTTCACGCATTGCAGCGCGCCCTTGACCATCATGTCCAGTTCATCGAGGTCTTCCTCGAATTCGTTGCGCAGCGCCTCGTCATCCAGCAGTTCGGAGCGCAGCTTGAGGCGCGTGATCGGCGTGCGCAGATCGTGCGAGATGGAGATGAACAGGCGCTCGCGGTCCTCGATATAGCGCTGTATGCGTTCGCGCATCGCACTGAAGGCGCGCGCGGTGTTGATGAATTCCCGGCTGCCCGTCTCCGGCAGCGGCGGCGCGTGGTCGCCCTGCCCGAACGACGCCGCCGCATCCGACAGCGCCGCCAGCGGACGCGTGATCCAGCGCACCACCAGCAAACACAGCAGCAATACCGCCGCCAGCGACAAGCCCTGTAACGCCAACCGGTCCCAGGCCCACGGATCGTTCGCGTTCAGGAAATACGGATTCGGCATCAGCGCCGCCATGTACAGCCAGTTGCCCGGTTCGAGCTCGGTCTGTATCACCAGTATCGGCGCGGGGTCGGGCTGCAACAGCAGGATGTGCTGCACCCAGGCGTCCGGCAGCTCGCCGAGCCGCACGCCGTCCGACACGGTCAGTTCATCGGGCCATGCGAAGGCCAGGCGGAAGCCGGGCGAATGCGGCAGATCGCCCTTCAGCGTGGCGCCGACGGTGGCCTTGACGCTGTCCGCCAGCGGATGCGCCGCGATCTGGCGGACGTCCACACAGGCGTGATTCAGATTGACGAAGAAACGCGTGCCGCCCATCTCGCGCATCTGCTGTATCACCAGCGCGCGATAGCTGGGCGGCAGGCTGCGGAAGAAGCGGATCGCGGCCGACGCGCTGTGCGCCACGTACTGCGCCGCCGATTCCGCCTCCACGCGCGATTTGGCGCGCAGCTGCGCCGACCAGATGGCGTTGGCCGCCAGCTGCGTCACCAGCAGCCCGGCCACCATCACCAGCGTCAGACGGCCCAGCAGCGACGCCGGCCACAGGCGCCTAAGCATGCGCGACGTTCACTTCGGCCGAGAATACATAGCCGGCGCCGCGCACGGTCTTGATCAGCGCCGGCTGCTTGCCGTCGTCGTTGAGGCGCAGGCGCAGGCGGCTGATCTGCACGTCCAGCGAACGGTCCAGCGGCCCGGCGTCGCGTCCGCGCGTCTCCTCGCACAACACGCTGCGGTCGAGGATCACGCCCGGATGTTCGACGAAATACTTCAGCAGCTGGAAGTCCAGCCCCGTCAGGGCCAGCGGCGCGCCGGCGCTGTCGGTCACCTTGCGCTCCTTGAGGTCCAGCGTGAAGCCGACGAACCGATAGTAGCGTACCGACGGCGTGTCCAGCGCCGCCCGCCGCAGTATCGCCTTGATACGCGCCAGCAGCTCGCGCGGGCTATACGGCTTGGCGATGTAGTCATCGGCGCCCAGCTCCAGGCCGACGATGCGGTCGGTCTCGTCGGAGCTGGCGGTGAGCATGATGATCGGCACGTTGGAGCGCTGCCGCACCTGCTTGCACAGCGCGAAGCCGTCGGTGTCCGGCAGCATCACGTCCAGGATCACCAGCGACAGCTGCTCGGCGTGTGCGTGCAGTTCGGCGAGGAAGCTCTCGCCGTTATGCGACAAGACCACCTCGTACTGGTTCTTTTCCAGATACGTCTTGAGCAGGACGCGGGTCTTTTGGTCATCATCTACGATCAGTATCTTGCGCACCGAATGCTCCTTGATTCTTCAGGTTAAACAGGCGGAACATCACGCCCAGGCGGCGCTGCGCCTCGGTTGGCGTGGTCCGGTCATCCAGGAAATAACGATGTATCTCGGCGATGATGGCGTCGCGGCTGGCCTCATCGGTCGCCATGCGGTGCACCAGGCTGGGCGCCTGCACCGCCGCGCCCAGCGCGAACATGGTCCACGAGGCGCGCGCGCAGCTGTCCAGGCGCGACGGGTCGGTGTCGCGCCGCACCGGCACCGAGCCTTTCAGCACGTTGTAATCCATCTGCACCGGCGGCGACACCAGCAGCCTGGCCATCTTTTCCTGCGCCGCCATGTTGCGGTAATCGCCGCCGAACATGGTGAAGCTGTCGACGCTGTACAGGTGATAGCGTCCGGTTCCCGGCGCCGCGGCGCAGGCGAAGTCCTGATCCAGCACCATGCCCAGGTCGCGCAGTTCCGGTTTGGCCCAGTCGCCCATGATCATCATCGCCGCTTCCCTGCGGGCGAACTGGCGCGCCACCTCGGGCCAGGAACGCTCGTCGATCTGGCCATTGGCCCAGCCCTTGACGATGCGCAGGCGGCGCAGCGCGTCGGCCGTGCGCGGGTCGGCCGCCGCGGCGGGATCGCGTCTGACAAATAACTGTCTATAGAATTCCGGCCCGCTCTCGGCCAGCACCAGGTTTTCGAACAGCGCCGCCACCTGCCAGGCTTCGCTGCTCTGCGCCAGCGGCGTGACGCCCGCCGCCTTCAGCTTATGCACCACGGTTTCGAATTCGGCCCAGCTTTGCGGCGGCGCCAGCTTGTGGCGGGCGAACAGTGCGCGGTTATAGAACAGCGTGTTGACGCGGTGGATGCCGACCGGCGCGGCCACCACGTGCTTGCGGTGCGTGATCAGCGTTTGTATGGTCGGGAACAGCACGTTGTTCCAGTTGCCGCCGCTGGCGACATTGTCGATTTCCAGCAGCAGGCCCAGGTCGGCCCACTCGGCGATCGAGACGCCGATCATCTGCGACACTTCCGGCGCATCGCCCGCCAGCACGCGGCTCTTGAGCACCTTGCCGGCGCCCAGCCCAGCGCCGCCGGGAATCGCCGCGTCCCGCCATTCGATGCCCTCTTCCGCGGCGCGCGCGGCCAGCAGGTCGGCGGCCTTGCGCTCGCCGGGCGAAGTCCACCAGTGCAGCACCTGCAGGCTCGCCGCCGGCGCGGCATGCGCCGTCATGCCAGCCGCCAGCAGAGCGCCGATGAAACGAAGACGTATCCGTATCACTCCATATCCTGGACGACAATAATGACACGATTGTAATAGAAAAAAGCCCGATGCCAACATGGAATCGGGCTATATCGGTTATGAAACCGCTGTCAGAACTTGGCTTTCACGCCGATGCTGTAGCGCGCGCCGTTCTCGTACACGCCGACCGGCAGGCCGTCGGTGGTATTGGTGCGGATGACTTCATTGCCGATATTCACCGCCGTCAGGTACAGCGACACCTTGGGCGTGATATCCCAGCTGGCCGAGGCATCCCACTGGCCGTAGGCGCTGGTCACATCCTGGCCGCCTTCGTCCAGCGCGCCATAAGCCTTGGAGCGGTAGTTGTACGACAAGCGCACGCTGTAGCCGTACTTCTCCCAGAAGCCGGTAACGTTGGCCTGGTTGCGCGAGTTGCCGATCACGTTCAGCTTGACACCGTTGGCGTTGGCGCCGGTCTTGGCGTCGGTGTAGGTGTAGTTGACGATGCCGCCGAAGCCATTGCTGAACGCCTGCTGCCACTGGAATTCCAGGCCGTTGATGGTGGCGCCGTTGCCCGCGTTGTAGGGACGGGTCACCGAACGCACCACGCCGGCGACGTTTTCCGGCGCGGTCTGGGAGTAGATGAAGGTATCGAGCTTCTTGGCGAACACCGTCGCCGACAGCAGCGACGCCTCGGCGTAGTACCACTCGGCGCCGATCTCCGCCTGGTTGGCGTGATAAGGCTTGAGCAGCGGGTTGCCCGAGGTGGCGGCGTTGGTGGTGCCGCTGACTTCCGTGCTGGCGCTCAAATCGCTGTAGGTGTTACGCGCCATCACGCGCGACAGCGCGCCGCGCACCAGCAGATCCTTATTGACGTTGTAGACCGCGTTCAGGTTAGGCAGCGCGTCCGTGTAGCTGCGCGAGACGCTGCCCAGCACGTAGTTGCCGTTGCCGCTCAGGTCCTGGTAGGCCTCTGAGATCTGGTCGGTCTTGACCACGCGGACGCCGAAGTCGCCGCGCCACTGGCCGGTGGCGAAGTCCGCGCGGACGTAGGTGGCATAGATCTTTTCGCGGATCTTGTAGTATTCGCCCTTGGCTTCCGCGTAGGTCATGGCCTTGTCGTACATCGGGAAGCCCTTGGAATACGCCAGGCCGTCATCGACCCAGGCGTACTGCGTCAGCGAGCCGGCCGTCGCGGCCTCCTGGCTCAGCATCGGCGAGGCGCCGGTCGACAGGTCGGCCAGCGAGTAAGAAATCCAGCCAGGGCTGCCCGGACCGGCGGTGCCGATGATGCGGCGGTTCTGCACCTTGGTGTCGCGGATCTTGGCGCCGACCTTGATGGCGCGGATGTAGTCGTTGTTCAGGTCCAGCGTGAAGTCGGCCTGGCCGTAATTCTCCTTGGTGTCCATGCGGCGGATCCAGTCGCGCGCGCTTTGCAGCGTCAGCTTGCTCGGGTCCAGTGGGCTGATATCGAGATATTTGACCTCGTAGGTGTCCGGCGCGATGTTGAAGGTGGTGCGCGTATTCCCGACCAGCCAGAAGTTGCGGTCATGGTCGCTGCCGCCCGATCCCTTGGTGGTGCCGACCTGGCCGTGCAGCTTCCAGTTGTCGCCATCGTAGGTGCCGTCCAGATCCAGCACCTGCGACTTGACGTAGGACTGGCGGAAGATAGGCTCGAACGACACGCCGCCGGTCGGCCCGACGGTGCCGCCGACCAGCGCCTTGGTGCCATCCGAGGTGGTGATGAACTTCGGATTGGTGACCTGGATATTGCCCTTGGCATCGGCCAGACCGCCCGCTTCCCACAAGTAGTTCTGGTTGCTGTTGTCCATGTCCATATCGGAATTCATGTAGTTCAGCGTGATGTCGGTGTTGGCGTTCGGGCGTGCCTGCAAGGTCAGGTTGCCGGTGGTGCGCTCGCGGTCCTGGCGGAAGATGGCCGAGCCGCCGCCCCAGGAAGCGTAGGCGCCAGGCGTCACCGCACCGTTCTGGTCGACGATGTTGTACTTGGTGGAGTCGGTGAAATTTTCCAGGCCGTCGCGGCGCATGGTGCGTTTCTGTTTGCTGACCGCCAGCAGCGCGCCAAAGGTCTTCTCGTCGTTGATCCAGCTGATCAGGCCGGAGAACTGCGGGTCGGTCTTCTTCGGCAGCTCGCTGTAGGTGGCTTCCGCCGAAACCTGCGCCACGAAGCCCTTGAGCTGGAACGGCTTGCGGGTCTTGACGTTCACCAGGCCGCCGATGCTGCCCTCGTCCAGATCGGCCGACGGCGATTTGTAGACGTCGATGCTGCCCACCAGTTCCGACGCCAGGATGTCGTAGTTGAAGCCGCGGCTTTGCGCATCGTTCTTCCACCAGTAGCCGGAGGCCACGGCCTGGCCGTTCAGTTGCGTGAGGTTGAGGTTCTTGTCGGTGCCGCGCACGAAGATGTCACGGCCCTCGCCCCAGGTGCGGTCCACCGAGATGCCGGGCACGCGCTGCAGCGAGTCGGCCACGTTCTTGTCCGGGAACTTGCCTACGTCGTCGGCGGTGACGGTATCGACCACATTGTCGGCGTCACGCTTCTCGGCCAGGTTGCGCTTGAGGCGTTCGCGGATGCCGCGCACTTCCACGGTATTGGCTTCCGCGGCCGGTACGGCGTCGCTGGCCTGCGCATCGGCCGCCACGGCATCGCTTGCGTGCGCGTGGGCGGCCAGGCCGCTCATCGCCAGCGCGACCACCTGCGGTAGTATTTTTTTCCTGAGTACCGGCTTCATTCCATTCTCCCTGTTTTATGAAAATTAAAGAACCGCTGTCATATCAGGCGCTGCGCATCAAGCCGCGCGGCGCCGATACCATATTCCCGGGACGCAGACGCCGCCGCGCCGATCCCGTTTCGTCGAACACGTGAAAGGCAGTGCTCTCGGCCGAGAAAGTGATGGACTGTCCCGGCGCGACATGGCGCTCGCCATCCCCGCGTATCACCACGTCCTCCCCGCCCTCGCGGGTGACGTAGATGTAATTGGCCTCGCCCAGGTGTTCGACCACACTGACCTCGCCCGTGAAAACTTCCGAACCGCCGCGCGATTCGCTGATGTGTTCCGCGCGCAGCCCCAGCGTGACCGGGGCGCCGATGCGCATGCCGCTGCCGTCGACGGCGGCGCGCACCACGTCGCCGGCGCTCAGGCGCACCACCACGCCGTGCGCGTGCGCCTCCGCCACGCTGCCGGCCATGAAATTCATGCGCGGCGAGCCGATGAAGCCGGCCACGAACAGATTGCGTGGCTGCTGGTACAAATCCAGCGGCGTGCCGGCCTGCTGGATCTGCCCCTCGTGCATGACGACGATCTTGTCGCCCAATGTCATGGCCTCGACCTGGTCGTGCGTGACGTAGACGATGGTGGCGTCCAGCTGGCGGTGCAGCCTGGCGATTTCCAGGCGGGTCTGCACGCGCAGCGCCGCGTCCAGGTTGGACAGCGGCTCATCGAACAGGAACAGCTGCGGCTCGCGCACGATGGCGCGGCCGATCGCCACCCGCTGACGCTGGCCGCCGGACAGTTCGCGCGGCAGGCGCTCCAGCAGATGGCTGATCTTCAACGTGGCCGCCGCCGCCTCGATGCGCTGCCTGATCTCCGGCTTGCCCTTGCCGGCGATCTTCAGGCCGAAGGCCATGTTCTGGTACACCGTCATGTGCGGATACAGCGCATAGCTCTGGAACACCATGGCGATGCCGCGTTCGGCCGGCGGCAGCTGGTTGACCACGCGATCGCCTATCTTCATGGTGCCGGCGGTGATGCTCTCCAGGCCGCACAGCATGCGCAGCAGCGTCGACTTGCCGCAGCCGGACGGCCCCACCAGCACCACGAATTCGCCGTGCGCGATCTCCAGGTCGATGCCGGCCAGGACGTCGGTCCGGCCGTCGTAGGATTTGCGCAGCGCTTGCAGACTTACACTTGCCATCGGTTCCTCTCTTTATTTCACCGCGCCGGCGGTCAGGCCGCGTATCAGCTGGCGCGAAAACAGTGCGTACAGAATCAGCATCGGGATCACCGCCAGCGACAGCGCGGCCAGCACCGAATTCCAGTCGGTCACGTACTGACCGATGAACTGCTGCACACCCAGCGTGACGGTGCGGGTGCGCTCGGACGGCGCCAGGATCAGCGGGAACCACAGGTCGTTCCAGGCGGGGATCATGGTGAACACCGCCACCGTCGCCATCGCCGGGCGTATCAGCGGCAGGATCACGCGGAAGAAAATGGCGACTTCGCCGATGCCGTCGCAGCGCGCCGCGTCTTTCAGTTCGGACGGCACCTGGCGCATGAATTCGGACAGGATCATCACCGCCAGCGGCACGCCCTGTGCCGTGTAAACCAGCACCAGCGCCGTCAGCGTGTTGACCAGTTCCAGTCTGACCATCAGCTCCAGGATCGAGACCGTGCCGAGCCGGATCGGAATCATGATGCCGAAGGCGATGAACAGCGCCAGCACGCGATTGCCCATGAAGCGGTACTCGGACAGCGCCCATGCCGCCATCGCGCCGAACAGCAGGATGCAGAACAGCGCCGCCAGCGTCACCACCAGGCTGTTGCCGAAATAGAGCAGGAAATGGGTGCTGGCCAGGACCTTCTGGAAGCCGATGAAGGTCAGCGATTCCATGGTCGGCAGCGCCAGCGGATCGTCGAAGATCGCCTCGCGCGACTTGACCGAGTTAATCAGGATCAGCGCGATCGGGAACAGCGCCAGCAGCGTGTACGCCATCAGCGCGCCGTGGACCATCAGCCGGCCCCTCATAGCGCGAACCTCGTCAGGCGGCGCTGGACGCCGACAAAATAGACGCCGACACCGGCCAGTATCACCAGGAACATCAGCGTCGCCACGGCGGAACCCAGGTAGGCGTTGCCGACCTGCGCCTGGTAGCCGAAGAAGGTCCGGTAGAACAAGGTGCCGAGGATGTCGGTCGAATAATTCGGCCCCGCCAGCGCGCCCTTGATCGAGTAAATCAGATCGAACGCATTGAAGTTGGCGACGAAGGTCAGGATGGTGACCAGGCCCAGGGTCGGATAAATCAGCGGCAGCTTGACCTGCCAGAAGATGCGCATGGCGCCGGCACCCTCGACGTGCGCCGCTTCGACGATCTCCTCCGGCACCGCCAGCAGTGCGGCGTAGATCAGCATCATCGGCATGCCGATGTACTGCCATACGGAGACCATGGAAATCGCCGTCAGTGCGGTTTCTTCCTGGCCCAACCAGGGTGCGAAGAAGTCGCTCAGGCCCGCGAAGCCCATCAGCTTTTCGCCCACGCCCCACAGCGGCGACAGGATCAGCTGCCAGATGAAACCGATGATCACCACCGACAGCAGCGTGGGCAGAAAGATCAGCGTGCGGTAGGTGCGCGCGCCGCGCAGCCCTTTTAGGCTGAACAGGGTCGCCAGCAGCAGGCCGATGGGATTCTGCAGCAGCATGTGCAGGCAAAAGAACCTGGCGTTGTTGATCATCGCATTCCAGAAACCGGCCGACCAGTCGGGATCGAGCAGCACCGTGCGGAAGTTTTGCAGTCCGGCGTAGACCGCCTTGCCGCTGTCGTCGGCGGTAAAGAAACCCTGCCCCAGCGTCTGCGCCAGCGGCAGCGCGCTGAACACGCCGTAGATGATCAGGGCCGGCGCCAGGAACAACAGCAGCTGCCAGCGCCGTACCGTATTCACTTCATGCTTCAAGACTGCCTCCAGATTCGGACAAAAAAACAGCCGGCGCCGCGCCCGGCGCCGGCCTGAATCGATCACACCACCATTGGGAGGGATAAGTGTGACGCTACTTTTGCTGCGGTTTGTACCACTTTGCAAAACCGGTTTGCAGACGGGTGGCGGCGTCTTTCGGCGCCAGCCTGCCGTTCAAAACCTGCGCGTTGATATTCCAGAGTTCACTCTCCATGCTGGGCTGACCGCGATTCAGCACCTGCGCGTTGAAGCGGATGGTCGAGGCGCAGCTGTTGCGCCATTCCGCCATCTGCTTGGCCACCGGATCACGCACCGCGATCAGGTGATGGGACAGCGTGAAAAAGCCGGTCACGCGGTTGGTGTAGATGTCCGCGAACTCCTGCGATCCGACCCAGGCCAGGAATTTGTAGGCGTCGTCCTTGTTCTTCGATTTCCGGTTGACGCCGATACCGATGTCCATGTGATCGGAGATGAAGCACGGATCGCCGGCCTTGCGCACCGGCGGCGGAAACGCGCCCAGCTCCAGCCCAGGCGTCTGGCCGAAGTACGAGATATCCCAGGAGCCGGTCGGATATATGCCGGCGCGCCCCAATGCAAACAGGTTCTGGCTATCGCCATAGGTCTGGGCGCTGGCGCCCTTGCCCAGATAGCCGCCCATGCGCGATTCGAACTGCAGCGCCTCGACGAACGGCGCGTCGGTCAGCCTGGCCTTCCCGGCGATGAGCGCCTTGCGCCCCTCCTCGCCGCGCCAGAAGTTCGGGCCGATATTGGTATAAACCATTTGGCTCGATTCCCACTGATCGGCGGTTCCCAGCGCAAGCGGCGTCACGCCGCCTTTTTTCAGCGCCTCCAGCACCGCGAAGAATTCATCGACCGTCTGCGGCGGCTGCAGGTTCAGCTTCTTGAAGATCTTCTTGTTGTATAGGAAGCCGTGGATCACCGAGGCCACCGGCATGCAGAAGGTATCCTTGCCGTCGTCGGTCTGCCAAGCTACCAGCGAGGTAGGCGTAAAGTTCTGCATGCCCGGCTTGCCATCCAGTTTTTCGAGCTGCCCTTTTTTGTACAGCGACAGTGAGACATCGAAAGGTCGGCAGGCAATCAGGTCACCGGCGGTGCCGCCAGCCAGCCGTGCCGCCAGGCTGGAGTCGTATTCTGTAGGCGCGGTCGGCGTGAACTTCACTTCGATGCCAGGATGGTTTTTCTCGAACGCCGGTATCAGCACTTTTTCCCACAGCGTTTTGTCGTCCACGCGCCAGCTCTCGATCACCAGCGTGCCGGCACGCGCGGCGGTGGCGGCGAGCATGGTGAGCAGCAAAGCGTGTCGGACCAACCGGCGAATCTGCATGTAAAGCCCCTTTCACAACGACGATGAGGCCATGCTACCTTGCATTTTCCGTAACAGCACCCACGCACCTTCGCGGGCTAAGTCCTTGAATCGATTGGGGGTGATCAGCTGCTTGATTACATTTCCTAACCTGGCCGGGCGCAGGCTGCGCAAGCGCTGCAACGCTGCGCAAGAAAAGCTTACAAAACTTAACAAAACTGTTCCTGCGTTGTTGTTTGGCGACGTCCTGTCACGGTACAAAGGCCGTGTTTAGTAAAACTGAATAAACTGCGTGGCCAAATTTGAAATCGTTTGCTCCTCATTTTTTTAGAGTGAATACTGAATTGTCAGATTTACACCTCTGGCCACAACTCTAAAAACACAAGGAGACGAAATGCTGTATCCAACACGAAGGACTCTGATGAGTCTTGCCGTTGCTGGCGCCTGCGCGCTCATCGGCGTCAACGCCCAGGCTCAGACCAGCGACAGCGCGGAAGGAAGCGCCGCCGCCGCACCATCCGCCACCACCGGCGCCGACCAGATCCCGGAAGTGAAAGTCACCGCGACCCGCTATTCGACCTCGCTGCTGAAAACACCGCTGGCCGTGACGGCGGTGACGCAGGATCAGCTGAGCCGCCAGGGCGTGACCAGCCTGCGCGACCTGAACGGCGACATCCCCAACGTGACCATCGAGAACACCGGCCAGGATTCGGCGGTGCAGATCACCATCCGCGGCATCACCTCGACCAACTTCACCGAAACCGGCGACCCGGCCGTCGGCTTCCACGTGGACGGCATGTATTCGCCGCGCCCGCAGGGTGCGCAGGCGCTGATGTTCGACCTGGAGCAGGTGGAGGTGCTGCGCGGTCCGCAAGGCACGCTGTTCGGCCGCAACTCCACCGGCGGCAGCATCAACGTCATCCCCGCCAAGCCCGATTTCACCGGCAATTACGGCAAGGCCGATCTGGACATCGGCAACTACAACAAGAAGCAGGTAAACCTGGTGCAGAACTGGGTGGTCAACGACATGCTGGCCCTGCGCGGCACCTTCATGAAAGTGAAGCGCGACGGTTATGCGCACCAGACCCGCGACGTCAGCGAAGCCAATGCACCGGCGCTGGGCTGGATCCCGAACGGCAAGCCGGACGTGGACCAGCGCTTCAACCGCTATATCGGCCCGAGCGACTACTACACCAACCAGAACGAATGGGCCGGCCGTTTGACCGCGCTGCTGAAGGTGAACCGCGACGTGTCGGTCAAGGCGGCATACGAGGAGTTCCAGGACTCCAGCGCCGGCGGCTCCGCCTTCCGCGACTGCGACGCCGGCGCCGGCACGCGCTACGCCTGCACCCCGGATCAGGGCAAGTGGGACATCAACGTCAACGTCCCCGGCCACATCGACATGAAGATACGTACGCTGCGATCGGGTGTGAACTGGAATATCAACGACCACACCAGCTTCGACTACAGCTTCCAGGTCGCCGACCAGCGCCGCGAGGAACTCACCGACGACGACAAGGGCATGCAGAACGCCGCGCCGTTCCAGATCAACGGCGCCTATCCGAATACCGTGGACGGCAACTGGGGCACCTGGCCGCTGACCGACTCCTATCACCACACGCTGGATTCACGCTACCTGTCCACCGTGCACGAGGCGCAGCTCAAGCAGCAGCTGGGCGGCCTGAAATACGTGGCGGGCCTGTTCTGGATGCACGAGCGGAACGCCATCGACTACGAGATGACCAACACCATCCAGAAGCCCTATGGCGATGTCGGCAGCGTGCTGTATCACCAGCCCAACCGCCAGGTAGACGCCAAGGCCGCCTTCGCGCAGGCCGACTGGCAGTTCATCCCCACCTGGACCGCGACCGTGGGCGCGCGCTACAGCCTCGATAGCAAGGAAGACAAGGGCGGCCAGGTCTACGGCGCCAACTGGATCGGCAATCCGGCCTACTACAACGGCTGGTACTCGCAGGGAACGCCGGGCACGCCGGGCTTCCACGTCCACGACGGCACCGATCTGCTGCCGGGCATGGGCGGTAGTGTCGCGGCCTACAGCCTGTATGGCGCGCCGACCTCCAACGACCATAAGCAGACCTGGAACAAGGTCACCTGGCGCCTCGGCCTGCAGAAGCAGATCGACAGCAGCAAGATGGTGTACGGCTCCATCTCCACCGGCTACAAGGCCGGCGGCTTCGCCGACAAGACCGACAGCTGCAACTACCACATGTGCGCCGACGGCAAACCGGGCGTGGTCACCTTCCTGCCTTACGATCCGGAGACGGTCACCAACTATGAGCTGGGCTTCAAGGGCAAGTTCCTGGACAATACGCTGAACCTGTCGACCACCGCCTTCTTCATGCGCTACAAGGGCATGCAGCTGACCGGCACTTATTTCGTCAACCAGATCATTCCGGACAACGGCCTGCCCTGCCCGTCCGATCAGCCCAAGTGCGATGTGTATGAAACCTGGCGCACCATCAACGTCGGCCGCGTCAATATCCCCGGTCTGGAAGTCGAATGGGATTACCGGCCATGGCGCGGTGCGCGTCTCGGCGGCGGTTTCGCCTTCATCAACACCAGCGTGCACGACTTCAATTCGTACAGCGACGACTACCAGTGCGACGTGCGTGTGGAACTGGGGCTGCCGGCCTGCCCGTCGGTCTACAATGGCCCGGACAAGACGCTGCTGGGGCGCCGTCTGGCCAACATCGACGGCAACCACCTGCCGAATACGCCGAAGTACCAGCTCAACCTGAACTTTGCGCAGGAATTCGTGCTGGACAGCGGCTACCGCGTCACGCCGTACGTCAAGGTGAACTGGCGCGACAAGGCGTACTTCGATCTGCTGAACACGGACTTCGCCCACATCGGCCGCTATCAGAAGGCGTATGCGACCGGGGAAGCGTCGGTCAAGCTGGAGTCGCCGGACGACAAATGGCACGCGGAGCTGTACGTGCGTAACCTGAGCGACAGCCATGCCAAGACCAATACCGACTCGGTCTTCGGCGGCTTCATGAAGGCCAACTACATCGAGCCGCGCATGTACGGCTTCCGCATCGGCGCCAACTTCTAGGCCTTACTCCGCACCAGCTCCAGCCAGGCGCGCGCGGCGAACGAAAGATGTCCGCCGCGCCGCCAGGCCAGCATCAGCTTCCAGTCCAGGGCCGGTTCCTCCAGTCTCACCACCGTGAACTGGCCCTTCTCCAGCGTATCGCAAAACACCTTGGGCAGCAGCGTGATGCCCACGCCCAGCCGCACCAGCGACGCCACGAAATCCCATTGCCCACTGCGGCCCGTGATGCGTGGCGTGAAGCCGGCGCGCAGGCAGGCCTGCGCAATGATGTCGTTCAGCGCAAAACCTTCGCCGTAAAAGATGAACGGACATTCGGCCAGCGCCTTCAACGCAACGGTACGCTTGCCGTTCCATTGCGAATCCCCGGGTGCCAACAGGCACATGGGCGAGGACAGCAGGGGGAATGAGTCGAATTCCTGCCAGATGGCGGCGGTGGACGCATGGTCCAGCAGGGTGCCCATTTCGAGCACGCCGCTGCGCAAATCGTCGGCGATGCTCTGCGCGCCGCCCTCGAACAGTTTCAGTTCGATCTGCGGATGCCGCTTGTGATAGGCCGCCAGCAACGGCGCCAGCGGCGCGTGCGACTGCTGGGTGACGCCCAGCCGCAGGTCACCACGCCGCAGCTGCTGCAGGTCTTCCAGCTCCACGCCCATTTCTTCGCGCATGGCCAGCAGCGCCCGGCCGCGCAGCAGCACGACGTTGCCAGCATCGGTCAGCGTGAAGCGCTTGCCGACGCGTTCCAGCAGCGTCAGATCGAGCGACTGCTCCAGCTGTTGAATCATCTTGCTGACGGTGGGCTGCGTCACGTGCAGGCGCTCGGCGGCGCGACTGAAGCTCTGCTGCTCGACCACGGCGACGAAATAGCGCAGCGCACGGATATCCATGATGTATTCCAATATCGAATGATTTTCATAATTTTAATTCATTTTATCTTTCATGCCGCCTTGCCTAGAATGGCAACATGAAACGACTTGTCTACACTGTGATGCAGGTATTGGCGCTGACCGTGGCCTGGTATGCAGCCGACCGCGCCGCGGCCTGGCTTGGCCTGCCGTTTTCCGGTGGCGTGGTCGGGCTGATGGTGATGATCGCTCTGCTGCTGGGCGGCGTGGTGCGTCCCACCGCCATTTCGCATGGCGCAGACTGGCTGCTGTCCAACATGCTGCTGTTCTTTGTGCCGCTGGTGGTGTCGGTGGTGCAGTTCACCGGCCTGCTGGAAGCGCAGGGCGTGCAGCTGTTTCTTGCCATCGGCATCGGCTTCACCTGCGTAATGCTGGCCACCGCATTTACCGTGGAATGGGTGTGCCGCTTCGAACGCGGTCGCCGCTTGCGCCGTCTGCGTGCACAACGCGGAGCGACGGCATGAAGCCCTTCCTGTTCCTGCTGCTGACGGTGGCGCTGTTTTATGCGAACGTGGCGGTACACAAACGTTATCCGCGCATCTGGCTGACGCCAGCCGTCTTTACCTCGGCGGTGCTGATCGCGGTGGTGCAGCTGTCATCGACACCGTTCCCGGTCTATTTCGGCGACACGCGCTGGCTGCCATGGCTGCTTGGTCCGGCGACAGTGGCGTTTGCGCTGCCGATTTACCAGTACCGTGAACTGATCAGGGAGCATTGGCTGGCGCTGGGCCTGGGCAGCGTCGCCGGGATTGTGGCGTCGGTCGGCAGTACGCTGCTGCTGGACCGTCTTCTCGGCCTGCACGGCAGCATGGCGCAAAGCCTGCTGGCGCGGTCGGTGTCCACGCCGTTTGCGCTCGAAGCCACACGCCATCTGGGCGGCTCGGCGCAATTGACCGGCGTGTTCGTGGTGATCACCGGCCTGTTCGGCATCCTGCTTGGTCAGGCGCTGCTCGCGCTGCTGCCTTTAAGGATGCGGATTGCGCGCGGTGCGCCGTTCGGCGCGGCGGCGCACGGCTTCGGCTTGAGCAAGGCGCGCACCATCGGTCCGCAGGAAGGCGCGGTCGCGAGCCTCACCATGATCTTCAGCGGCGTGCTGATGGTGCTGCTGGCGCCCTGGCTGGGTCACGTGCTCACCAGTGCATGACGGCGCGGACCTGCGGCAGCAGATCGTTGGTCATGCTGATGTGCCGCTCTTTGGTCGGATGCGCATCGATGGCGTCGCCCGGATAGCCTGTCGACGCAACCGCATGCACGCGCCGGTCTCCGATGATGCGCACCGTTTCCTCGATATAGCGGCGTAGCGCGGCCTGCTTTTCTGCGGTGACAAAATCCAGCAACGTCGCGGTGCACAGCCAGGTTTCGGTGCGGTTGACGATTTCCAGCGTATGCGGCCCGGCGGGCAGGTTTTCCGCCAGCTTCAAGGTCTGGCGCCGTTCCGCCAGGCGAACCTGGCGTGCGACACCATCCACGATCACGCCCAGATAACTTCTCGAACCGCTGGCCTGCACATCGGCGCTCAGGCGCGTCCCCTCAAAATTCGGATAAAAGCTCATGCCGCGGCTGCGCACCAGATTGCGGCCGGTGCCGGCCGCCCTTGTTGCGCCCATCTTCTACTTCATCAATTGGCGTATATCCGGCAGCATGGCGTCCGCCCATATCTGATAGCCTTGCACGGTCGGATGCAGGAAGTCACCCATCACCTGCGGTGACATCTCGCCGTTCGCCCGCAGGAAGCGCTGGCCATAGTCATGGTAGAACACATGCTGGCCGTCGTTCAGCGTGGCGACCATGCGGTTCAGTTCCGCCACCCGCATGCGCTCCGGGCTTTGCGGCGTCTGCCCGTGCGGCAGCACCGCGTTCAGCAGGATGCGCGCCTCAGGATACAGCTTGCGCAACTGCACCACCACCAGCTTGATGCCCTCGAAAGCCTGCTCCGGCGACGCGCTGCAGAAGGAGAAGTTGTTGACGCCAATGGTCAGCACGACCGCCTTGGGATGCAGCTTCTCCGCATGCCCGTTCTGCAGCCGCCACAACACGTTACCGGTATGATCGCCGCCGATGCCGAAGTTGGCCGCGCGCCAGCCGCCGAAGGACTTGTTCCAGACATCCTGGTTCCAGCCCTCCGTAATCGAGTCGCCGACAAACAGCAGGTCGACATTCCCCTGGTCGGCAACCGCCACGTCTTCCGCGTACATCTGCCGCCAGCGTTCGCGCGACATCCACTGATAATCGATCTGGCGCGGGGACGGGGTGGTGCTGCAAACACCGCCATCCCCCGCGAGACCGGAGCGGCTGTCGACGGCCAGCGACTGTGGCGCCACATTCCAGCCGCGCAGATCCAGCTTCACATCGCCCTCTGCCTTGAAACTGATCTTTACCAAACGGTTTTCACCGGGCGGCAGCGACAGATAATTGTCGGAGTAGTAGACCGGCAGGATGCGCGTACCGTCCGACTTTAACAGCGTCAGTTTGCCGAGCAACGCCGGGGCGGCGTCGCGGTTCAGCAAGGTGACGTCGAGCTGGCGTTCGCCCGCAATCTCCGCCTTGCCCCAGCGCGCGGCGACGCTGAGCGGCACCTGCGGCAGCTGGTTCAGCGCCTGATGATCCTGCGGCGTGGCGCTCGGCCAGTAGACGTTCTGCGTGATCAGCTGGTTGTTCACATCACGCACGCTGACGCGCAAGATCAGCTGCCTGTATTTGGCCAGCAGCGCATCCAGTCCGATGTCGGCCGGTGCGGACAGCCCGCCGGCGGGCGCCGTGACGGGAATGATGGCGTTGCCGACCAATTTGCCGCTCACGTCCCACGCCACCCAGGTGAGGTTGGCGCATTTCAACGCCGTCTGCGGATTGTTCACCACCTGCAGGCGATGATCCGGCAGGTTCAGTTGCACGTGTACCGGTTCCGCCGCACTCTTCACGCCGTAGAAGGCGGCATGCGTGTCGTAATCGTGGCTGAGGATCTGCCACATGGTGCTCGGCCAGGCCGGCTGCGTCATCCACAGCATGCGGCCGCTGTTCTGCGTCCACAGGCCGGCATTCATGCCTTCGAAGATGGCGCGGTGGCTCTCGTAGTTCATCAGCTGCGCCTTGCGCTCGAAGTCCGCCAGCGAAGATGGCGCGCCGTATTCGGTCTCCATGGCCTTGTTGAAGGACTTGACGCCACCATTGCCGTCCGGGTGCCAGTCGTGATAAGCAACGGTATCGCCCAGCGGCCACAGATCGGTGGACGGCACGGTGGCCTGGATGGATTCCAGCGTCGGGAACGATTGCGTGCCCACTTCGACCGAAAAGCCTTTGGCATGATCGGTGAAATAACTGGCAGCCGGCTGGTAGTTATAAGGACCGCTGTTCTGCAGATTGATGCGGTTGGAGCTGCCGGTGTACCAACGAGTGCCATCCAGTTTGTAGATCATGGACTCCAGCTGCTCGTTCAGCACCGGCTGCGGCACGCCCTCGTTACGGCCGAACCACAGCACCACCGATGGGTGGTTGCGGTAGCGCTTTACCACATCGCTGGCGTTCTCCATGAACAGGTTGACGTCCTGCGGTTCCAGGTTGTAGTCCTGGGTGGAGGCCCAGAAATCGTTCAGCACCATCAGCCCGTATTCGTCGGCCAGATCGTAGAAGGCGTCTTCCGTATTCTGTCCAACCCAGTTGCGGATGATGTTGACGTTGGCATCGCGGTGCAGGCGGAAGTAAGGCTCCAGCCGCTCGCGTTCGACGCGTTTGCGCCAGTCCTCGGTGCCCCAGTTGCCGCCGCGCGCGGCGATACGTACGCCGTTCACTTTGATCACCAGGAACGGCGCCAGCGAGGTCTCAGGCAGCGGCTTGATGGCGGCCGTATTTTCCGCTTCGGGGCGCAGGCCCGTGGCCCAGTTGTTGTCCGGGAGCTTATGGATGGCCTGATGGCGGCCATCTGTGATGCGCACACCCAGTTCGCGGCCCTTGACAAAGTCGGCTTCCACGCGGCGCAAGTGACCACCCTGATCGACCAGCGACAGTTCGTAAGTGACCGCGCGCACGCCGAAGCGGGTGGTCGACAGGTCGGATACCTGGCCGCCCTGCACCACTTCCAGCTTCAGCTCATGCAGATCGGGGGCGCCGTAACCATTCGGCCACCACAGTTTGGGGTTCTTCAGTTTGAGCGTATCGAAGCGCAGGCTGCGTTCGCCCGGCGCCAGGGTAAACTCTTTCGTTATCTGGATCGGCTTCATGCTGCCGTCGCGACGACTGATGGTGGCGCGCAGCGTGGTGCGCAACGGGGCCCTGGAGAGGTTGGTCACCGGCACCTCGATACTGACGTCCGCCTCGCTGTTGTCGGCCTTGGGCAGCGCGGTGACGATCTGCGCATCCCCAAGTTTCAGGTCACGGGTGGCATGCAGCATCACGTCCTGCCACAAGCCGGTGTTGCGGTCGCGGACCGAAGGAATCCAGTCCCAGCCCTCGGACGCGATGAAGGTAGGACCATCCTGCGCCAGCGTACCGCCGTTTTCGCCAACGCCGGCGGTCAGCGATTCCTCCTGCGGGATGCCGGGATGCGGCGGTGGCGAGACCCTGACGGCGATGACGTTGCGCGCTCTGGCCTTCACATATGGACTGATGTCGAAGGTGCCACGCACGAAGGCGCCCTTCATTCCCCCCAGTTTGCGGCCATTGATCCAGACTTCCGCCTCGTAGTTGACGCCTTTGAAGGTGACAAACAGGTGCTGCCCGGCCTTGAATCCCACCGGCAGATCAAACGCGGTGCGGTACCAGTAATCCTGCTTGTTCAGCGACTCGGGAATGGCGAGATTATTGAGACCATAATCCGGATCGGGATAGACACCGCGGTCGACCAGCGTGGTCAGCACGGTGCCCGGCGTGGTGGCCGTGTACCAGCCGTCCGCATTGAAAGCGCTGGATGAGATTTGTGCCGGCGTCGCGCGCACCTCCGGCGCCGCCTGCAGCAGCCAGGATTTGAGCGTCCAGAGATTGGGCGCGTTCTGCGCCAGTGGCGGGCCGTCGTAGGCTGCCACGGCTTTCGGCGGTTGCAGCGGCGAGCCGGATTTCGGCAAAGTCCAGGGATCCTGCGGCGCCACCTGGCCATACATCTGACGCACCTGAATGGGCCACGACGGGCTGCCAGTTTCGAAGTTGATCAACGCGTCGTGCGGCTGCGTGGATGCCGCCGCGCGCAACTCTTCGCCCCCCAGCGCCGCGCCGGTGACAGTGAAGCCGGCGATGCGGCCGGCATATCCGGTCAGCGCCTTGCTTCGCGGCGCCAGCGAGATTTGCGCAAACGCCCCTGTCCGCGCCACCGCGTCAACAGGGCGCGAGCGGTCCTCAGCGGCCGGCAGCGCAACTTCGCGCTGCGCGACGGGGTCGCCGTTGGCGTAAAGGGTCAGCTGTCTGCCGTCGTAGCTGGCGGCCAGGTGGGTCCATGCGTTGGGGGTCAGCGTTTGCGCCGAGACCACTTCCACGCCGTATCCGCAAAATGCGAACTTGCCGTCGACACTGCAGATGAACCAGCCCGTTCCCGCCGCGCCGCCGTTGACGCCGGCCATCAGCGTGCGGCCGGCCGCCGGCTCGGACGGTTTGAACCAGCCGCTCATGCCGAACGGCTGTACCGCCTCGCCGCGTACGGCGGCGGCGAAGATCTCCCCCTGGCTGGGCTTTTTGAGCAAGCCGTCACTGGCCGCCGGGAATTCGGCGTTGTACGGTCCCCACTGCGCCCACGCGCCCGAGCACAGGGCGGCCAGCACGGCCGCCACCATCAGTTTGCGATCCATATGTCCCCCTTAGCGCTTGATCGCGTGCAGGCGGTCCGCATACTCCTTGATCAGCAGCAGCGAGCTGACATCGGAATCGAACACCGAGTACAGGCCCTGCTCTTCCTGCGGCGGATCGCCTACAAAATCGTTCCCCGGCTTCCACCAGAAGTCCGCATTGGCCGCGCGTCCCATGCCGCCCCAGGCCCAGAAATTGAAGCCGGCGATCGGATCGCCCTTGCCTGCGCGGGTGGCGATGATGTCGAATACCTCGCGATAGAAGCGGTCACGCAATCTGGTGCTGGCCTTGATGCTGAACGAAGGGCCGTCGCGGTCCAGGCCAAATTCCTCCAGCACGATGGGCTTGCCCAGCTTTTTGGCCAGTTCGATGTGCGAGTTCAGATAATCGCGGCTCTTGCCGATGGCGTTGTCCCAGCTGCCGGACGGATTGTTCGAATCGAACCAGCCCCAGTTCTTCGGCCACAGGTGATAGGTCAGGTAATCGATGTTTTTGGTACGGTGCGCATCGAGATACAGCTGCGCGTCATGCGCCGAGCCGGCCAGCCCTTCGCTGCCGCTGCTGACCAGGTGATTTTTGTCCAGGCTGTGGATATAGCCGGCCACCTCGTCGATCCACTTGACGTACACAGCCTTTTCCTCCGGCGTCGCTTTGCCGTTGCCGGGGCGCGGCTCGTTCGCCAACTGCCAGGACAGGATGTGCGCATCGTCGCTGTACGGCTTGCCGGTGACGGTGTTCACGCGCTTGACGATTTTCGCGATCACATTGCGGTATTCGGTCTGCGCCGCGGCATTGCGGTAGAAGCCAGCCGTCTTCTGCATGTAGGTGTCGTAATCCTTGGTCACGTTCGGGTCCAGTGCCGGCGTGCCTTCGAACCAGTTCAGGTACTGCGTCATCCCGCCCGACCACTGCCAGAAATTGTTCAGGTAGATCACCACCGTCATGTCGCGCTTGGCCACTTCCGCCATCAGGAAGTCCAGCCCCGCGAGCAGTTCCTCGTCATACTGGCCGGGTGCGGACGTGGTGGCCGGGCGCACCGCGCTTTTCATCTCGGTTTTTTCGGACACCGCCAGCACACGCAGGTTGTTGATGCCCAGCGCGCGCATGTTATCGAGCTCCTTCATCAGACGCGCGCGGTCGCCGACACTATTGGCCGCACCCAGATAGCCGCCGTACCAGAAATTCGCACCGGCGATGTAATACGCCCGGCCCTTGCGCACGAAGTGGCTGTCCTTCACAGTCACGAAATCGTTATTGGCCGCCGGTGCCGCCTCAACCATGCCGCAGGCGCTGACCATCAGCGCCGCGGCACAGAATTTAACCAGTTTATTCACGTCTCACTCCTTGTAGTTATTGAAACGATTCTGCATGGGTGCCGGCGGGCGGTCAAACAACAAGCGCAATTCGGTCGCAGTTTAGCCATCTTCACTAAACACGATCGGGGTCGGAGCCGACCTTCGGACACGGCATCAACCCCAGGCGGAGCAACGGCAGAGCTCGTGTCCGAATGTCGGCTCTGCCCCCGACTTCAAGGCAGCGAGAGCTTGTTTAGTAAATTGCGCTAAACTGCCTGCCAAATTTCAGGTGCCGTTTGACCGGCTGTAGACGCTTATGCAAGACTGCCACCACAATAAAGGAGACCAGGATTGAGCACGAATGTCACGATCAGGGATATCGCCCGGGTCGCCGGCGTATCGGCGGGGACGATTTCACGGGCTTTGAAAAATGAGCCGGGACTTACCGAAACAACGCGCCAGATGGTGCTGGAAACGGCCCGCGACCTGGGCTACGATTTTCAGAAACTGCGCCCGAAACGTCTGCGCCGCCTGACTTTCCTGCTGCATCGCCAGCACAATACGGCGGCCAGCAGTCCGTTCTATTCTCCCGTGCTGCACGGCGCCGAGGAAGCCTGCCGCAAGCAGGGTATCGTGCTGTCTTTCATGGCGGTCGGCCCGGCCGATGGCCTGATCGATCAGATCCGCATGCACGCGCCGGACGGTATCGTCTGCGCCGGTTTCTTCGAGCCGGAGACGCTCAGCGCGTTGCGCTCCACCGGCAAGCAGCTGGTGCTGATCGATATGAAGCTGCGCGGTTACAGCTCGGTCAATCCGGACAATATGATGGGCGGCTACCTGGCCACCAAGCATTTGATCGACACCGGCCGCACGCGCGTCGGTTTCATCTCCGGGCCGCTGGCGCACTACAGCATCCGCGAGCGCGCGCGCGGCTATCGCCAGGCGCTGTTCGAGGAGGGCATCCTCGCCGATCCGCGCCTGGAAGCCTGTCTGCCCGATGGCGTCGACCTGGAGTCCGGCGCCTGGGAAGCGATGGAGCAGTTATTGAATCTGCCGCATCCGCCCGATGCGGTGTTCTGCTACAACGACAGCGCTGCGCTGGTGGCCATGCGCTGCTGTCTGTCGAAAGGCCTGAAGGTGCCGCACGATGTGGCGATCGTCGGCTTCGACGATATCTCGACCGCCGTGCTGGGACACCGCCCGCTCACCACGCTGCGCATCGACAAGAAGGCTTTGGGCGAGTTGGGCGTGGATATGCTGCTCAACGGCCCGCATGACGTACCGGTGGAGAAGACTGCGCCGGTCGAATTAATCGTACGCGCCAGCACTGTCATGGACGGCTGGCGACCTAAAAACCTGGTAACTTTCAAACGGACCTGATAATGGCCCCTGACTTCCGCTCCCGCACCACCATGCTGAACCACATCCGCCACACCAAGCAGTTTTACGACAGCCGCTGCATCGACCCGACGGGCGGCTTGTACCACTTCTATAAGGACGACGGTACGGTCTACGATGCGCATACCCGCCATCTGGTCAGCAGCACGCGCTTCGTTTTCAATTACGCGATGGCGTGGCGGCAATTCGGGGATACGGAAGACCGCCAGCGCCTGCGCCACGCGCTATCCTTCCTGCGCGAGACGCACCGCAATCCGCACACCGGCGGCTACGCCTGGCAGCTGGAATGGAAGGATGGAGTACGCACCGTCATCGACGGCACCAATCACTGCTACGGCCTGGCCTTCGTGCTGCTGGCCTACAGCCATGCGCTGATGGCCGGTGAGACCCAGGCCGCCGACTGGATTGCCGAGACCTTCGAATTGATGGAGAAGCGCTTCTGGGAGCCTGAATACGGTCTGTACGCCGACGAGGCCAGCGCCGATTGGTCGATCCTCGACAGCTATCGCGGCCAGAACGCCAACATGCACGCCTGCGAAGCCCTGATCGCCGCCTTCGAAGCCACCGGCAAGCGCGATTATCTGCTGCGCGCGGAAACGCTGGCGCACAACATCACCATCCGTCAGGCTTCGCTGGCCGACAACATGGTGTGGGAACACTATCATTCCGACTGGTCGGTGGATGCGGAATACAACCGTCACAACAAGTCCAACATCTTCCGTCCATGGGGCTATCAGCCCGGCCACCTCACCGAGTGGGCCAAGCTGCTGCTGCTGCTTGAGCGTCACGCGCCGCACCTGTCGCTGAATCCGAACTGGCTGCTGCCGCGCGCTGTGGAGCTGTTCGATGCGGCGCTGGCCAAGGCCTGGGACCATGAACACGGCGGCATCTACTACGGCTTCGCCCCCGACGGCAGCATCTGCGACGATCTCAAATACTTCTGGGTGCAGGCGGAAAGCCTGGCCACCGCCGCCCTGCTGGCCGCCCGCACCGGCGAAGCGCGCTACTGGACCTGGTACGACAAGATCTGGGGTTACAGCTGGGAGCATTTCGTCGACCATCGTTATGGCGCCTGGTACCGCATCCTCGGCGCCGACAACAGCAAGCTGACCGACGAGAAAAGCCCGGCCGGCAAGGTGGACTACCACACCATGGGCGCCTGCTATGAAGTGCTGAACGTGTTGAAGAAGGATTGATATGGCTGGCTTTCCCACCTTCGTCGCCGCGGGCGAGGCGCTGACCGACATGATCGTGCAGGGGCCGGACCGGCAGCACTGGCTCAGCCAGGTCGGTGGCTCGACCTGGAACGTGGCGCGCGCCATGGCAAAACTGGACGAGCCGACCGCCTTCGCCGGCGCCATCAGCCGCGACGTGTTCGGCGACGCGCTGTGGCAGGCCAGCGAGGCGGCACGCCTCGATCTGCGCTTTTTGCAGCGCTGCGATCATGCGCCACTGCTGGCCATCGTGCACCGTACCGATCCTCCGGCCTATTTCTTCATCGGCGAGAATAGCGCCGACCTGCAGTTCGACGCGGCGCAATTGCCGGACGGCTGGGAGGCGCATTGCCGCTGGGTGCATTTCGGCGGTATCAGTCTGGCGCGCCAGCCGCTGGCCGGCAAGCTGATCGCGCTGGCGGAGCGTCTGAAGCAGCGCGGCGTGCGCATCAGCTACGATCCGAATTACCGCCTGCTGATGGATGCCAGCTACGACGCCACCTTGCGCCGCATGACCGAGCTGGCGGACGTGATCAAGGTGTCGGAAGAAGATCTGGCGGGACTGTTCCGTACCGACGATATCGCCGGCGCCTTCGCCACGCTGCGCGGCTGGAATCCGGGCGCGGCCTGTCTGTACACCAAGGGCGGCGATGGCGCGTCGCTGCACATCGGCGATCAGGAGTGGAACCTGCCGGCGGCGCAGGTGCTGGTGGTCGATACCGTCGGCGCCGGGGACGCCAGCATCGCCGCGCTGGCCTGGAGCATGATGCACCGCGCGGACGCCGCGCCGCTCGACCATCTGCGCTTTTCGGTGGCCGCCGGTGCCGCCGCCTGCATGGCGCAGGGCGCAACGCCGCCATCGCTGAGCGATATCGAAAAGCTGTTGTAAATCGATTGAACCTGAAGAAGACAGGGTCGCTTCGTCATCAGGGCGTCATATGCGCCCACTACGATAGCGGGCTTTATGTCCAACTCTCTTCAGGTTCTTCATGTCCTCGAAAACTGTTTTCGTTCCTTCCCGCCTGCACCTCGCACTGGCCGCCGCCGGCCTGTGCGCGCTTCATGTCTCCGCCATGGCGGCGGAAGACCTCGGCGGCGCCCTGTCCACCGTTGAAGTCAAGGCCAGCGTCGAAAAGAAAAAACTCGGCGACAGCGTCAGCAGCGGCGCACTGGGACGCAAGTCGGAACTCGATACGCCCTTCTCCACCAAGGCCGTTTCCAGCGACGAGATCGAAGACCGTCTGGCCACCAGCATTTCCGAAGTCCTCAAATACGACGCTTCCGTCACCGCCATCTCGCCGCCCATCTCCACTCACCCAGCCACCATCCAGATGCGCGGCCTGCGCCTGGATGACCTGAACGGCTACAAGGTCAACGGCCTGGCCAACGTCAACCGCGGCACCGAGATGCCGCTGGAGATGTTCGAATCGGTGGAGGTGATGAAGGGCCTCACCGGTTATATGTACGGCTTCGGTTCGCCGGGCGGCATCGTCAACTACGTCAGCAAGCGCCCGACCACCAGCCCGAGCTTCAGCGCGGCGCTGGGTTATCAGGAAGGCGGCGCGATCAAGGAACACATCGACATGGGTGGTCGCCTGGGCGAGGAAGGCGGCTTCGGCTACCGTCTCAACCTGCTGCACGAAGACGGCAACCTGCAGGAAGAAAGCGGTTCGATCAAGCGCAACGCCGCCGCCGTGAATCTGGAATGGCGCGTGACCAAGGATCTGGCGCTGACCTACGACAGCATCTACCAGCGCCGCAACAGCGTCGGTGGCACGGACATCATCATCGCGCCGAACTTCAAGGTGCCGGCGCCGATCGCCGGCGACAGCAAGCTGAATAGCATCGGCGCCGGCAGCGACGTCGAATACACGCTGGCCACCGCCGGCATCGAATACCGTTTGAATCCGGAGTGGACGGTCAATGCCTCCTACCGCACCTCGGATTCGACCCGTGTGTACAAGAAGGACCAGTACTACATCACCGCCAACAACGGCGACTACCGCGACCGCGTGACCTCGGAACTGCACGGCTACCGCTTCGAACAAACCCAGGCCAGCATCAACGGCACGTTTGATACCGCCGGCCTGACGCACGAAGCGATCTTCGGCCTGATGTCGCAGAATCTGGAATCGACGTCGTCGGTCACTACGCCCAAGACTTACATCGGCACCGGCAACCTTTACGCGCCGAACATCCTGAACGTCTGGAACATCAACTACAGCGGCGGCACTTACCGCGATGAAGCCACGCGACAGGAAGCCGCCTTCGCCAGCGACACCGTCAGGCTGAACGAAAACTGGTCGGTGCTCGGCGGCCTGCGCTACACCCGGTTTGTCGATACCGCGTTTTCGGCCAAGGGCGCCGTCACCGCCAGCTACCCGGCCAACAAGACCACGCCGACCGTGGCGCTGATGTATAAGCCGGCCGCCGACACCACGCTGTACGCCAGCTACGTGGAGGCGCTGGAACAGGCAGCCACCGCGCCGACCTCCACCGTCAACGCCAACCAGGTGTTCGCGCCGATCAAGAGCAAGCAGTCGGAAGTCGGCGTCAAGACGGAGCGCAGCTGGTGGAACGCCACCGCCGCCCTGTTCCACATCGAACGCGGTGCGCAGTACACCAACGCCGCCAACGTGTACGTGTCGGACGGCCAGACCAAGTACGAAGGCGTGGAGTTCAACACCGTGGTGCAGGCGGCGAAAAACCTGTCGATCGAAGGAGGCGCGATGTTCCTGCGCGCGACGCTGGAAGACGCGGCGCCGGGCTACAGCGGCAAACGCGCCGTGGGCGCGCCGCGCCGCCAGCTGTCGGTGCAGGCCACCTGGCGCGAAGTGCTGCCCGGCCTGGCGCTGCACGCCGGCACCCAGTATCTGGGCGAACTGGCGATGGATGCGGCCAATGCCAACACGCTGCCGGCGTACACCCTGTTCGACGCCGGTTTCAATTACCGTCACCGCTACTTGGGCAAGATGGTCAGCGTGCGCGCGAACATCTCCAACATCGCCAACCGCAAGTACTGGACTTACTATCAGGAGAACTACCTGAACATCGGCTCGCCGCGCACCGCCAGCGTGAATGTTCGCGTAGACTTCTAAGGTATGAAACCTCTGTGCCTTGCGGCTGGCGCCGCGCTGTCCCTGTTGCTGTCGAACGCCTTGGGCGAGCAGTATTATCAGACCAAGACGCCGTATCAGCCGCAGCAGGACAGCGCCAGCTACGAGGCGCCGCCGGCCGGCTATCGGCCGGTGTACACCCAGCTCCTCGCGCGCCACGGTTCGCGAGGGCTGAGCAGTTTCAAGACCGATCTGGCGCTATACAACCTCTGGCGGCTGGCACAACGCGAAGACGCCCTCACGCCGCTCGGCAAACAGCTGGGCGCCGATCTGGAAGCGATGATGAAGGCGAACGCCTTGCTCGGTTACGGCGTGGCAGGCATCAGCAAGCCGGGCTACGGCAACGAGAGCCTGCAGGGTGTGCAGGAACATACGCAAATGGCACAGCGCCTGTATGCGCGGCTGCCATCGCTGTTCGACAGCGCGGCGCGGGACGGACGCAAAATCATCGTCGTCACCTCGGGCAAGGACCGTGCGGTGGACAGCGGCTACTTCTTCAGCCGCGCGCTGGTGCAGCGGCAGCCGTCGCTGCAGCCGTTGGTCGATGCCGGCACCGACCGCTTTCTGCTCTACTTCCACAAGCTGGGCAAACAGGACCAGGTCACCGATCAGCTGCGGCCGACCTATGAGGCCAGTCTGGCCTATCAGCGCTGGGCCAGAAGCGAGACGCTGAAAGCCATCGAGGCCGACATCCACGCCCGGCCCGGACTGAAGGCCGCGGCGCGGACGACGCTGGCGGGCATCTTCAAGCCCGCCTTCATCGAGGCCCTGGACGCCGGCCAGCGCAGCGCCGCCAATACGGGCACGCGCGACTACACCAGCGCCGACGGCAAATTTACCAATCATCTGGAAGGCGACGGCGACACGCACATCGTCAACGCCACCGAAGCCGCATTGGCGCTGTACGAAATGTACGCGGCAGCAGCCGATATGCAGGCCGAACTCAAAGCCGACTTCACCCGTTACATTGCGCCGGATCAGGCCCGCGTCTACGCCGAAACGGAAGACGCCATCGCGTTCTATGAAAAAGGACCGGGCCGCGCAGAAAACGGCGACCTCAACTGGCGCATGGCCGGCCACCTGCTAGCCGACTTTTTCAAGGAAGCCGATGCCATTGCGGCCGGCGACCTGTCGCACGCGGCCAAGCTGCGCTTCGCTCACGCCGAGACCGTGATCCCGCTGGCCGCCGCGTTCGGCCTGAGCGGCATGTCGGAGCCACTGCCGGCGCACCTGCCCTACAGTTATCAACACAGCAACTGGCGCGGCGACGAAGTGGCCCCGATGGCCGCCAATATCCAATGGGATTTGTATCGAAATGTAGCAGGCGAAACTGTCGTGCGCATGCTGTATAACGAGAAAGAGACAGCCTTCCCTCCCCTTTGTCAGGCGGCGAGGCTGGGAACTTATAGTAAGTTCTATAACTACAAGTTATTAAGGAGTTGCTATAATAAAATAATTGTTAACGTTGTTGACGTCGATAAGCAATAACCACAATAGATATTGCGCTGGCGCAAACGCAACAATTGACATGTGTCATTGCGCCCCATCATTTTTGATGGTGCTACACTCGACACGTCTTTCCCTATCACAGAGAGGCTTTCTCATGAACCAGATGTCCAGACGCCAGTTCCTTCGGGTAACTGGCGCGACCATCGCGGGTTCGAGCATCGCGCTGCTTGGTTTTGCGCCGGCTACAGCTTTGGCTGAAGTCCGGCAATACAAACTGGCGCGCAGCACCGAAACCCGGAATACCTGCCCGTACTGCTCCGTCGGCTGCGGCATTTTGATGTACGGGCTGGGCGACGGCGCCAAAAACGCCACCGCCAGCATCATTCACATCGAAGGCGACGCCGACCACCCGGTCAACCGCGGCACGCTGTGCCCGAAGGGCGCATCGCTGATCGACTTCATCCACTCGCCCAACCGCTTGCTGGCGCCGCAATACCGCGCCCCCGGCGCGACCGACTGGTCGCCGATGTCGTGGGACGAAGCGCTGAACCGCATCGCCAAGCTGATGAAGGCCGACCGCGACGCCAACTTCGTCGAAAAGACCGAGGACGGCAAGACGGTCAACCGCTGGACCACCACCGGTATGCTGTGTGCATCGGCTGCCACCAATGAAGTCGGTTACTTGACCCATAAAACGATGCGTGCCACCGGCATGCTTCCATTCGACAACCAAGCACGTGTTTGACACGGTCCAACGGTGGCAGGTCTTGCCTCGACATTTGGACGTGGTGCGATGACGAATCACTGGGTAGACATCAAGAATGCCGATGTCATCCTGGTCATGGGCGGCAACGCAGCAGAAGCACATCCTTGCGGCTTTAAATGGGTCACGGAAGCCAAGGCGCATCGCGGCGCCAAGCTGATCGTGGTCGATCCGCGCTTTACCCGAACCGCTTCGGTGGCGGACCATTACGTCCCTACCCGTACCGGTGCGGACATCGTTTTCCTGGGCGGTATCATCAACTACCTGCTCACCAACGACAAGATTCAACACGAGTACGTCCGCAACTACACGGACATGCCGTTCATCGTCCGCGAGGATTTCGCCTTCAACGACGGCCTGTATTCGGGCTGGGACGACGAAAAGAACAAGTACACCGACAAGAGCAGCTGGAACTACGAGATGGGCGACGATGGCTATGCCAAGATCGACCCGACGCTGGAACATCCGCGTTGCGTGTACCAGCTGATGAAGAAGCACTACTCGCGCTACACGCCGGAAATGGTGGAGAAAGCCTGCGGCGTGCCGCCGGAGAAATTCCACCTGGTGGCCGAAGCCTTGGCCTCGACCGCCGTGCCGGGCCGTGCCGCGACCATCCTGTACGCCCTGGGCTGGACCCAGCACTCGACCGGCGCGGAAACCTTGCGTACCGGCGCGATGGTGCAGCTGCTGCTGGGCAACATGGGTATCGCCGGCGGCGGCATGAACGCGCTGCGCGGCCACTCCAACATCCAGGGTCTGACCGACCTGGGCCTGCTGACCAACATGCTGCCGGGTTACCTGACCCTGCCGGCCGAGGCGGAGCAGGACTGGGATGCCTACGTGGCCAAGCGCGCACTGAAGCCGCTGCGTCCGAACCAGCTGAGCTACTACAGCAACTCCAAAAAATTCCTGGTCTCCTTCATGAAGGCCTGGTGGGGCGACGCCGCGACCGAAGAGAATCACTACGCCTTCGACTACCTGCCCAAGCTGGACAAGCCGTACGACATGATGCAGGCGTTCGAGCTGATGAATCAGGGCAAGATGACCGGCTACATCTGCCAGGGCTTCAACATCCTGGCCTCGGCGCCGGACAAGCAAAAGACCACCGATGCGCTGTCCAAGCTGAAGTGGCTGGTGATCATGGATCCCCTGCAGACCGAAACGTCCGAGTTCTGGAAACCGCACGGCGACTTCCACAAGGTCGACCCGACCAAGATCCAGACCGAGGTGTTCAGCCTGCCGACCACCTGCTTCGCCGAAGAACGCGGCTCGCTGGTGAGCTCCTCGCGCGTGCTGCAGTGGCACTGGCAAGGCGCCGAAGGTCCTGGCCAGTCGCGCAGCGACCTGGAAATCATGGCCGGCCTGTTCCAGCGCCTGAAGAAGGCGTATCAGACCGAAGGCGGCAAGTTCCCGGATCCTATCGTCAATCTGACCTGGAACTACGCCAACCCGAACTTCCCTTCGCCGGAAGAACTGGCGATGGAGTACAACGGCAAGGCGCTGAAGGAAATCACCGATCCGAAGGACCCAACCAAGGTCCTGCTCAAGAAGAACGAGCAGCTGGCCGGTTTCGCCCAGCTCAAGGACGACGGCAGCACCGCCTGCGGTTGCTGGATCTTTGCCGGTTCCTGGACCGCGCAGGGCAACCAGATGGGCCGCCGCGACAACAGCGACCCGACCGGCATCGGCCAGACCCTGAACTGGGCCTGGGCATGGCCGGCCAACCGCCGCGTGCTGTACAACCGCGCCTCCTGCGACCCGAAAGGCAAGCCGTGGGATCCGACCCGCAAGCTGATCGCGTGGAACGGCACGGCCTGGGGCGGCGCCGACGTGCCGGACTACAAGGCCGACGAACCGCCGGAAAACGGCATGGGTCCATTCATCATGCTGCAGGAAGGCGTGGCACGCTTCTTCTCGCGCGATGCGATGGCCGAGGGTCCATTCCCCGAGCACTACGAGCCGTTCGAGTCGCCGATCGGGCACAACCCGCTGCATCCGAACAATCCGAAAGCCTTCAACAATCCTGCCGGTCGCATGTTCCCGAACGACCGCAAGAAACTGGGCAAGAAGGATCAGTTCCCGCACGCGGCCACCAGCTACCGCCTGACCGAGCACTTCCACTTCTGGACCAAGCATGCGCGTCTGAATTCGATCATTCAGCCGGAGCAGTTCGTCGAAATCGGCGAGGCGCTGGCCAAGGAAGTCGGCGTGGTGCATGGCGACCGGGTGAAGGTGTCCTCGGGACGCGGCTACATCATCGCCAAGGCGGTGGTGACCAAGCGTATCAAGCAACTGACCATTGACGGCAAACCGATGCACCACGTCGGCCTGCCGATCAACTTCGGCTTCAAGGGGCTCACCAAACCGGGCTACCTGGTTAACACGCTGACGCCTGTTGTGGGCGACGGCAATTCGCAGACACCGGAATCGAAGTCGTTCCTGGTGAAAGTGGAAAAAGCTTAAGGCCGAGGGAGATAAAACATGGCATTACAATCACTTGATATCAAGCGCATGTCGGCGACGACGGTGCAGGAGCCGGTGGCGCGGTCGCCGGTGACCGGCACCGTCGCCAAGCTGATCGACGTTTCCAAGTGCATCGGCTGCAAGGCTTGCCAGACCGCCTGCATGGAATGGAACGACCTGCGCGACGAGGTGGGTGAAACCACCGGCGTCTACGACAACCCGCTCGACCTGACGCCGCAATCCTGGACCGTCATGCGCTTCTCGGAATACGAGAATCCGAAGGGCGATCTGGAATGGCTGATCCGCAAGGACGGCTGCATGCACTGCGAAGATCCGGGCTGCCTCAAGGCCTGCCCTTCGCCGGGCGCGATCGTGCAGTACACCAACGGCATCGTGGATTTCCATCAGGAGAACTGCATTGGCTGCGGCTACTGCGTCGCCGGCTGCCCGTTCAACGTGCCGCGCATCTCCAAGCAGGACGACCGCGCATACAAGTGCACCCTGTGCTCCGACCGCGTGGCGGTCGGCCAGGAGCCCGCATGCGTCAAGACCTGCCCTACCGGCGCCATCACCTTTGGCACCAAGGAGGACATGAAGGAGCACGCGGCCGAGCGTATCGAAGACCTGAAGTCGCGCGGTTTCTCGAACGCGGGTCTGTACAACCCGGCCGGTGTCGGCGGCACGCACGTGATGTACGTGCTGCACCACGCCGATCAGCCGTCGCTGTACCATGGCCTGAAGAGCGATCCGAGCATCAGCCCGACCGTGGGCTTGTGGAAGGGCTTGACCAAGCCGCTGGCGCTGGCCGGTATGGCGGTGACGGCATTGGCCGGCTGGTTCCACTACTCGCGCATCGGTCCTAACGAGGTGTCGAAGGAAGAGGAGGCCGAAGCCGTCGCAGAGGCCAAACGTATCAGGGAGGAAGCACCATGAGCTCACCCAACCGTGATAAGGACGGCAATCCGCTGATCCAGCGCTACAGCAAGAACGACCGCAGCAACCACTGGGTCACGGCGATCTGCTTCATTCTGCTGGCGGTGTCCGGCCTGGCCATGTTCCATCCGGCGACATCCTGGATGTACGTGTTCCTGGGCGGCGGTCAGTGGACCCGCATCCTGCACCCGTTCATCGGGCTGGTGATGTTCATCTCGTTCGCTCTGCTGGTGGCGCGCTTCTGGCACCACAACAAGATCGACGCGGCGGACAAGCAGTGGCTGAAGCAAATGGACGATGTGCTCAACAACCGCGAAGAAAAGCTTCCGAAGATCGGCATGTACAACGCCGGTCAGAAGATCCTGTTTTTCGTGCTGGTCGGCGCCATGCTTGGCCTGCTGTTGTCGGGTGTGGTCATCTGGCGCGCTTACTTCTCGTTCTACTTCCCGATCGAGATCGTGCGCCTGGCGGCCCTGCTGCACGCGTTCTGCGCATTCGTGATCATCTGCTCGATCATCGTGCATATCTACGCGGCGTTCTGGGTCAAGGGCTCGATCGGCGCCATGGTGCGCGGCACGGTCAGCTATGGCTGGGCGCGCAAGCACCATCCGCGCTGGTTCGAGGAAGTTGTCCGCAAAAGCCGCGACTAAGGCTGCAGTAGTCCCCGATTGGGATTAAAATACTCCCTGAGCCGGCAGCTTTCCGCTGCCGGCAAAACGGGAGATTTTTTTTGGTACAACGCTTGCTAGAACCTGGCGAGATCGAATCGCTCGATCACACCGCCATACCACGCCTGCTGCTCCCGGAAGCACGCAGTTTGTTCACCGCGCGCGCAGCGCGTCTCCGCCAGCTGGCGGACAATCAGATCAAGGGCATTCCGGTCGGCGACACGATGAAAGGCTATCTGCAGATGATGGCCGCGCTGGTCGACGCCCAGGCCGCGGTGATCAAATCGCTGCCGCCCGAAACCTTCGCCCTGCCCGATGCCGCCACCATCCAGTTGGCAATCGATCATCACATGCCGCCGCTGCCGGTCAGCGGCCAGCGGCCGGCCACCTGGCGCCGCGTGTTCGCCGCCATCCTCGATGAGCTGGACCCGCTGGCCGCCAGCCAGCCGCAACTGGCCAACGTCCTGGCCGAACTGCGCGCGCTCGACAGCGCCGAACTGGAGGGTTGCGCCGACGCCGTGCTGGCCGAGCTGACCGAAGGCGTACATCCGCTGCATGCGCCGTTCGTGGCCGCAGCCTTGCAAGTCATGTGGACCGTGCGCGCCAGCCAGCTGAACGCCAAGGAAGTGCAACCGCTGGTGACCAACACCCTGTGCCCGACCTGCGGCGCGCATCCGGTATCCAGCGTGATCCGCCTCGGCGGCCAGGCGCAGGGCTATCGCTATCTGCATTGCAGCTTCTGCTCCAGCGAGTGGCACATGGTGCGGGTGAAATGCTCGTGCTGCGAAAGCACCTCCAAGGTGGCTTACCAGAGCATCGAGCAGGAAGACGGCATGCCCGCGGCGACGGAGCCGGTCAACAAGGCCAACGACCCAAGCAAGGTGGCGCGCGCCGAGACCTGCGACGACTGCCATACCTACCGCAAGATCTTCAATCAGGAACACGATCTGTACGTCGATCCGGTAGCCGACGATCTGGCCAGCCTGGCGCTGGACTTGCTGGTCGGCGAAGCCGGCTACTCGCGCGCCAGCGGCAACCCTCTGCTGTGGTTCAACGCCGAATGAGCAAGCAACCAGACCAGCGGACCGCCGCCGGCGCAGCGCCAGCAAATGCGTCGGCAGATGCTGGCGCCGCAGACAGCGTCGCGGCACCCGGCGCGTTCGGCGTCGTGCCAAATGACGGCAATGGCGTCCTCGCGAGCGGCGCCTGCGGAGCAGCCGCCATCCGGCTGCCTGCGGTACATCTGATCCTGTCCGACGCCGGCTGCGCGCCGCTGATTGCGGAGTATGGCCGCGTGCAGACGCTGGAAGCGGCACGCCTGCTGCTGGCCGAACTGCGCGCCATGCTGCTGGCCGCGCGCAACGGCGGCGATGCCGTCACCGCGGCAGCCACCGGCGTACCGGACACCGGCATCCCGTCGCTGCTGGCGATGCTGTCGGAACGCCTGCGCGAGCGGAACCGCTCGCCGCTGCGCCCCGTATTCAACCTGACCGGCACCGTCCTGCACACCAACCTCGGACGCGCGCTGCTGCCCGACAGCGCCGTGCAGGCCGTGGTGGAAGCGCTGCGCTGGCCGATGAACCTGGAATGGGACATCGACACCGGCAAGCGCGGCGACCGCGACAACCTGATCGAAGAACTGCTGCTGGAACTGACCGGCGCCGAAGCTGCCACCATCGTCAACAACAACGCCGCCGCCGTGCTGCTGATGCTCAACACCATGGCGCTCGGCAAAGAGGTGATCGTCTCGCGCGGCGAGCTGGTGGAAATCGGCGGCGCCTTCCGCATCCCGGACGTGATGACGCGCGCCGGCGCGGTGCTGCGCGAAGTCGGCGCCACCAACCGCACGCACCTGAAGGACTACGACGAAGCCTGCGCGCCCGACACCGCACTGCTGATGAAAGTCCACACCAGCAATTACGCCATCACCGGCTTCACCAAGAGCGTGGAACTGGACGAACTGGCGCCGCTGGCGAAGAAGCACAACATTCCGATGGCGGTGGACCTGGGCAGCGGCACGCTGGTGGACCTGGAACAATATGGCCTGCCGCACGAAACCACCGTGCGCGAAACCATCGCCGGCGGCGCCGACCTGGTCACCTTCAGCGGCGACAAGCTGCTGGGCGGCCCGCAATGCGGCATCATCGTCGGCCGCAAGGACCTGATCGCGAAGATCAAAAAGAATCCGCTGAAGCGCGCCCTGCGCGTCAGCAAACTGACGCTGGCCGCGCTGGAGCCGGTACTGGCGCTGTACCGTGCGCCCGACCTGCTGCCGGAGCGCCTGACCACCCTCAAGCTGCTGACCCGTCCCGCCGCGCAGATGCGCGCGCAGGCGCAGGCCATCCTGCCGGCCCTGCAGGCGGCGCTGGGCAAGGGCTATGTAGTCAGCGACGAATCCATGATGAGCCAGATCGGCAGCGGTGCCCTGCCCGTCGATCAGCTGCCCAGCCATGGGCTGGTGGTGCGGCCGTCCGCAGCGGGCCGCATCAGCAATGCGCTGGGCGTGCTGGAACAGCGCCTGCGCGCGCTGCCGCTGCCGGTGATCGGCCGCGTGGCGCAGGACGCGCTGTGGCTGGACCTGCGCTGCCTGCAGGAGCATCAGCAGCAGCGCTTCGTCGAACAACTGTCCCTGCTCGCAGCATGATCGTCGGCACCGCAGGCCACATCGACCACGGCAAGACCACGCTGACGCGCGCCCTGACCGGAGTCGATACCGACCGGCTGAAAGAGGAAAAGGCGCGCGGCATTTCGATCGAACTCGGTTACGCCTACGCGCCGCTGGCCAACGGCGACACGCTGGGCGTGATCGACGTGCCGGGCCACGAGAAATTCATCCGCACCATGGCGGCCGGCGTCACCGGCATCGACGCCGCGCTGCTGGTGATCGCCGCCGATGACGGCATCATGCCGCAAACGCTGGAGCATCTGGCGATCCTGCGCCTGCTGGGCGTCGGACGCGGCGCCGTGGCGCTGACCAAGATCGACCGCGTGGATGCCAATCGCCTCGAACAGCTGGAACAGGAAATCAAACAGCTGCTGGCGTCCACCGATTTCGCCGGCGCGCAGATCTTCCGCACCAACGCCACCGCGCCCGATGATGTCGGCGTCAGGGCGCTGCTTCATCATCTGTCGGTGATGTCGGCCGCGCTGCCGGCCAACGACGAGCGCCGCCTGTTCCGGTTGGGCGTGGACCGGGTGTTCACGCTGGCCGGCCAGGGCACCATCGTCACCGGCACCGCGCTGGCGGGCAGCGTGCGCGTGGGCGACACGCTGCAGCTGGCGCCCGGCGAACAGCAGGTGCGCGTGCGCAGCATCCACGCGCAAAACCGCGCCGCCGACATGGGCCGCGCCGGCCAGCGCCTGGCACTGAACCTGAGCGGCGCGGCCAAGGACGACATCGCACGCGGCAGCTGGGTGGTGTCGCCCGCGCTGGCCGCCTGCTCCGAGCGCATCGACGTCGAACTGACACTGACGTCCGACTGCAGCCTGACCTTGAAGCCCTGGTCGCCGGTGCACGTGCACCTGGGCGCGGCGCATCACACGGCCAACGTGGTGATGCTGGACGGTGAAGTGCTGGCGCCCGGCCACACCGCTCGCGTGCAGCTGGTGCTGGACGCGCCGGTACATGCCGTACCCGGCGACCGCTTCGTGATCCGCAATGCGCAGGCCACGGCCACGGTGGGCGGCGGCAGGGTGCTCGATCCCTTCGGCCCGGCGCGCAAGCGCCGCAGCCCGGGGCGCCTGGCCTGGCTGGAGGCGCTGGCATCGTTCATCGACAGCGGCGACATTGCCGCCCTGCTGGCGCGCAATCCGCTGGGTTTGCGCGTATCGACGCTGGTGCGGCTGTCGCAGCTGCCGGCCGAGCAGATCGTCCCGCCGCCGGACACGGTGGCCATCAGCCTGCAGGGCGGCGACGCGCTGCTGATCGCCGCCGCCGAAAGCGCAGCGCTGCGGCAGCGCATCCTGGCGGCGCTGGCCGAGTTCCACGCGCGCGCGCCGGACGACGCCGGCCCCGAACTGTGGCGCCTGAAGCGCATCGTCTCGCCGGAGATGGAAGACCGGCTGTGGACCTATCTGATCGACGCGCTGCTGGGCAGCGGCAGCATCTGCCAGCGCGGCCGCAGCCTGCACCTGCCCGATCACAGCGTCGAGCTGAGCGCGCAGGAACAGGCGGCCGTGGCGCCGCTGCTGGCCTCGCTGCTGGCCGGCGGCTTCGACCCGCCGTGGGTGCGCGACCTGATGCGCGAGCATCACTTGCCGGAAGCGGAAGTCCGCCGCCTGCTGCTCAAGCTGTCCAAGACGGGCGAGATCAGCCAGGTCGTCAAGGACCTGTTCTATCATCCACAACAGCTGGACGAACTGGCAAGACTGGTGGCCACGCTGCCGGAAGTGCAAGCGTCTTCCTTCCGTGATGCCACCGGTCTGGGACGCAAGCGGGCGATACAGATCTTGGAATTCTTCGACCGGGTCGGCTATACTCGCCGGGTTGGAAACATCCACCTGATCAGGCCGAACGCGGTCTGGTCATACAGTAGCCACTAAGGCTATACGGAAGGCATACTCATCCGGTGATGGGGCCGGGCTTCAAACCCGGTGGGGGGCGTCAGCCGCTCCCTCGTACGTTCGACTCCTACTGCCTTCCGCCATTTACCACGTCTGCCACCATATCAACCGTACGATCGAACAGCGCGGGCGTTTCTGCCAGCAGCGACCACAGACGGTTGTGCTCGGCCCCTTGCACCACGTGCAGCAGGCGCGCGGCGGCGCGCGTGGCGCTAGCGACCAGGCGTTCGGGGATTTCCAGCGGGATGGTGGCGTCGTGCTCGGCGGCGATCACCAGCAAACGGCCCTCAAAACGCGACAGGATGTCCCAGGCGTCGCTGTCGGCCCAGCTGCGCTCGCGCCGGATCACGGCTGAAAAGTCCGGGCCGAACGGCACCTCGTACGCCGCCGGCGTGTACACGCCCGGCACCATCAGCACCAGCGCATCGACCTGGTGGCTCCCGGTCATGCGGATGGCGTTGTAGGCGCCCATGCTGGCGCCGAACACGGCCAGCGGCTGCGGCAGGGCGCGCGCCGCGGCCACCGCCCTCGCCTGCCGTGTGCGGCTGGCGACCGAGGACTGCGCCAGAGCACCTCCCGTATCGCCATGGCCGATGCAATCGAAGCAGGTACTGCCCAGTCCACGCTGCTGCAGTGCGCCGCGCAGCAAACGGTGGCCGTGGCGGCTGCTTTGCCCGGCGCCATGCAGGTACAGGATGCGGTTGCTGTCGCTGCCGGCGTAGTGATCGCCCTTCAGCAGCGTGCCTTCGAACGGCACATCGAAATCGGTAACGGACATGGCTCTCCAAGTATCACAAAGTTCCCTATTGTAAATCTGCGTAATCGTCCGGCACAGCATCAATTTCAGCTATAAAATAACCACAGGAAACATATGTTATTCATAAAACATTAATTCGGAGGCACCATGAAATTATCGGATATGAAGGTCGGCAAGCGCCTGGCCCTGGGTTTCGGCGCCACCCTGTTCCTGTTGCTGGCGGTGGCCAGCGCCAGCTTCATGAGCATCCGCCAGACAGCCGAAGATACCAACACCCTGCTCACCCAGCAACTGCAGACCGAACGCCTGGTCAGCTCCTGGAAATCCATCGTCGAGGCGAACCTGCAACGCTCGCTGGCGGCATCGCGGGCCGCCGATCCCGTGACGCAAAAGATGTTTGAAGATGGTATTGCCACCAGCTCCAGAACAGCCGAGGCGGCGCAGCGGAAGATCGCCGGGCTGCTGGACGACAGCCAGGCCAAGGCGCTGTATGACGCCGCGCAGGAAAAGCGCACGCTGTACCAGGCCATCCGCAAGCGCGCCTTTGCCGCCAAGGCGGCCGGCGATCTGGAGCAGGCCAATCAGATCATCGAGCGCGAGTTCGTGCCAGCCGGCGACGCCTACCTGGCCAGCATGAACGCGCTGGTGGAACGCGAACGCGGCGTCATCGACGAAATCGGCTACAACATCCATGAGCGCGGCATCGGCACGTCGGTGACCATCGCCCTGCTCAGCCTGGCATCGGCCGTCACCGCCACCGTGCTGGGCTGGCTGATCAGCCGTTCGCTGCTGCGGCAACTGGGTGGCGAGCCGGCCTATGCCGCCGGCATCACCGACCGCATCGCCGCCGGCGACCTGACCGTGCACGTCGAGCTGGCCGCCGATGACCGCTCCAGCCTGCTGTACAGCATCGTCTCCATGCGCGACCGCCTGGCCGCCATCGTGCGCGAGGTGCGCGGCAGCACCGACTCCGTGGCCACCGCCGCCGACGAGATCGCCCGCGGCAATCTCGATCTGTCGTCGCGCACCGAGCAGCAGGCCGGTTCGCTGGAAGAAACCGCTTCGTCGATGGAGGAACTGACCGCCACCGTCAAGCAGAACACCGAATTCGCCCGTCAGGCCAACCAGTTGGCGGCCGGCGCATCCGGTGTTGCCGCGCGCGGTGGCGAGGTGGTCGGTGAGGTGGTGGCCACCATGGGCGCCATCAGCGCCTCGTCGCGCCAGATTGCCGACATCATCGGCGTGATCGACGGCATCGCTTTTCAGACCAACATCCTGGCGCTGAACGCGGCGGTGGAGGCGGCCCGCGCCGGTGAGCAGGGACGCGGCTTCGCCGTGGTCGCCACCGAGGTGCGCAACCTGGCGCAACGCTCGGCCAGCGCGGCCAAGGACATCAAGGACCTGATCGGCCAGTCGGTCGACAAGATCGCCAACGGCGCCATGCTGGTCGACGAGGCCGGGCAGACGATGGAAGAGATCGTGCGCAGCATCCGCAACGTCAGCGAGATCATGGAGCAGATCACCAGCGCCAGCGGCGAGCAGGAGGCCGGCATCGAGCAGATCAATCGGGCCATCATCGAAATGGATGGCGTGACGCAGCAGAACGCGGCGCTGGTGGAGGAAGCCGCGGCGGCCGCCGAGGCGATGCAGGGACAGGCCACGCATCTGGCCAGCCTGGTCAGTGTCTTCACGGTGGAGGTGAAGCGGCACGCCGGCCGGCGTCGCAGCGGCGCGCTGGCGGCCGGCACGCGTGTCCCGGCAGTCCCGCCGCAGTTGCAGGCCGCATGATGATGATGTCTCCAGCGTTAGAAACTGGCACAATGCTGCATCGACTCACAAGGGGACTCATCAACATGAAACGCACCGCTCTGCAAGCCGCCGCCGTCGGCATTGCGTTCGCATCCATCACGGCGCAAGCCGCACCGGCCGCCGACAAGCTGTACCTGGACAACTGCGCCGCCTGCCACGGCGGCAAGATGGAAGGCATCCTCGGCCCGGCGCTGACCGACCATGCCTGGACCATCGGCACACCAAGCAAGGCCAATCTGGTCAAGGTGATCAGCGAAGGCGTGCCCGGCACCGATATGCCGGCATGGAAGCAGACGCTGAACGGCGAGCAGATCGGTGCCCTGGCCGATTTCATCGTTGCCGCCAACAGCAGCGGCAAGAAGCCCGCCACAGCGACGCCTGCTGCGGCTGCCACACCGGCAGCGGCAGCGGCAGCCGCGACCAAGGCGAGTTCGGGATCCGCCTTGCTCAGTGGCTTCAAGCTGCCCAAGGGTTTCCGCATCAGCGTGTATGCCGACGGCGCCGCCACCGCGCGCAGCATGGCGGTCTCGAGCAACGGCGTGGTCTACCTCGGCTCGCGCAAGGCCGGCAAGATCTACGCGCTGGTGCCGCGCGCCGACAAGCAAAGCGCCGACGTGGTCACCGTGGCCGAAGGTCTGGACAGCCCGATCGGCGTGACGCTGTTGAACGGCGCGCTGTACGTGGGCGAGATCAGCCGCGTGATCCGCTTCGACAACATCGACCAGCGCTACGCGAAAAAGCCGTCGTACGAGGTGGTCAAGGTGGATCTGCCGAAAGACAAATGGCACGGCGAAAAAATGATACGTTCCGGCCCCGATGGCAAGCTCTACATCCCGGTCGGCGCGCCTTGCAATATCTGCGACACGGACGATACCAAGAGCGCCAAGCTGTATCGCATGAACGCGGACGGCAGCCAGCTGGAGGAAGTGGCGCGCGGCATCCGCAACACGGTTGGCTATGACTTCCACCCGACCACCAAACAGCTGTGGTTCACCGACAATGGCCGTGACGAGCTTGGCGACAACACGCCATCGTGCGAGCTCAACGTCATTACCAAGCCAAGGCAGCACTTCGGCTTCCCCTATTGCCATGGCGGCGTGGTGGCGGACCCCGAGTTCGGCAGGGGTCGCACTTGCGACGAATTCGAACCGCCGGCCGCCAAGCTGGGACCGCACGTGGCGCCGCTGGGCATGACTTTCTACACCGGCACGCAGTTCCCGCAGCAAACCTACCGCAACAACATCTTCGTCGCCGAACACGGTTCGTGGAACCGCGAGAACAAGATCGGCTACACGGTGCACCTGATCACGCTGAACAACAGCAAAGTGGTCAGCGACACCGCCTTTATCGACGGCTTCCTGCGCGGCGATGAGGTGGTCGGCCGTCCGGTCGACGTGGTGCAACTGGCAGATGGATCGCTGCTCGTGTCCGACGACTACGGCGGCCGCGTCTTCCGCGTCTCTTACGAAGGCAAGTAGTCAGTCAGGCAGAAAGTCCCTGGTCAGTATCTGCTGCAATGACCAGGGACTAGCGTCAGGCAGGCCGCCTATTTCCGCTTCCCTGACGGCGAACACCACGGCATCCCGCCATGCTGCGTCCGCCAGCTCCTTGTCAAGCAGCCGTTTCAGGCGCGGCACTTTGATCAGCAGTTTTTCCACGTCCATGCGCTGGATGCGTATCGTCGTCAGCCAGCTGGAACCGCGCCGCATGGGCAGCCACTTCCACTTGATCAAATGCTCGATCAGCACGGCCAGACGGTGACGCAGTTCCCGCTTCTCGCTCCTGCCCACATCCGCGATCTCCTCGGCAAGGTTATCGATATCGAGCCGCGACCACTGGCGCGCGCGCAGCAGTCCGGCCTGCTGTTCGGCCCAGGCGATGACATCTTCGTCGTAGAGATTGCCCATGGCGTCCTCTTCCATCAGTTAGAGTCGGCGCGCGGAGAAAAGTTCAGTGAGACGGATGAGCAAATTTTCGCCGATTTTCAGCATGGTCCGGCTCAGTCCCGCTCCCTACAATGGACTCATCAATCACATACAAGGAGTCCATCATGAAAACCGCTACCGTGTTCCGCCCCCTGGTCCTGGCCGCCGCTGTGGCCCTGGCAAGCAGCGCCTGGTTCGCGCCGGCGCAGGCCGCCGACGCCAGCAGCCCGGTGGTCAAGATCAATGACGCCACCGCCAAGGCCGACGTGAACGTCGAAACCCTGCGCGGCAACATCAGCGTGCTGTCCGGCTCGGGGGGCAACATCATCGTCTACAACAGCGCGCAAGGCAAGTTCGTGGTCGATGCCGGCATCGCCGTTTCCAAAGACAAGATCGCCGCAGTCCTGAACGGCATCGGCCCGGGGCCGCTGAAATACCTGGTCAACACCCACTACCACTGGGACCACACCGACGGCAACGCCTGGATGCACGCGGCCGGCGCCACCATCATCGGCGCGCCGATGACCGCCCTGCACCTGTCGAAATCGACCCGCGTCGATGACTGGAATTACACTTTCGACCCGCTGCCGATGGCGGCCCGCCCCAGCATCATCGTCAAGGGCAGCAAGACCATGAACTTCGGCGGCGAACGGATCGCGATCCAGAACTTCGGCAAGGGCCACACCGATGGCGACCTGTGGGTTTACTTCAAGCAGGCCGACGTGCTGGCCCTGGGCGACACCTTCTGGAACAACTACTACCCGTTCATCGACAATGAACACGGTGGCAGCATCGATACCGCCATCGTCTGGGCCAACAAGGCGATCGACGCCAGCACCGACCACACCATCATCGTGCCGGGCCATGGCGCCACCGGCAACCGGGCCGACCTGATCGCCTGGCGCGACATGCTGGTCGATGTGCGCGGCAAGGTGGCTACGCTGAAACAGCAAGGCAAATCGCTGGACGAGATCGTCGCCGCCAACCCGACCGCCGCGTACGACGCCAAATACGGCGGCTTCGTGATCAATGGCGGCTTCTTCACCAAGCTGGTGTATGACGGTCTGAACGGCAAATAACCCGCGGGGCGCCGGGTCGGCTCACGTTGGGAAATAATCGTCCGATAGCACCTGCTCAAGGGTCCATTCGCGCTCCCTGGGCAGGTCTGCCAGATTTGCCTCGCGGCCAGCGATCTCCACGGCATCTTCCCAGACGTCCTGGTTCCATTCGAAATCGTTCAACAAATGCTTCAGGCTCGGCATTTTTTTGAGCAGCCTGGCAATCCTGTTGCGCTGGGTAGAAATCGTATTGTGCCAACTGGCGCCGCGCCGATCTTCCTGATACTTCCATTTCAATAAATGCGCGATCAAGATCGACATCCGGTTGGCAAGCTCATGCCTGTGGCTGATGTTCATATCCTCGATTTCCTCGACGATATGGTCGATATCCAGCAAGGCCCACTGCCTGGAGCGCAGCAGCGCCACCTGTTGCTCCGCCCACGCGGCGACGTCCTCGTCGTAAAGATTGCTCATGGCATCCTCCTTTCCAACTTGGACCAGGCTGCGCGGTCAAAGTTCTGCCATGTTGTGTGCCGGTTCAGGTCTGCCCGCGAGCCTCCCGGCTGAGCAACGCCTGCTTGCGCTCCAGTCCCCAGGTATAACCCCAATACGTGCCGTCGTTGCGGACCACGCGATGGCACGGTATCGCCACCGCCAGCGGATTGGCGGCACAGGCTGCGGCCACCGCCCGCGTCGCGCGCGGCGTGCCGAGTTGCCGTGCGATCTCGGCATAGGTGATGGTGGCGCCCGGCGGCACGCTGCTGAGTATCTGCCACACTTTTTGCTGAAACGCCGTGCCGCGTATGTCCAGCGGCAGGTTGACCGGGATGCATGGATTTTCAATCATCCCCACCACCGTGGCGACCAGCGCTTCGAACTGGCGATCGCCGCCGACCAGCTCGGCTTTGGGAAAACGGTCTTGCACATCGCGCAGCACCACCTCCGGATCGTCGCCCAGCAGGATGGCGGCCACGCCGACGCTGGTCGAGGCGACCGCGATCACGCCCAGGCTGCACTGTCCGAGCGCGAAGTGTATCCGCTCGCGCTGGCCGCCAGAGCGGTAACGGGTCGGCGCCATGCCGAGCAGCCGCGGCGCGGCCTCGTAGAATTGCGCGCTCGATTCGAAGCCGGCAGCGTAATACGCCTGCGTGATCGAGGCACCGCCATGCAATTGCTGTTGCAGCCGTTGCGCGCGGCAAGCCTGGTGATAGGCCTTGGGCGTAATCCCCACCGTCGCCTTGAACAGCCTGTGGAAATGGCTGGGGCTGCGATGGAAGGTCACTGCCAGCGCCTCCAGCGGCAGCTCGTGCTCGCTGGACGCAATCAGTTGACAGGCCCGGACCACGATGTCGCGGTTGATCGCGTGTACGGAGGGCTGGTCCGGATGACAGCGCAGGCAGGGCCGGTAGCCGGTCGCCCGGGCCTGCGCCAGTGTGTCATGGATCTGCACGTAACGCGGGTGAGCGGTACGCGACGGGCACGACGGACGGCAATATACGCGCGTGCTGCTGACCGAATACCAGAACGTGCCGTCCGCGTTTTGATCACGCGCGACGATGGCGTGCCAGCGCGGATCGTCGGCCGTCTTGCCCCGCTGCATTCAGCCCTCCGCGCGGACCGCGGTGCCGAACGGATTGTCGATCAGGTAGCGCCAGCAGCCGTCGGCGCCGCGGCGCGCGATATCGTTGGCGGTAGCCACCATGTTGACTTCCGTGCCGTCGGCGGTGGTGCCGGTGATCGACCAGTCCAGCACCAGCGATGCGATATCGCCGGCAACGAAAATATGCCGCGCGTGGATGGCCATCGGCAGACCGAGGCGGAAATACTTGGTCAGTTCGCTGCGAATGGCGGCCGCGCCGCGCTGTGGCGTGCCGTCGGCGCTGACCAGGATCGCGCCCGGCTCATAAAAGCCCAGCATGATGTCTTCGTCCAGTGAATTGATGTGCGCCAGCAGGGAGTCGACGATGCCTTCGGGGACGGTGGCGAGGGGATAGAAGGAGGACATGGAAAACTTTCTTTCGTTGATCGAGCCATCATTCTAGGCAGCGCCGCGCCGGTCCGAACTCGAAATCCTGCTTTCAAACTTGCGTGCCAGCATAGCACCGCTGCCAGCACGCGGGCGAAAAAAAACCGCCGGGGCTTGCGCACCCGGCGGTTTTTTGACGCTGCGACGGCTTACTGCGCGTTGGCGGCAGCGGCCGCGGCTTCTTCCGCAGCGGCTTTCATCGACAGCTTCAGACGGCCGCGGTCGTCGGTTTCCAGCACCTTGACGCGCACTTGCTGGCCTTCTTTCAGGTAGTCGGCGACGGCGTTGACGCGCTCGTTGGCGATCTGCGAGATGTGCAGCAGGCCATCCTTGCCCGGCATCACCTGCACGATGGCGCCGAAGTCCAGCAGCTTCAGCACGGTACCGTCGTAGGACTTGCCCACTTCGACCGAGGCGGTCAGCTCTTCGATGCGGCGCTTGGCTTCCTGGCCGGCGGCAGCGTCCACGGAGGCGATGGTGACCACGCCTTCGTCGCTGATGTCGATCTGGGTGCCGGTTTCTTCGGTCAGCGCGCGGATCACGGCGCCGCCCTTGCCGATCACGTCACGGATCTTCTCGGGGTTGATCTTGATGGTGATCAGGCGTGGCGCGAAGCTCGACAGCTCGGTCTTCACGGTCGGCACGGCCTTCTGCATTTCGCCCAGGATGTGCTCGCGGCCTTCCTTGGCTTGCGCCAGCGCCACTTGCATGATTTCCTTGGTGATGCCCTGGATCTTGATGTCCATCTGCAGCGCGGTGATACCGTTGCGGGTACCGGCCACCTTGAAGTCCATGTCGCCCAGGTGATCTTCATCGCCCAGGATGTCGGACAGCACGGCGAAACGGCCGCCTTCCTTGATCAGGCCCATGGCGATACCGGCCACGTGCTCTTTCATCGGCACGCCGGCATCCATCAGCGCCAAGCAGCCGCCGCAGACGGAGGCCATCGACGAGGAACCGTTCGATTCGGTGATTTCCGACACCAGACGCACCGAGTAGCTGAACTCGTCCTGCGACGGCAGCGCGGCGACCAGCGCGCGCTTGGCCAGACGGCCGTGGCCGATTTCGCGGCGCTTCGGCGTACCGACGCGGCCGGTTTCGCCGGTGGCGAACGGCGGCATGTTGTAGTGCAGCATGAAGTCGTCGGTGTACTCGCCCATCAGCGCGTCGATCTTCTGCGAATCGCGGGCGGTGCCCAGGGTCGCCACCACCAGTGCCTGGGTTTCGCCGCGGGTGAACAGCGCCGAACCGTGGGTACGTGGCAGCACCGAGGTGCGGATCGAGATCGGACGCACGGTGCGGGTGTCGCGGCCGTCGATGCGTGGCTCGCCTTCCAGGATCTGCGAACGCACGACCTTGGATTCCATTTCGAACAGGATGTTGCCGACTTCCACCGAGTCAGGCGCGTCGGTGCCGGCGGCGGCGGCTTCGGCGGCCAGGTCGGCCTGCACCTGCGACGACATGGCGCGCAGTTTATCGGTGCGGGCCTGCTTGTCGCGGGTCTGGTAAGCGTCGCGGATCTTGGCTTCGGCGAAGTGGGCCACGCGGCCGATCAGCGCTTCGTTCTTGGCCGGCGCGGTCCACTCGTGCTCCGGCTTGCCGCCTTCGGCCACCAGGTCGTGGATGGCGTCGATCACGACTTTCATCTGTTCGTGACCAAAGACCACGGCGCCCAGCATGATTTCTTCCGACAGTTGCTGCGCTTCCGATTCCACCATCAGCACGGCGGTTTCGGTACCGGCCACCACCAGATCCATCTTCGAGGTCTTCAGTTGCTCGACGGTCGGGTTCAGGATGTACTGGCCGTTGGCGTAACCCACGCGGGCGGCGCCGATCGGGCCGTTGAACGGCACGCCGGCCACGCACAGGGCGGCCGAGGCGCCGATCATCGAGGCGATGTCCGGATCGATTTCAGGATTGACCGACAGCACGTGCACGATCACCTGCACTTCGTTCATGTAACCTTCCGGGAACAGCGGGCGGATAGGACGGTCGATCAGGCGGGACGTCAACGTTTCTTTTTCCGAAGGGCGACCTTCACGCTTGAAGAAACCGCCCGGGATCTTGCCGGCTGCATAGGTCTTTTCAACGTAATCGACGGTCAGCGGGAAGAAGTCCTGGCCCGGCTTGGCGTCCTTGCGCGCCACCACGGTCGCCAGCACCACGGTGTCTTCAATCGACACCAACACCGCGCCGGAGGCCTGACGAGCGATCTCGCCGGTTTCCAGCGTGACGGTGTGTTGACCGTACTGGAAGGTTTTCGTAACTTTATTAAACATGGGTAATCCCTTTCTATTTGCCGACAGATTTTCAGGAGCTGTCGTTCACCTCACCTGCGGGCGGCCGTTGTGACCGCCTTTACTGCCACTTCTACAACCACAAATTCCAGTTAGCAAGCTATCAACTCGCCCAATGACAAAATGCCCGCGTCAGCAAACTGGCGCAGGCATTTTGATTTAAGCCGGATAGCGCAAAAATTACTTACGCAGACCCAGTTTGGCGATCAGGTCGCGATAACGGTTCGCGTCCGAATTCTTCAGGTAGGACAGCAGGCTCTTACGACGGTTAACCATCTTGATCAGGCCACGGCGGGAGTGATGGTCCTTGGTGTGCTCTTTGAAGTGGGTGTTCAGTTCGTTGATGCGGGCGGTCAGCAGCGCAACTTGCACTTCTGGCGAGCCGGTATCGTTTTGGCCACGGGCGTTGTCCGCGATGATCGCGGCTTTGTTGATGTTTTCTACGGTCATGATATTTACCTTTAACATGCGGTGCGCGGAGTCGTAACCCTGCCCACCGTGATCGTTTCAAAAAGAACCTGGCCCGAAGACCAGACCCGGTAGTATAGCGGAAAAACCCCGAGGTGTACCGTTTTTTGAGGATCCGGCATGAAAAGGCTGCTGACACTGGCAATTCTGACCACTTCCCTGGCCGGCTGCGCCGCCATGCTGGCCCCGCCGCCGCAGCCCGGCGATGCGGAAGCGGCGGTGCGTCAGCGCCTGGGCACCCCGACCAATATCTACCAGGACGGCGCCGACACCCTGCTCGAATATGCCTGGGGACCGTGGGGCCAGTACACCTGGATGGCGCGGCTGGGGCCGGATCGGCGGCTGATCTCGTACGAACAGGTACTGACCAGCCAGAAGTTCGCCACCGTCAAGGTCGGCAAGGACACCAAGGAGACCATCCTGCGCACCTTCGGCCGGCCGACCCAGGTCACGCACTACTACAGCGTCGAGGGCGATGTCTGGCTGTACCGTTACAAGGAGCAGGACGTGTGGAACTCCATGATGTCGGTGGAATTCGACCGCCGTGGCGTGGTGCAAGCCATGGTCAACGGTCCGGACGAGGAGCGCGAGAACAAGCGCCGCTGAGGTAGGAACAGTCCCACGCAAATACCGGGTGTGCGCCGACTTGGAAAGCCGGGTTCGGTTGATATGATTTTCCCAATATTGATCGCAACCCAATGGAGTTTTCATGTCTGTCCGCACCAAAGCCATTTACGCCGCCTCCCTGCTTGCTCTGAGCGCCACCGCCTGGGCCGACCCAGCGCCGGCGCTGGACCGCGCCAGCGTCTCGGTCGGCGCGTTCTACACCGAACCGCACATCAGCTACGAAGGCGACACCAACTACGGCCGCATCGACACCGGCACCTACAAGGCCGACCACGTCACGCTGCCGCGCGTGAAAGCGCAGCTGCTGCTCGGCGACTCGCAAGGCTTCGACTTCGACTATTACCGCTACGACAAGAACTACACGCCATCGCTGAGCGGCAGCACCAACATCAACGGCCTGCCGCTGACCGGCAACGGCCGTCTGAACGCCAAGCTGAAACTGGATCTGGCCAACCTGGCGTATAAATGGTGGATCGGCAGCGGCAACGACGTATTCGGCATCGGCGTCGGCGCGGCGTATTACAAGGCGCAGGTGAAAGGCACGGCCAGTGGCGTGCTGAACGGCGTGTCCGGCAGCGGCGCCTATGACGAAAGCGAAGATGCCTTCGCGCCGCTGCTGGAGCTGGGCTGGCGCCACGCGGTGTCGGAAAACGTGCGCGTCTACGCCGACGCCTCGGGCATCCGCAAGAGCGGCGGCAAGATCACCGGCCACATCTACGGCGGCGCCGTGGGCGTGGAATGGTACGTGACGCCGGCGATCGGTGTGGTGGCTGAATACACCGCCAACAAGATCAAGTTGAACCGCGAGCGCGACGGTTCCGACCTCAACGTGCGCCTGAACGGCCCCGCCGCCTACGTCAAGTTCCGCTTCTAAACTCCGGTGGCAAACTCCGGGGTCAGGTCTTTCATTGCGTCACGGGCCCAGCTGTAGCAAACGCTACAGCTGGGCCCGTGACGCAATGAAAGACCTGACCCCGGATTAAACGGCGCGGACCTGGTCGGCGGTGGGGATGGGAGCGACCGCGCCGTGGCCCAGGGTCGACAGGCCGGCGGCGGTATTGGCGTAGCGCACCGCGTCGGCCAGGCTGTCGCCGGCGGCCAGTCGCGCCAGCAGGCTGCCGTCGAAGCAGTCGCCGGCGCCGGTGGCGTCCACGGCCTCGACGACGCGTGCTGCCATCAGCCGCGGCGCGTCGCCCTGTCCGGCATACCAGGCGCCCGATGGACCGGCTTTCAGCACCACCGTGCGTGCGCCATGCGCGCGGCACCAGGCAAAGATGGCCGGGATGTCGTCGGTGCCCGCCAGCGTCACCGCTTCGTCCAGGCTCGGCAGAAACAGGTCGGTCAGGGCGATGGTGGCGCAGATCGTTGCGCGGGCGCGCGCCAGCGGCCATAGCGACAGGCGCAGGTTCGGGTCGTAGCTGATCCTGGCGCCGGCCGCGCGCGCGATCCCGATGGCGGCAAATACGGTGTCGCAGGCGCTGGCGGAGATGGCTTGCGAAATGCCCGAGACGTGCAGCCAGCGCGTGCGCTGCGCCGGCCTCAGGTCCATCGTCTGCGGCTGCATGCGGCTGGCCGCAGAGCCGGCGCGCAGGTAGCTGAAGGCGTGCCCCTGCGATCCGTGGTTGACGAAATACAGTCCGGTCGGCGCCTGCGCGTCGCACGCCACCGCGCCGGTATCCACGCCTTCCTTTTGCCACAGGTCCAGCAGCATGCGGCCGAAATGGTCTTCCCCGACGCGACTCAGGTAGGCCGTGCGTGCGCCCTGGCGGCTGGCGGCGATCACCGCGTTGGAGGTGTCGCCGCCGAAACCCTGGCGGTATACAGGTTCGCTGGATTTGGCCTGGTTGAACTCGACCATTGCCTCGCCCAGCGCTACGACATCAAAATCACTCATGGTTGCGGATTCACTCGCTCGATTTTCGATTGCAGTTTGTTCAGCGCCGACAGGTAGGCCTTGGCCGAGGCCACGATGATGTCCGGGTCCGCGCCGACGCCGTTGACGATGCGGCCATCCCTGGACAAGCGCATGGTCACTTCGCCCTGCGACTGCGTGCCGGAGCTGATCGCGTTCACCGAAAACAGCACCAGTTCCGCGCCGCTGCCGACTTCTCCCTCGATGGCGTTGACGGTGGCATCGACCGGGCCGTCGCCCTTGCCGACGTTGCAGTGTTCTTCGCCATCGATATGGAACACGATTTTCGCGGTCGGCGTTTCGCCCGTGACGGAGCGCTGCTCCAGCGAGACGAAGCGGTAGTATTCATGCTCCTGCGACTGCTGCTCGTCCGACACCAGCGCCAGGATGTCCTCGTCGAAGATCTCGGCCTTGCGGTCGGCCAGTTCCTTGAAGCGTGCGAAGGCGGCATTGACTTCCGCCTCCGATTCCAGGTCGATGCCCAGTTCCTGCAAGCGCTGCTTGAAGGCGTTACGGCCAGACAGCTTGCCCAGCACGATCTTGGTCGCGGTCCAGCCCACGTCTTCGGCGCGCATGATCTCGTAGGTCTCGCGCGATTTCAGCATGCCGTCCTGGTGGATGCCGGAGGCGTGGGCGAACGCGTTCGCGCCCACCACCGCCTTGTTCGGCTGCACGGCGAAGCCGGTGATCTGCGACACCATCTTGGACGCCGCCACGATCTGCGTGGTGTCGATGCCGCATTCGAGGTTGTAATAGCCGCCGCGCGTACGCAGCGCCATCACCACCTCTTCCAGCGCGGTGTTGCCGGCACGCTCGCCGAGGCCATTGATGGTGCACTCGATCTGGCGCGCGCCGCCTATCATCACGCCGGCCAGCGAGTTGGCCACCGCCAGACCAAGGTCGTTATGGCAGTGCACCGACCACACGGCCTTGTCGGAATTGGGGATGCGCTCGCGCAGCCGGCGGATGGTTTCGCCGAACAGTTCGGGCACGGCGTAGCCCACCGTGTCCGGGAAGTTGATGGTGGTGGCGCCCTCCTCGATCACGCCTTCCAGCACGCGGCACAGGAATTCCTCGTCCGAGCGGCTGCCGTCTTCCGGGCTGAATTCGATGTCGTCGGTGTGCTGGCGTGCGAAGCGCACGGCGTTGCGCGCCTGCTCCAGCACCTGCTCCGGCAGCATGCGCAGCTTGGCTTCCATGTGCAGCCTGGAGGTGGCGATGAAGGTGTGGATGCGTTTGCGCTCGGCCGGCAGCAGCGCTTCCGCGGCGCGGGCGATGTCACGGTCGTTGGCGCGCGACAGCGAGCAGATGGTCGATTCGCGCACCGCCGAGGCGATCGCTTTGATGGCCTCGAAATCGCCGGGCGAGGCGGCGGCGAAGCCGGCTTCGATGACGTCCACGCGCAGGCGTTCCAGCTGCTTGGCGATGCGGACCTTTTCGTCCTTGGTCATCGACGCGCCCGGCGATTGCTCGCCGTCGCGCAGCGTGGTGTCGAAGATGATGAGGCGGTTGGATGAGTTGCTCATGATAGCTCCGTGGCTAGGCTAGATGCTGCGTTGCTGGAATCCCTCCGGGCCGGCCGCCCCGGTCACTTAGCGCCGTTCGCTCGGATCGTCGCTGTCCATGTCGGTCTGGATCAGGCTGACCTTCTTGCCCTTGGCCGCGCGCCAGGCGGCGACCAGGTAGCCGGACAGGCCATAGATCGCGAACAGCGGGAACAAGGTCACCGACGGCTTGATCGCGATCAGCGCCAGGCCCAGCGCGATCAGGAATACCGCGATGAACGGCACCGACTTGCGGAAGTTGACGTCCTTGAAGCTGTAGAACGGCACGTTGCTGACCATGGTCAGACCGGCGAACACCGCGATGCCCCACGAGGCCCAGCCCATGTCCAGGCCCGATACCTCCAGCTCCAGCATCATCAGGATCACGCCGGCCATCAGCGCCGCCGCCGATGGCGACGGCAGCCCCTGGAAGTAGCGCTTGTCCACCACCTCGATATTGGTGTTGAAGCGCGCCAGGCGCAGCGCGGCGCCGGCGCAGTAGACGAAAGCGGCGATCCAGCCAAGCTTGCCGAGGCCGCGCAGCGACCATTCATACATCACCAGCGCCGGCGCGGCGCCGAAGGACACCATGTCCGACAGCGAATCGTATTGCGCGCCGAATTCGCTCTGGGTGTTGGTCAGGCGCGCGACGCGGCCATCGAGCCCGTCGAGCACCATGGCGATGAAGATGGCCCAGGAGGCATGCTCGAACTTCTGGTTCATCGCCATGACGATGGCGTAGAAGCCGCAGAACAGCGCGGCCGTGGTGAAGGCGTTGGGCAGCAGATAAATGCCGCGATGACGCGGCCGGTCCAGATCCTCGCCGCGGGCACGGCGCGCAAAACGGCTGAAACGTGACGTTTTGGGCAGTTTGGCGATGGCCGCGTTCTTGGCGCGGCGGCGGGGGAAGTTGGGCATAGTGATCCGTTTCTCGTTATCCAATCATGTTGCGCCATCATTATAGAGGAGGAGACAACTTCTATTCTGCCCAATTTTGCCTACTTGAAGCGCACTTTGGCCACCAGCCGCATCTGCAGCGTGGTTTCGCCCGGCTCGAAGCTGGTTTCCTCGACGCCGGGCGGGATGTAGGGCGCAGGCGGCGGCGCAGCCATCATGCGCGCGCCGGTGACGCTGACGCGGTCGGTGTAATTGCCCGAACCTTCGAAGTCGACCGTATCCAGCACCGCGTCAGCGGGACTGCGGCCCATGGCTTTGGCGATGGCGGCGAAACGCTCATTGAAATTCTGCCAGGTGGCGGCGATGCGCTGGTCTTCCAGCTGTTTGGTGGTTTCGGGCGTCAGACTGAAATAGACGCCGCTCAGGCTCATGATGTTCTGCGCGGCGGCCACGGTCCTGGGCAGAGTGTCGAGATGGGTGGTCACCACCTGCAGCGACTGGCCGACGCGCCAGGCGGTCGCCACGCGCGGCTTGCGAGTCTGGCCCGGCTGCAGCGGCGGCTCTTCTGGATAGACCGGGTAAGTGTAATAGTTCTGGGTCTTCAGGCTGGCCTGCGGGTCCTGCTTCCTGACGATCTCCAGCCCCTGCTTCATCTTCTGGTTGACGCGCGAGGCGGCAGCGGCCTTGTCCTTGTCGACTTCCTCTACCGTCAAGGTGACGGTGGCCTGGTCGTTGACGTGTCTGACCTCACCGTCGGCCGGCACCACCAGCAGCGCGCCGGAGGTCGGCAGCGACTGGGCATGGATGGCAAGCGTGCAAACGGATAAGGAAACGGCAGCGGCGAGTTGTTTCATGACCTGGCTCCATCGTTAAAATAAGAGCAAGTCTAACCCACCGCGCCGCGGCGCGCGCTTATTTGAAACGCACCTTGCCGACCAGCTGCATCTGCAGCGTGGTTTCGCCCGGCTCGAAGCTCGGCTCGGCCACCTCGCTCATATCTGCGGTCTTCATGCGCATCGCCATCATCGGCACCGGGGCCGGGCGGCCTTCGGCGTAATTGCCGGAACCTTCGAAATCGATGGTATCGACCACCGCATCGCCAACCTTGCGGCCCATGGCATTGGCGATCGAATTGATGCGCTCATTCAGATTCTTGTAAGTGGCGGCGATGCGCTCATCGTCCAGCTTTTTGGTGGTTTCGGGCGTCAGGCCGAAATTAATCGCATTCAGGGTCAGTACTTTCTGCGCCGCGGCCACCGTCCTGGGCAGCTTGTCCAGGCTGGTGGTGGTCACCTGCAGATACTGGCCGACGCGCCAGGCGGTCGGCACGCGCTGCTTGACCACCTGGCCGTTCGGCAGCGGACGCTCTTCCGGATAGACGGGATAGGTGTAATAGCCCTGCGTCTTCAGGCTGGCCTGCGGATCCTCCTTCTTCACGATCTCCACGCCCTGCTTCATCCTGGTATTCACGCGCGACGCGGCGGCGGCCTTGTCCTTGTCCTGCTCCTCGATGGCCAGCATCACGACCGCCTGATCGTTGGCATGTTTGACCTCACCATAGGCCGGCACCACCACCAGCGTGCCGGCCGTCGGCAGGGAGTCGCTCGGAGCGGCGTGCGCGGCCATTGCGATAGACGTGATCGCGGCAACGGCGGCGAAGTTCTTCATGATAGTCATACGGGCTCCAATGTTAAGGTTAAGACAAGCCGCACTTTACCCGAATTTCCCTGACGCACCTGTAAGACATGGTGAGTCTTTGTAACAAGATTCGGGTGGCGAAGGCGAGAAAAAAACAGGTGTAACAAACGCTGCGCTTCTCCGACTTAACAGCAAGAGCACACTTTTGGAGAAGCCATGAAAACACCCTTACTTGCCGCCGGCGCCCTGATGCTGGGCATGCAGATGCCGGCCCATGCCCAGACAGACAACCCGGTCGCCCAGATCGACGCCCTAACGGCACTTTCGGCAAACACGCCGGCAAGCGCGCCTCCCACGCCAAGGGCTTCTGCGCCAAAGGCGAGTTCACGCCGGCCGCCAACATCGACCGACTGGTGAAGAGTCCATTCTTCGCCACACCAAAGCTGGATACCACGGTGCGCTTTCCTCGAGGAAGAACTCAAAACCCGCATCGCCTCCAGACCGGCCGAATTCACCATGTACGCGCAATTGCCCGCGGCCGGCGATCCGCTCACCGATTCGTCGCAGCCATGGACAGGAAAAGAGCGCGTCGCGTTGGGCAAGCTGCGCGTAACAGGCCTGGCCGGCCAGGAAACCTGCGTCGGCCTGGTATTCATGCCCGTCACGCTGCCGACCGGGATTACAGCATCGGATGACAGCATCCTCGCCGCGCGCGCACCGGCTTATGCCGTATCGCTCGGCCGACGTTCACAATAAGGAGAAACAACATGACTTCCACGACGATCGCACCAGCGGCCATGGTCGACGCCCTGAACAACACCTTCGGCAAGCACGCCGGCAAGCGCGCCTCGCACGCCAAGGGCTTGTGCGCGCACGGCGCCTTCACGCCCACGCCCGAAGTGCAAAAATTTGTCGACGGTCCGCTGTTCAGCCGAGGTACACTGAAAGCCATCCTGCGCTTCTCGGTCGGCGGCGGCAATCCAGGCGTCTCGGACAAGAGCCGCTCGGTACGCGGCCTGTCCATGCGCCTGAGCGGCGGAGAAGACTTCTGGGATCTGCTGCTGATCTCGGAGCCGGTTTTTTTCGCCGCCACACCGGAGTCTTTCGTGAGCTTTCTTGCCGCCCGCGTGCCCGATACTGAAACCCAAAAACCCGACCCGCAGAAGGTCGCCGCCCACAACGCCCGCTTCCCTGACTGCACCCGCCAGCCGGCGCTGCTGGCCGCACATGCGGCGCCGGCGTCGTACGCGAGCACGCCCTATTATTCGAATAATGCCTTTATCTTCCAGGCGGAGGACGGCCGCCGGCAGACGGCGCGCATCATCGCCACGCCGGCCATCGGTACGCGTTATCTGACGGACGACGAGGAGCAGCAGTTCCCGGACAACTTCCTGCAGGACGAGCTGACGCGGCGCCTCAACCGGGAGCCGGTGGAATTCGAGCTGTATGCGCAGTTGCCGGCCGACGGCGATTCGCTGGACGATCCCAGCCAGCATTGGGTCGGCGCCGGCATGGTGAGTCTGGGTCGCCTGCGCGTCACCGCGCTCGATGACAGCCAGGCTTGCGACGACGTGCTGTTCGTGCCGCTGAATCTGCCGGCGGGCATTGCGGTTTCCGACGATCCCATCCTGCATGCGCGTGGCGCCGCCTACGGCATTTCGCTGGCCCGCAGGAAAAAGGATTGAGGCCATGAGTCCCTCGGGAACCGATGTCTGGCAGCAGGTGGCACAGGAACGGCCGTTCCTGCTACGGCTCGCGCGCCTGCAACTGGCCTCCGCCGCCGACGCGGAAGACGCGGTACAGGAGGCGCTGCTGGGCGCGATGCACGGCTGGAGCAGCTACCGCGGCATGGCCAACCTGCGCAGCTGGCTGACCGCCATCCTGCGCAACAAGATCGTCGACGCGATCCGCCGCCGCAGCCAGCTGAGGTTCGACTGCCCGGAGCCGGGCGACGAGCACGAATTCGACGCGCTCTTCACGGCCGACAATGCCTGGCATCCGGACGTTTTCATCGACACCGTCTGCAGCGTCAGGAAGGCGGAGGAGAACGAGCTGCTCGACATCGTCGAACTGTGCATGAACCGCCTGCCGGAAGAAACGGCTCGGCTGTTCCTGATGCGCGAATACCTGGGCATGGAGCTGGCTGAAATCGAGGAACGCTGCACTGTCAGCGCCGGCAATTTACGTGTGATTTTGTACCGCGCCCGCATGCGCTTGCGCGAATGCGCCGTGCGCGGCTGGGGAGAACTGGAATGATGGCAAAACCTATAACCTGCCGCGAGACGACCTATCTGGTCATCGGCGCGCGCGACGAGCCGCTGTCGTCGTCCGAGATAGACGCGCTGGCGGAGCACCTGAAAACCTGCAGCCACTGTCAGGTCGCCAACAAACAGTTTAGCCAGTTGTTCGCGCAGCTGGACACGCTGCTGGCGCGCGACGTCAAGCCTTAACCTTGGGCAGCGAGGCAAGCATCAGCGCACCTCGCTGCGCCAGGATCACTGAGGTTGGCGTTCATTCGAACAGCTGTTTCAATGATTGCGCTTCTGGTAGTGCATCGCTCCAGGCCTCCAGCTGCACCAGGCTGGCTTTCTTCAGCTTGCTACGTACGGTCTTGGGCAGTGCGCCGAAACGTCTGATCAGCTGTCGCTCGACTAAAGCCAGTGCTTCTTCTTTCCGCCCCTGCTCAAGGCCGTCGATCCGACCTTGCTGCCGGCCCTCCTCCCTGCCTTGTTCCTTGCCTTGCTCAAGACCTTTCTTCAGGCCCTGCTGCCAGCCCTTGTCGATAAAGGACTGCTCCAATGGGCTGATCCATTCCATGTTCTGCTCCTTTTCCAGCGCAAGAACGGCCCGCCAGTAACGCCGCTGATATGGTTCAGGCAAAGCCATCATCCAGTTGATCACTTTGAACAAGGTGATTATCCGCTGTTTTCCCCACCCGTGCTGATATAGAAGCTTGGTCATTTGCCACTTCGCCGCGTATAACCGATTGAGATTATGTCGGGCTTGCTGCGTGCGCAGATGGGCGAGCGTGATCCAGGCGAACGGGTTGTGCGAGGCCAGCAATTGATCGACTTTTACCGTGTAATCCAGCAGCTTGGCCGTGGCGAAGGAAATCCCCATCACTGTTCCCAGCACCTCGATATGGAATGCATGTGGGCGCCAGTTCGGATCTTCATCGGCCAACAGCACCAAACTGGCGACCGGCTGCGCATATTCGGTGAAAATCCGGTAGTTATAGTCGAGCACGCGCCGCGCCAGCACGGTATCGCGTTGCGCCTGAACTTCGATGTGAATCAACACCCATTGCACGCGGCCGTCATGCAATGCGACCTCGACCAGCTTATCGGCGATCAGACCATCAGGGATACCGCCGAATTTGATGCCGGCCAGCTCCTTGTCGCGAAAGCGCGGTCGCCTGGTCCAGTCGATCTCGGCATGGAGAGCGGCGAAAAAGAAGGCCATGAAGTCCCGGAACGCATGGGTCAATGCGGTTTTCCAGGGCGAATCATAACGGGCGGCAGGGGCGGCGGTCGGCATCCGGCCAGTGTATGACCATGTCGCCTCTTCCCGCATTGAGGTAATACAAAGGCCCCGTCCGACGAATAAAAAAGCCGGCACACGGCCGGCTTTTTGCTTGCAGAGGAAGCCGCTTAGTTCTTCGACTGGTCGACCATCTTGTTCTTGGCGATCCAGGGCATCATGGCACGCAGCTTGGCGCCGACTTCTTCGATCTGGTGCTCGGCGGTCAGGCGGCGGCGCGAGATCAGGGTCGGGGCGCCGGCCTTGTTTTCCAGGATGAAGGACTTGGCGTATTCGCCGGTCTGGATGTCCTTCAGGCACTGGCGCATCGCGTCCTTGGTGGCCGAGGTTACGACTTTCGGACCGGTCACGTACTCGCCGTACTCGGCGTTGTTCGAAATCGAGTAGTTCATGTTGGCGATGCCGCCTTCGTAGATCAGGTCGACGATCAGCTTCAGCTCGTGCAGGCACTCGAAGTAAGCCATCTCCGGCGCATAACCGGCTTCCACCAGGGTTTCGAAACCGGCCTTGATCAGCTCGACGGTACCGCCACACAGCACGGCCTGTTCGCCAAACAAATCGGTCTCGGTCTCTTCACGGAAGTTGGTTTCGATGATGCCGGCCTTGCCGCCGCCGTTGGCCGAGGCGTACGACAGGGCGATGTCGCGCGCGCTGCCCGACTTGTCCTGGTAGACGGCGATCAGGTGCGGCACGCCGCCGCCCTGGGTGTAGGTGGCGCGCACGGTGTGGCCCGGGGCTTTCGGCGCCACCATGATCACGTCCAGGTCGGCGCGCGGCACGACCTGGCCATAGTGCACGTTGAAGCCGTGGGCGAAGGCCAGCACCGCGCCTTCCTTGGCGTTCGGCGCGACGTTTTCATTGTAGACCTGGGCGATGTTCTCGTCCGGCAGCAGGATCATGATGACGTCGGCGGCCTTGACGGCTTCATTCACTTCCGCGACCTTCAAGCCGGCCTTCTCGACCTTCTGCCACGAGGCGCCACCCTTGCGCAGGCCGACGGTGACGTTGACGCCGGAATCGCTCAGGTTCTGCGCGTGGGCGTGACCCTGCGAACCGTAGCCGATGATGGCAACGTTCTTGCCTTTGATGAGGGAGAGGTCAGCGTCTTTGTCGTAGAAAACTTTCATGTTCATTCCTAATTAAAATCGTTATAAATCGTTTATACCTTGAGGATACGTTCGCCGCGTCCGATGCCGGAACCGCCGGTACGGACCGTCTCCAGGATGGAGGTGCGGTCGATCGAATCGATGAAGGCGTCGAGCTTGCTCTTGGCGCCGGTCAGTTCGATCGTGTAGCTCTTTTCGGTGACGTCGATGATGCGGCCGCGGAAGATGTCGGCGGTACGCTTCATTTCCTCGCGTTCCTTGCCGACCGCGCGCACCTTGATCAGCATCAATTCGCGCTCGATGTGCTGGCCTTCGGTCAGGTCCACCACCTTGACCACCTCGATCAGGCGGTTCAGGTGCTTGGTGATCTGCTCGATGATGTCGTCGGAACCGGTGGTGACGATGGTCATGCGCGACAGCGTCGGATCTTCGGTCGGCGCCACGGTCAGCGTTTCGATGTTGTAGCCGCGGGCCGAGAACAGGCCCACCACGCGCGACAGCGCGCCGGCTTCGTTTTCCAGCAAGACAGAAATAATGTGTCGCATGTCAGAGATCCTCCGAGCCCAGCAGCATTTCGGAGAGGCCCTTGCCCGCCTTAACCATAGGCCAGACGTTTTCTCCCTGATCGGTGATGAAGTTCATGAAGACCAGCTTGTCCTTCATGGCAAATGCATCGCGCAGCGCGCCGTCCACATCGCCCGGCTTTTCGATGCGCATGCCGACGTGGCCATAGGCCTCGGCCAGCTTCTCGAAGTTGGGCAGCGAATCCATGTAGGACTCGGAATAGCGCGAACCGTAGTCGATCTGCTGCCACTGGCGCACCATGCCGAGGAAACGGTTGTTCAGCATGATGATCTTGGGCGTCAGGTGATACTGCTTGCAGGTCGCCAGCTCCTGGATGCACATCTGGATCGATCCCTCGCCGGTGACGCAGGCGACGGTCGCATCGGGATTGGCCATCTGCACGCCCATGGCGTACGGCAGGCCGACGCCCATGGTGCCCAGGCCGCCCGAGTTGATCCAGCGCTTGGGTTTGTCGAAGCCATAGTACTGCGCGGCCCACATCTGGTGCTGGCCGACATCGGAGGTGATGAAGGCGTCGCCTTTGGTCACTTCCCACAGCTTCTGCACCACTGCCTGCGGCTTGATCACCAGGTCGGAGGTCGGGAACTTCAGGCAATCGCGGCCGCGCCATTCCTCGATCTGCTTCCACCAGGTTTTCAGCGCGGGCTGATTCGGCTTGGCGTCGGCGGCGTCCAGCTGCGACAGGAATTCGACCAGCACGTCCTTGACGTTGCCGACGATCGGAATGTCCACCTTCACGCGCTTGGAAATCGACGACGGGTCGATGTCGACGTGGATGATCTTGCGCGGGTTGCTGGCGAAGTGTTTCGGATTGCCGATCACACGGTCGTCGAAGCGCGCGCCGATGGCGATCAGCACGTCGCAGTTCTGCATCGCCATGTTGGCTTCATACGTGCCGTGCATGCCCGGCATGCCGACGAATTTCTCGTTGCTGGCGGGGTAGGCGCCCAGGCCCATCAGCGTATTGGTGACGGGGAAGCCGAGCTTGTCGACCAGCTTGTTCAGTTCCGGCGCGGCATTCGCCAGGATCACGCCGCCGCCCGTGTAGATCATCGGACGTTCGGCCTGCAGCAGCAGCTGCACGGCTTTGCGGATCTGGCCGGCGTGGCCCTTGTCCACCGGACGGTAGGAACGCATCTCGACCTCTTTCGGGTACGAGTACGTGGTCTTGTGCATGGAAATATCCTTCGGGATATCGACCAGCACGGGGCCGGGACGGCCGGTACGGGCGATAAAGAAGGCTTTCTTGATGGTTTCCGCCAGTTCCTTGACGTCCTTCACCAGGAAGTTGTGCTTGACCACCGGGCGGGTGATGCCGACGGTGTCGCATTCCTGGAAGGCGTCCTGGCCGATGGCGTGGCTGGGCACCTGGCCCGAGATCACCACCATGGGAATCGAATCCATGTAGGCGGTGGACAGACCGGTCACCGCATTGGTCACGCCCGGACCGGAGGTCACCAGCGCGACACCAACCTTGTTCGAGGAGCGCGAGTAAGCATCGGCGGCGTGGATCGCGGCCTGCTCGTGGCGTACCAGTACGTGTTGGAATTTGTCCTGCTTGAAGATGGCGTCGTAAATGTACAGAACGGCACCGCCGGGATAGCCAAAGACGTGCTCAACGCCCTCTTCGGCCAGACAGCGCACGACGATTTCCGCGCCTGTAAGTTGCCCACCAGATTGTGAAGATGCTTCGGTATTCATGAAACATTCCTTTCAAGGTCCATAGGAGATTGATCGGATGCTCTAGCCATGCGAAGTACGAATACCGCTACAGCTCTGCCCAGCTTCCCTTTATTTATGCGGTCGCACTGCCTCTTCCGCCAACCGTAGTGACGTGCAAAGCGGTGCTAGCGCAAACTCTCGTTTGGCCGGGTTTTCCGTAGTGGTGCCGCATACCTCTCGCGCTTGTGGCGCGGGTGAGAGCAAACTGCCTACTAAATGAAAGCGCGTCGTGTCGATGCGGCGTTGTGTGCCTGCTGCGACCAGACCATAGAGCTTCGGGGTTGTTCAAAGCGTTCCATACGGTACACCGCCACACCGAATTAAACAAGGAAAAAATGGCAAATCCTGCCTGACTCATGCAAATCGCCGCGGTTTTGATGTAAAAACATGCAAATCGGGCCGATTTTTGCTAGCATGCGCCTCAGTTCAAAACACCCGGCAGCACCCCTTCCGCCCACGATGGCCACAGACAAAGAATTATCCGATTTCCTCGAAAGCGTCGAGCGGCGTGCCTTCAAACAAGCCGTCTATGCCGTGCGCAAGGACGAGTCGGCGCTGGACATCGTCCAGGACGCCATGATCAAGCTGGCCGAGAAATACGGCGACAAGCCGGCCGCCGAACTGCCGATGCTGTTCCAGCGCATCCTGCAGACCACCATCCTCGATTACTTCCGCCGCGAAAAGGTGCGCAACACCTGGGTCAGCCTGTTTTCCGGCATGGGCCCCGCGGGCGACGAGCACGAGGACTTTGATATACTCGAATCGTATGCCGCCGAGGCCGGCTCCGAGGCCGCCGAATCGAGCGCGGACAAGATCGAACGCCAGCAGATGCTGGCCATCATCGACGCCGAAGTGCAAAAGCTGCCGGCGCGTCAACGCGAAGCCTTCCTGATGCGTTATTGGCAGGATATGGACGTGGCCGAGACGGCCGAGGCCATGGGCTGCTCGGAAGGCAGCGTCAAAACGCATTGCTCACGTGCAACACATGCGCTGGCCGGGGCGCTGGCAGCCAAGGGAATTAAATTATGAACACCGACGATCTGAATTTCGCTTACAAAGTGCGCCACGCGCTCAATGAAAAGCTGGACGAGCTGCCCGCATCGACCACAGACCGCCTGGCGCAGGCGCGCAAGCTGGCGCTCGCCCGCAAGAAAGCGCATGTCGAGACGCCGTTGTCCGTGCGCGTGAGCAAGACGGAACTGGCCACGGCCGGCGGCGGCATCGGCGGCTTCTTCTCGCAGTTCAGCTGGCTGGGCAAGGCCAGCATGGCGATCCCCGCCCTGGCGCTGGTGATCGGCATGGCCGGCATCTACCAGTACGAGCAGCAGGAGCGCATCGCCGACCTGGCCGACATCGATGCTGCCGTGCTGGCGGACGAACTGCCGCCGACCGCCTACCTGGATCACGGTTTCAACGCCTATCTGTCGCAAAGCGAGTAACGGGATGGCATTGAGCAGTCGCGCCAAGTGGGGTACGGGAGCAGCGGTGTTAGCGGTAGCAGTGGCTGGCGCGGCTTGGGTAGGTTCGCGGCCCGACGCGCCGGACCTCGTCAAGGCGCCGGTGGCGGCAGTCAGCGGCAACGCCAAGGCACAGGACAAGACGCGTTGGAAGGATCTGACGCCGATCCAGCAAAAGGCGCTGGAGCCGCTGGCCGGCGAGTGGGACCAGATGGAGCCGGTGCGCAAGCAGAAATGGTTGGGCATCGCCCAGCGCTGGGCCAGAATGAAGCCGGACGAGCAGGCCCGCGTGCAGGAGCGCATGCGCGAGTGGGTGCGCATGACGCCGGAACAACGCAGCCAGGTCCGCAAGAATTTCACCCGCGCGCAAAAGCTGGATCCGACGCAGAAATCGGTGTCGTGGGAGAACTACCAGCAACTGTCCGACGAGCAGAAGAAGCAGCTGGCGGCCAAGGCGGCCACCAAGAAGCAGGTCGCCAATCTGCCGACCGCGGCGCAGTCGCGCATGCACACGGTGGCGCCGATCAAGCCGGCCGTGCCGCCGGCCACGCCGGGCGTGGCCACGCCGGTGGTGCCGCCCGTCGTGCCGGCGACCGACGTGAATGCCGCATTGCCCAATGCCTCCAACGTGACGCCAGTGCCGACCGGTCCCGGCGCGCCGGTGCCGCCGGCGCCCGTTGCGGCACCGGCGACCGCCGCGCCAGCCTCGTCCGCACCGCCCCAACCTGCCCCTGCCGATGTCAAATAATCCCGCCACGACCAATCCGACCGTCAAGCGCCGCCTGATCTCGATGGTGTATGAAACCCTGCTCGGCTTTGCCGTGCTGTTCCTGCCCTTCCTGGTGTTTGAAGTGGCGACTGGCGCCCGCCATACGCCCGTGATCGAGCACATGCGCCAGGCGCTGGCCTTCCTGGTGCTGGGGTTTTATTTCATCCACCAGTGGCGGCGCGACGGCCAGACGCTGGCCATGAAAACCTGGCGCATGAAATTGGTCGGCGTCGACGGCGGCGGCATCAGCACGCGCGCCGCCACCTTGCGCTATCTGCTGAGCTGGCTGTGGATCCTGCCAGCATTGATCGTCGCGCTGGCGCTGGACCTCCACCGCTGGCAGGCGCTGGGCGCGATCCTGGCCGGCATTCTGCTGTGGTCGCTCACGGCCTTCCTCGACAAGGACCGCCAGTTCCTGCACGACAAACTGGCCGGTACGCGCCTGGTCCAGCTGCCACCGTTGCCAAAAAAGAAGAAAGCTGCGGCAGCGGTGTAATTTCAATAATCTTCCGTGGCAAAATGGGTGTTTTCGCCACGGAGGATTGCACATGAAAGCTGTCGGAGTTCTACTAGCCCTGACCGTCTCGGCCACCTTTGCCGCCGACATTCCGCCGGCGCCGGTGGCGCGCGTCGCGCCGGTCACCGATACCTACTTCGGCGAAGCCATCGTCGACCGTTACCGGTGGATGGAGAACGACAAGGATCCCGACTGGCTGCCGTTCCTCAAGCAGCAAAACGCTCATGCCCGCGCCGTGCTCGATATGCTGCCCAAGCGCGATGAGCTGCTGAAACGCATCCAGCAACTGTCCGGGGACATCGCCGCCACCTCGCGCGTGCAGAAGGCCGGCGCACGGCTGTTCTTCCAGCAGCGTCCCGCCGGCTCCAACAACTATAAGCTGTTCGTGCGCGAAAACGGCAAGGACCGCGTGCTGGTCGATCCCACCACGCTGGACACCAAGACCAGCCATACCTCGCTGGACTGGTGGCAGGCCTCGCCCGACGGCAGCAAATTGGTCTACGGCCTGTCGCAGGACGGCAGCGAGGATTCGGTGCTGCACATCATGGACGTGCGCAGCGGCACGGTGCTGAAGGAGCGCATCGCCGATACGCAAGCCGCGAACCCGAACTGGCTGGACGACGGCTCCGGCTTCTTTTACACCCAGCTGACCGGCAAGGTGAACACGCCGGAACGCTTCCTTGACGCGCAGGCGCGCTTCCACAAAATCGGCAGCGATCCTGCCAAAGATCCCGTCCTGATGAAGCGCGGCCTGGATGCTGCCGTGGCTTACGAAAAAATCCAGATGCCCTTCATCGGCGTGGCGCCGCATGCGCAAAGCGCGGTGCTGATCCTGGCCGACGTGCGCCAGGAAAAACGCATCTACACCGCGCCGCTCAAGGAGGCCCTCAGCGGCAAGGCAAAATGGAAGCTGGCCGCCGACTTTGAAGACGAAGTCACCGAACTCGATCTGCACGGCGACGATCTGTATCTGCTATCGAACAAGGGACATCCGCGCGGACGCCTGCTGAAAACCTCGGCCAGGTCGCCGTCGCTGAGCAGCGCCAAGGAGGTGGTGGCGGAATCCGCCATCGTGCTGCAAGGACTGGCGCGCGCGAAAGATGGCCTGTACATCCGCGCCATGGATGGTGGCCTCGGTCGCCTGCGGCGACTGGACGCAGACGGCAAGCTTGCCGACATCGCCCTGCCCTTCGACGGCACGCTCGGCTCCGTGGAAGCCGATCCGGACGCGCCGGGCGCGCTGGTGATCCTGTCCGGCTGGCTGCAACCGAGCGGCGTCTGGTCGGTCGCCACCGACGGCAAGCTGGCCGATACCGGCATCACGCCCAAACCGACGATCGACGTCAGCGCCTACACCACCGAGCGGCGCTACGCCACCGCCAAGGACGGCACCAAAATCCCGTACTCGCTGATCTATAAAAAAGGCCTGAAGATGGACGGTTCCAACCCGGCCTTCATCTCGGCTTACGGCAGCTATGGCGCGGCCGCCTACACGCCCTCGTTTGCGGGCAAGACGCTGGCCCTGGTCGATCAGGGCGCCATCGTCGGCTACGCCAACGTGCGCGGCGGTGGTGAATTCGGCCGCGAATGGCACCGCGCCGGTCAACTGGAAAACAAACCCAACACCTGGCGCGACCTGATCGCCGTCTGCGAAGACATGCAGGCCAAAGGCTACACCTCGCCTGCCCACCAGGCCATCGGCGGACGTTCGGCCGGCGGCATCACCATGGGCCGCGCGCTGGAAGAACGGCCCGATTTGTTTGCGGCCGTGGTGTCCGGCGTCGGTTGGCACAACCCTCTGCGTTACGTCGCGGAGCAAAACGGCTACGGCGAAGAACCTGAGTGGGGCGCGATCGCCGATCCGGCCGGCTTCAAGGCGCTGAAAAGTATCGACAGCTATCAGCAGGTGGTGGACGGCGTCAAATATCCTGCGGTGCTGCTGACCACCGGCGTCACCGATCCCCGCGTGGCGCCCTTCCATCCGGCGAAGATGGCGGCACGCCTGCAGGCGGCGACAGCCAGCGGCAAACCGGTGCTGCTGCGCGTGGACTTCGATGCCGGCCACGGCATGGGATCGACCCGCGCGCAACAGGACGCGGAAGCGGCCGACACTTACGCCTTCATCCTGTCGCAGACCGGGGGAGCCAAATGACGACTGCCCGTTCGGCGCTTGCACAGCGCGGTCGCTAGAAGCGCTCGTAGTCCTGCAGATAGCGCCATTCGCCGGCCGGCAGGCTGGCCATGGCGATGCGGCCGATGCGGATGCGCTTCATGCTTACCACGGTCAGACCGACTTCCTTGCACAGCTTGTCGATCAGGCCAAGCTTCAGGCCCTTGATGGCGAAGCGCAGGCGGTTTTCGTTTTGCCAGCTCACTTTGCCGTTGATCTGGTTCAGCTGCTGCAGGCCGTTTTCGATGATGTCGCCGGTGACTTCGACGATGATCTCCTGCTCCACCGTGTCGTCGCTGAACTTGCGGGCGACGCGGAAATCCTGGGTGAACACGGTCAGGCCGCTGGCCTTGGCGTCCAGCGGCAGCACCTGCGTCAGATTCGCGACATGACGCTTGAGGAAGCGCTTGCCCGGCACGCTGCGCGTCTGCGTTTCCGCTTTCAGCAGATGCTGCGGCTGGCCGTCGCCGGCCGGTTTGTGCAGCAGCATGGTGACGGGTACGATCTCCAGCAAGGTCGCGTCATCGGCGACGGTGATCTGCTGTTCAGGCGTGACGCGCGCGCCCGGCTCTTCGGTGATGACACCATCGACGCTGACAAAACCGCCTTCGATGTACAACTCCGCCTCGCGGCGCGAGCAAGGTCGCATCTCCGCCACGCGCTTTGCGAGGCGGATGCTGTTGTCGTCGTTATCCAAAAAAGTCTCCAAACACGGTGATGGCACGCTCGATGTCCTCGCGCTTCGCATCCATGTGCGTGACGATGCGCAGGCGCGGCGCCAGCGAGACGCGGATGCGCGTCAGTTCCAGCACATCGCCCAGGCCCTTGAGCACGAACTGTGGAATGTCGACGTAAAAGATATTGGTCTGCGGCGTGCTGACCTTGATGTTCTTCATCTTCGCCAGTTCGCCGGCGAAGTAAGCGGCGTTGTCGTGGTCTTCGGCCAGGCGCGGGATGTTGTGCTCCAGCGCATACAGGCCGCCGGCCGCGATCACGCCGGCCTGGCGCATGCCACCGCCCAGCATCTTGCGCCAGCGCTTGGCGTCCTTGATGAAAGGACGGCTGCCCAGCAGCAGCGAACCAACCGGCGCGCCCAAGCCCTTGGACAGGCAGACGGAGACGGAATCGAAACCTTTCACGACCTCACGCGGGGTGAGACCCAGCTTGACGGCCGCATTGCAGATGCGCGCGCCATCCAGGTGGGCGGACAGGCCCTTATCATGCGCCAGCGCAGTCGCCTGCTGCACGTACTCCATCGGCAGCACGCGGCCGTTGATGGTGTTTTCCAGCGCCAGCAATTTGGTGCGAGCGAAGTGAAAATCATCCGGCTTGATGTAGGACTCGATGTCGGCCAGCGCGATGCTGCCATCCGGCTGGTTGATGATGGGCTGCGGCTGTATGCTGCCCAGCACCGCCGCACCGCCGCCTTCATAGCGATAGGTATGCGCTTCCTGGCCGACCAGGTACTCGTCGCCGCGACCGCAGTGCGCCAGCAACGCCAGCAGATTGCTCTGCGTGCCGGAGGGCGCGAACACCGCATCCTCGAAGCCGAACAAATCGGCAGCATATTCCTGCAGGCGGTTGACGGTTGGATCGTCGCCATAAACGTCATCGCCGACGTCGGCCGCATTCATGGCTGCGCGCATCGCTGCGCCGGGACGGGTGATGGTGTCGCTGCGCAGATCGAGCCAGTTGTCCATTACGCTGCCTCTTCGGTAAAGAATCGGGTGCTCATTTCCTGCAGGCCGACGGTGTCCAGCACTTCCTTCAGACGCTCGGCCGGACGCTTGCGCGGCAGGTTTTTATAGGTGGCGATGATCAGTTCATTTTTCATCGAGTGCTCCCAGCCCACCAGCTCGGTCACATTGACCTGGTAGCCGTGCGCTTCCAGCTGCAGGCAGCGCAGCACGTTGGTGATCTGGCTGCCGAATTCGCGCGTGTGGATCGGGTGGCGCCAGATTTCGGTCAGCGCGGACTTGCCCAGCGACTGGCCCTTGTTCTTCTTCAGCACCGACGCGACTTCGGCCTGGCAGCACGGCACCAGTACCATGAATTTGGCCTTCTTCTTCAGCGCGAACTGGATGGCGTCGTCGGTGGCGGTGTTGCATGCGTGGAGCGCGGTGACGATATCGATCTGCTCCGGCAGCAGCTTCGATTCGGTGGACTCGGCCACCGACAACGGCAGGAAGGACATGCCGGGGAAGTTGAACTGCTTGGCCAATTCCTGCGAGCGGGCCACAAGTTCCTCGCGCGTCTCGATGCCGTAGATGTGCGAATCGCCCTGCAGCGCCTTGAAGAACAGGTCGTAGATGATGAAGCCCAGGTAGGACTTGCCGGCGCCGTGATCGACCAGCGATACGCTGTCCTTCTCGGCCAGCACTTCCTTCAGCAGCGGCTCGATGAACTGGTACAGGTGATACACCTGCTTCAGCTTGCGGCGGCTGTCCTGGTTCATCTTGCCCTCGCGGGTCAGGATGTGCAGCTCCTGCAGCAGCGCGACAGTCTGACCTTCGCGGATTTCGGGCATGTTGTCGGCGCTGGTGACGGTGGCACCGATCTGGTGTACCGGTTTCTTAGGCTGCTTCATCGATCCATGCCTGCTGAACTGCTTCGAGGACTTTCTCGCCACCGCGCGACTTGTCGTCATCAAAATCTTCGAGCTCGATGATCTTGTTGTGCAGATCGGTGAAGCGGATGGTGGCCGGATCGACGTCCGGGTACTTGTCGTACAGCGCTTCCGCAATCGCGGTGATGTCAGTCCACTTCATGATCAGTGACCGCCTTCGCTAGCGTGATTGATGGTGTACTTCGGAATTTCGACAACCAGATCCTCGTCGGCCACCACGGCCTGGCACGACAGGCGCGAGACCGCTTCCAGGCCCCAGGCCTTGTCCAGCAGGTCTTCCTCGGTTTCGCTGGCCTCGTTCAGCGAATCGAAGCCTTCGCGCACCAGCACGTGGCAGGTGGTGCAGGCGCAGGACTTCTCGCAGGCGTGCTCGATGTGGATGTCATTCTCCAGCATGACGTCGCACAGCGTCTTGCCGGCTGGGGCATCGACCACCGCGCCGTCCGGGCACAGTTTTGCGTGGGGCAGGAATACGATTTGTGGCACTTGTTTACCTCTTTATATGTTTAAACGACCTGGTCCAGCGCCTTGCCGGCCAGCGCGCTGCGCACGCTGCGGTCCATGCGGCGCGATGCGAATTCTTCGGTGCCATGTGCCAGCGCTTCCACGGCCGCCTTGACGGCCAGATGATCGACCGCGCCGGTCTGCGACTGCGCCAAGATCTCGCGGGTGCGGGCCATCAGCGCATCGACCGCGACACGCTCGTCGTCCGACAGCAGCTCCGCATCCTCCTCCAGCGCGGCCTGGGTCGCCAGCAGAATGCGTTCGGCTTCCACCTGCTCTTCGCGCAGCGCGCGCGCCTTCATATCGACTTCGGCCGACTTGTAGGAATCCTGCAGCATGCGCGCCACATCGTCATCGCCCAGGCCATAGGCCGGCTTGACGCTGATCGACGCTTCCACGCCGGAGCGCAGCTCGCGCGCCGACACCGACAGCAGACCATCGGCATCGACCTGATAGGTGATGCGGATGCGCGCCGCGCCGGCCGCCATCGGCGGAATGCCGCGCAGCTCGAAGCGCGCCAGCGAACGGCAATCGGCCACCAGTTCGCGCTCGCCCTGCAGCACGTGCACCGCCAGCGCGGTCTGCCCATCCTTGAAGGTGGTGAACTCCTGCGCGCGGGCGCACGGGATGGTCGAATTGCGCGGAATGATCTTTTCCACCAGACCGCCCATGGTCTCGATACCGAGCGACAGCGGGATCACGTCCAGCAGCAGCCAGTCATCACCAGGGGCGCGGTTGCCGGCCAGCAGATTGGCCTGCACGGCGGCACCCAGCGCGACCACCTTGTCCGGATCAATGTTCGCGTGCGGCGTGGTGTGGAAGTATTCGCTGACCGCACGGTGCACATGCGGCATGCGGGTGGCGCCGCCGACCATCACCACGCCATCGACATCGTCCGCATCGACATTGGCGTCGCGCAGCGCCTTCCTGATGGCCTTCATGGTCTTGTCGATCAGGTGCCTGGTGATCTCCTGGAAGGTCTCGGCGGTAATGTTGATGTGCACCTGCTCGCCCGACTTCAGCGCCGCGTCGACAATCACTTCCGACTTGGTCGACAGCAGTTCCTTGGCTTCGCGCGCCTTCACCATCAACAGCGCGGTGTCCTCGTCCGACAGCGGCGCCAGCTTCTCCTGCTGGTGGATATAGCAGAACAGGCGGTGATCGAAATCGTCGCCGCCGAGCGCCGAATCGCCGCCGGTGGCCAGCACCTCGAACACGCCCTTGCTCAGCTTCAGGATCGAAATATCGAAGGTACCGCCGCCCAGATCGTAGACGGCGAAGATGCCTTCCGAACCGTTATCGAGGCCATAGGCGATGGCGGCGGCGGTCGGCTCGCTCAGCAGGCGGAGTACATTCAGACCGGCCAGCTGGGCCGCGTCCTTGGTGGCCTGACGCTGCGCGTCATCGAAATACGCCGGCACCGTGATCACCGCGCCGACCAGATCATCGCCGAGCGAATCTTCGGCACGCTGGCGCAGCGTGGCCAGAATCTGCGCCGACACCTCGACCGGACTTTTCACGCCGGCGATGGTATTCAGCTGCACCATGCCTGGCTTGTCGACGAAATCGTAGGGCAGGTTTTCCGCGTAAGCGATATCGGCCAGACCGCGGCCCATGAAACGCTTGACGGACACGATGGTGTTCTTCGGATCGATGGTCTGCGCGGCCTGCGCCTTGTAGCCGATATTGGCATGGCCATTCGGCAGATAACGCACCACGGAAGGCAGCAGCGCGCGGCCGTCCTCATCGTTGAGCACTTCTGGAATGCTGTTGCGGACAGTCGCCACCAGCGAATTGGTGGTGCCCAGATCGATCCCCACCGCCAGCCGGTGCTGGTGCGGCGCGGTCGACATGCCGGGTTCGGAAATTTGCAGAAGTGCCATTGTGTACCTTTAATTCGGGGTCAGAGCCGACATTCGGACACGGGCTCAACTATTTAATGCTTGAGTTCGTGTCCGAATGTCGGCTCTGACCCCACTTTTTATGCTTCGATTGCTTCAAAGGCGAAGCGGACTTCTTCGCCGAATTTTTCGAGGAACATCAGCGCGCGCACGCCTTGGGCGGCGGCGGCGAAATCGCCTGCGTCAATCTGTTGTTCGATCTGCGCCAGTTGCTGCTTGCGGGCGCCGCGCAGTTGCTGGTCCAGCGCTTCCAGCGCGTCGCTGTCCTTCGCGGCGCGGGCGTCGCCCAGTTCTTCGCGCCATTCCATCTGCTGCATCAGGAAGGCCATCGGCATCGCCGTGTTCGACTCGGTCTGCAGATCGACGCCATTCAGCTCGCACAGGTACTGCGCGCGCTTCTGCGGATTCTTCAGGGTCTGGTAGGCTTCGTTGGCGCGGGTGGCCCATTGCATCGCCACGCGCTTTTCGGCGTCGGTGGCGTTGACGAATTTGTCGGGATGGACGCGGTTCTGGACGTCGCGGTAGGCGCTGTCCAGCGCCCCCGCGTCTACGGCAAACTGCTGCGGCAGATGGAACAGCTCAAAGTGATTTTGCATGACCGGTCAGACGCGGAAGCTTTCACCGCAACCGCAAGCGTCTTTCTCGTTCGGGTTGTTGAACTTGAAGCCTTCGTTCAGGCCTTCGCGCGCGAAGTCCAGCTCCGTGCCGTCGATGTACGGCAGGCTTTTCGGATCGACGAACACTTTCACGCCGTGCGATTCGAACACGCTGTCCTCGTCCGCCACTTCGTCCACATATTCCAGCTTGTAGGCCAGACCCGAGCAGCCGGTGGTGCGCACGCCGAAGCGCAAACCGACGCCCTTGCCACGACGCTCGATGTAGCGGTTGATGTGTTTCGCTGCCTTTTCGGTCAGGGTGATTGCCATGTGATTCTCCGTTGTCGTTCCCGCCTGCGCGGGAACGGCACATAGTTACGCCGCGGCGGCGGCGCCGTGCTTAGCCTGGTAGTCCTGTACTGCCGCCTTGATGGCGTCTTCCGCCAGGATCGAGCAGTGGATCTTCACCGGCGGCAGCGCCAGTTCTTCCGCGATCTGGGTGTTCTTGATGGCCAGCGCCTGGTCCAGGGTTTTGCCCTTGACCCATTCGGTCACCAGCGAGCTCGAGGCGATGGCCGAACCGCAGCCATAGGTCTTGAACTTGGCGTCTTCGATCACGCCGTCGGCGCCGACCTTGATCTGCAGCTTCATCACGTCGCCGCAGGCCGGCGCGCCGACCATGCCGGTGCCGACGCTGTCATCGCCTTTTTCGAAGGCGCCGACGTTGCGCGGGTTTTCGTAGTGGTCCAACACTTTATCCGAGTAAGCCATTTTGTGCTCCTGTATCTTTAAAAATTAGTGGGCTGCCCATTGGATCGAATTGATATCGATACCTTCCTTGAACATGTCCCACAGCGGCGACAGTTCGCGCAGTTTGTTGACCTTCGACTTCATCAGATCGACCGCGAAGTCGATGTCGGCCTCGGTGGTGAAGCGGCCGATGGTGAAGCGGATCGAGCTGTGCGCCAGTTCATCGCTGCGGCCCAGGGCGCGCAGCACATAAGATGGTTCCAGCGAGGCCGAAGTACAAGCGGAACCGGACGACACGGCCAGGTCTTTCACGGCCATGATCAGCGATTCGCCTTCGACGTAGTTGAAGCTGACGTTCAGGTTGTGCGGCACGCGGTGGTCCATGTCGCCGTTGATGTAGGTTTCCTCGATTTCCTGCAGGCCCTTGGCCAGACGGTCGCGCAGCGCCTTGATGCGGGCGATCTCGCTGTCCATCTCGACCTTGGCCAGGCGGAACGCCTCGCCCATGCCGACGATCTGGTGGGTCGGCAGGGTGCCCGAGCGCAGACCGCGCTCATGGCCGCCGCCGTGCATCTGCGCTTCGATGCGCACGCGCGGCTTGCGGCACACGTACAGCGCGCCGACGCCTTTCGGACCATAGGTCTTGTGGGCGGTGAAAGTCATCAGGTCGACCTTGGTTTTTTGCAGGTCGATGTGCACCTTGCCGGTGGCCTGCGCCGCGTCGCAGTGGAAGATGATGCCTTTCGAGCGGCAGAATTCGCCGATTTCCGCGATCGGCTGAATCACGCCGATCTCGTTGTTCACGTACATGACCGAGATCAGGATGGTGTCCGGACGCACGGCGGCGGCGATCTGCTCCACGCTCACCAGGCCGTTATCCTGCGGGTCCAGGTAGGTGGCTTCAAAACCCTGGCGCTCCAGTTCACGCACGGTGTCCAGCACGGCCTTGTGCTCGGTCTTGACGGTGATGATGTGCTTGCCCTTGGTCTTGTAGAACTGCGCGGCGCCCTTCAGCGCCAGGTTGTTCGACTCGGTGGCGCCGGAGGTCCAGATGATTTCACGCGGATCGGCGTTGACCAGCGCGGCGACGTTGGCGCGCGCCTCTTCCACCGCCTTTTCCGCGGTCCAGCCGTACATGTGGCTGCGCGAGGCCGGATTGCCGAACTGCTCGCGCAGATACGGGATCATGGCGTCGGCCACGCGCGGATCGATCGGCGTGGTGGCCGAATAGTCCATGTAGATCGGGAAATGCGGCGCGGTCTGGAAGTTCACGTCAGCGATCTTTTTTTCTGGTGCGTTCATCTGGGGTTACTCCGTTCTGTAATCGTTTTGGGCAAAAGCGCTCAGCCAAGCGCGGCTTGGTTGCGGTGCATGACCACGACGTTCTGCTCAGCGTTCTTTTGCTTCTGTTGATCGACCAGATCCTGCAAGGATACGGAATCCAGATAATCAACCATCTTTTCATTCAGCGTGGCCCACAATTCGTGGGTCATGCAGCGCGCGCCGCTGTGCGCGTCGGCGCCATGGCAATTCTCCTTGCCGCCGCACTGGGTCGCGTCCAGCGGCTCATCGACGGCGATGATGATGTCGGCCACCGTCACCTTGTCGGCGCGGCGCGCCAGGCTGTAGCCGCCGCCCGGACCGCGGATGGACTCGACGATCTCGTGCCGGCGCAGCTTGCCGAACAACTGTTCCAGATAAGACAGCGAAATCGCCTGCCGCTGGCTGATGCCAGACAGCGTGACGGGGCCTTTGCCCTGGCGCATGGCCAAATCAATCATCGCAGTCACGGCAAAACGGCCTTTGGTGGTCAGACGCATCACTACCTCGGTTCGGGTTAAAATATCGATCTTTCCGCTAATCAAAACCCGGATTAGTTGATCGATTTAGTCAAGTATACCAAACTTTAATAAAGCTTGCTGGCGACCACCTCATCGCCCTTGCAGCAACCGCATGGGCTGGAACAGCTGATGCATAAGCTTATTGCCAATAAAACTAAGGTTATACGGATGTTCCGCGACGATTTGCGGAAAACGTTTCATGACTGGCAACTTGCTCAGCAGCTCGGCGATCTTCCCCCACAGAATCATGGTTGGCGTGACCGCCGCCTGGTCGGCCAGCCCGGCCATGACGGTCTCGAAGAATGGCAGCCAGGCCTTGGCGTCCTTGGCCGGCGCCACGTGGCTGCGGAAGACCAGCGAGGCATTGAGCAGCAAAAATCCCTGTTCGGTCAGCTTTTGCTGCATCTCGGCCAGCGTCAGGATGTGGCTGCCGGCGCCGCTGCGCGCCCGCGCCGACACTGCCGCCATGGCCGCGCCGGCCGTGTTCTCCAGCTGCAACTGGCCATCGGCCACCAGCAGCATCTTCATGAAGTTGCGCAGCGAGGTGGCCTTGTTGACCGGCTTGGACAAGCCGCCGCCGTCCTCGTCCGACCACAGGCTGCCGACCGCCCCATCCATGAAACAGACGCCGGTGGCGCTCTCTGCTCGCGGATATGGTCCCTCGCCGACCAGTACATACTTCACCCTGTCCAACGGCTGCGCGAAGGCGGCGAACAGGCGCTGCTCCGTCGGCAGATACTGATCCTGCGCCAGCTGCGGCAGATAGTCGGGGGTGGCCTGCATCATCGCCTCCAGGCCCTTGCGCAACAGCGGGTGCCAGGATGCATCGGCGCGCGCCAGCGCGTCCAGGATGGTGGTCGGGATCGTCATGGGGACATCGTTTTCGGGGAAAGGCGGGATTGTACCGCGCCGCCGAGGTTTTCTGATCGGAAAGTGTTAAGATTGCCGGGGAACTAATTCATGCTGGAGGAGGACTACTTTGAGCCGTAACGCCTGGTTTGCCGCCTTGCTGATGCTGTCGCCGGGCGTGGGTGCGCAAACGCCGCCGCCGCCGCTGGACGAGGCGCTGGATGCGCCCGCGCGCGCCCACATCGTCGGCGAATACGCGCGGCGCCTGACGGGCCAGCACGTCGACGCGGCGCGCGCCAAACAGGCGGCCGACGAGTTGCGCCGCCGACTGGCGCACGGCGCTTACGACGAATTGCGCACCGCCCGCAGTCTGGCGGCGCAGGTGACGCGCGACGTGCAGGCCATCATCCCGGACCGCCACACCTACCTCGAATACGTGCCCTACGACCTCAGCGACGAGCGCCAGCGCCCGGCCGCGCCACCGGCGCCGGCCGACAACTACGGCTTGCGCAAATATCAGCAGCTCGGGGCCAACATCGGTTATCTGCAGATCACCCGCTTCGGCCCGCTGCACCGGGCCTCGCTGGAGGCGGCCGGCCGCTTCATGGCCCAGGCGGCCGATGACGATGCCCTGATCATCGACCTGCGCGAAGCCGGCGGCGACGGCGAGGCGATGGCGGCCCTGCTGTCCAGTTACCTGCTGGATGACAAGCGCAGCTATGTCTTCAAGGACAAGCGGCTGCACCTGCACGACCAGGTCGATCGCGACGGCCGCGCGCTGCAGGAATACTGGACCGACGACGACTTGCGCGGCGCCCGCTTCGGCGGCGACAAGCCGCTGTTCGTGCTGATCAGCGAGCGCACCAGCGGCGCCGCCGAAGCCTTCGCTTACGATCTGCAGCAATACCAGGGCCGCGCGGTGGTGGTCGGCGCGCCGAGCGCCGGCGACGCGGTGGTCGGCGCCAGCCAGCCGTTGTCGCGCCAGTTGCGTGGCGTCATCGCCGTCACCCGCGCCGTCAACACCTCGAGCCGCGCCAACTGGCAGACGGTGGGCGTGCAGCCGGACCGCATGGTCCGCCCCGCCGATGCGCTGGACAGCGCCACCGCCCTGGCCAGACAGGCCATCCACACGCACGCCCTCACGCGCTGAGCGACGCCCCCCCCTAAAAATCAGGAAAGACTTGCGGCCACGCGGCTTTTGCCGCACCATGCATTTATATCAACCCGATTGGGGAGGCGGCCATGGCAACTCCTGATATTTCGAGGCTGAAAATCGACCGCGACGACAAGCCGCCCGCGCCCGGCCAGGCCGGCGCGCCGGGGGCG
>NZ_SPVG01000264.1 GCF_004614165.1 Duganella callida | reverse complement strand
GCGCAATCGCGCTGCCGCCGCCCTGCCCGTCGCGCGCCACTGCGCCTCCAGACACCGCGAAGCGCAGTGCCCCGTCATCCCGCCACCCCAGCCAGCGATGCCGCTGATGAAAGCGCACCCCGCTCTCGCGCAGCCGGTGCAGCCAGGCGCGCAGCAGCGGCGCCGCTTTCATATCGGTCGGGAACACGCGGCCCGAGGTGCCGACAAAGGTCTCCAGTCCCAGTCCATGCACGAACTCGCGCACATCGCGCGGGCCGAACGCGTCGAGCATGGGCTTCAGCCGCGCGGCACCGGCGCCGTAACGCGTGACGAAATCGGCATACGCCTCGGCGTGCGTGATATTCATCCCGCTGCGCCCGGCAAGCAGGAATTTGCGCCCCACCGACGGCATGGCGTCATACAGGTCCACCTGCGCCCCGCCCTGCGCCAGCGTCTGCGCGGCCATCAGCCCGGCGGGGCCGCCGCCGATGACGGCGACGCGAAAAGGTGTCAAACTAGACTGCATGCATTCGGTCCATTACTAAAAATACCAGGGAGTGAAGACTATGGGCGCGATATTCTGGCTGAAACGCTATCTGCTGGCCGCCGTTCCGCTGTTCGCGGTGCTGGCCGCTGTGGAATGGTACAAGGGATCGACCACACAGGAAGATTATCTGAGCGCCGGCGCCTGGGCGCTGATCGCCGCCGGCATCTTTACCTATACTTCATGGCGCCGCTATCGCCACGCCAAGGCATGCGGCATGTGCGAAGACCTCGCCGCCGCCCGCAAACACGACAACATCAGCCGCCGGTAACCGGCGGGAAGAACGCCACCTCGGCGCCGTCGGCCAGCGCCGTCTCGGGGCTGCACATCACCTGCTGGTACGCCATCCGGAGGGCCGGATGGCCCAGCGCCTGCCGCCAGGATTCGCCGCGCGCCGCCAGATGCGCGCGCAGTTCGCCCACCGTGGCCACGCCGGTCGGCAGCGCCATCGTTTCCGACGAGCTGCCCACCGCCTCGCGCACGCTGGCAAAGAATTTTACGGTAATAACCATCAGTACAATAACTCGCTAAACGGTATGAATCGAACCAGATCGCCCGACGCGATTGCCTGGCCGGGCGGATTGTCGATCACGCCATCGCCCCAGACCGTCGACGTCAGCACGCCGGAACTCTGATTGCGGAACAGTTCCACCCCACCCTGCTGGTTGATACGGGCGCGCAGGAACTCATTGCGCTTGTCGGCCTTGGGCCAGTCGAAATCGGCGCGCATGGTGAAGGCGCGCGGCGCGATCGTGCCCTCGACGCCCTGCAGGCGCAGGATGAACGGCCGCACGAACAGCAAAAACGTCACGAAGCTGGACACCGGATTGCCCGGCAGGCCGATGAAGAACGCCTGCCGCACCTCGCCGAATGCCAGCGGCTTGCCCGGCTTGACCGCGATCTGCCACATATTCAGCCGGCCTTCGGCCTCCACCGCCGGCTTGATGTGGTCTTCCTCGCCGACCGAGACGCCGCCCGAGGTGATGATCAGGTCGTGTCCCCGCGCCGACTCGCGCAGCACCGAGCGGGTGGCTTCCAGCGAATCCGGCACGATGCCGAAATCGGTGATCTCGCAGCCCAGATTCTCCAGCAGCGCGCGCAGCGTAAAGCGGTTGGAATTGTAGATCGCCCCCGGCGCCAGCGGCTCGCCCGGCATGGTCAGCTCGTCGCCGGTGAAGAACACCGCCACGCGCAGCTTGCGCCTGACCGGCAGCTGCGCCAGACCGACCGACGCGGCCAGCCCCAGCTCCTGGCTGCGCAGGCGCGTCCCGGCCGGCAGCACCACGCTGCCGGCGGTGATGTCCTCGCCGGCGCGGCGCACCCACTCGCCAACCCTGGGCGCGTGTTTGATGGTCACCACATCGCCATTCAGTTCGCACTGCTCCTGCATCACCACCGCATCGGCGCCGTCCGGAATCATGGCGCCGGTGAAGATGCGCGCGGCGGTCCCCGGCTGCAAAGGCTGGCCCACGTGGCCGGCCGGGATGCGCTGCGAGAGCTTGAGCGCCGCGCCGCCGCCGACGCAATCGGCCGCGCGCACCGCGTAGCCGTCCATCTGCGTGTTGTCGGCGCCGGGCACGCTCAGGTCCGACACCTGGGCCGCGGCCAGCACGCGGCCGTTGGCATGCAAGGTCGGAACGACTTCCACATCCGCCACCGGACGCACGGCGCCCAGCATCAGCGCCTGCGCTTCGCCGACCGACAGCATGGGTTTGCGCGGCTCGCTCATCACAGCCCCGTGTTGGCGGCGATGTAGGCTTTCATGGCCTCGACATCGGGTTTCATCACGACGAACTTTTGCGGCAGGTCTTCGATGTTCTCGAAGCCGTCGGGACGCTCGGCATCCTCGCCCAGCGCATCCAGGATGGTTTCGTTGAACTTGGCCGCCAGCGCGGTTTCCAGCACGATCATGGTCACCCCGGGCTCCAGGTTCTCCATCGCTACCTTGATGCCGTCGGCGGTGTGGGTGTCGATCACGATGCCGTAATCGTCGGCCACGTCACGGATGGTGTTCACCCGGTCGTCGTGGCTGGACTTGCCGGACTTGAAACCATATTGCGCCACCAACCTGAATTCGTCGCCATCGCTGCCCGGTTTGCCGGACAGGTCGAAGCCGCCGTCGGTCTCCACTTTGCGGAACAGCGCGCGGGTGCGGTCGCCGTCACGGCCCACCAGTTCATACACGAAACGCTCGAAATTGGACGCCTTGGAGATGTCCATCGACGGGCTGCTGGTGTGGTAGGTTTCGGCCGATTTGCGCACGCGGTAGACACCGGTTCGGAAGAATTCGTCCAGCACGTCATTTTCGTTGGTGGCCACCACCAGCTTGTCGATCGGCAGGCCCATCATGCGGGCGATGTGGCCGGCGCAGATATTGCCGAAGTTACCCGATGGGACGGTGAACGACACCTTCTGGTCATTGGACGTGGTCGCCGCCAGGTAGCCGCGGAAGTAGTACACCACCTGCGCCACCACGCGCGCCCAGTTGATCGAGTTGACCGTGCCGATCTTGTGCCTCGCCTTGAATTCCAGGTCGTTCGACACCGCTTTGACCATGTCCTGCGCGTCGTCGAACACGCCTTCGATGGCGATGTTGTAGATATTCGGGTCCTGCAGGCTGAACATCTGCGCGGTCTGGAAGGCGCTCATCTTCTTGTGCGGCGACAGCATGAACACCCGGATGCCGCGCTTGCCGCGCATCGCGTATTCGGCCGCGCTGCCGGTGTCGCCCGAGGTGGCGCCGAAGATGTTCAGCTCCGCGTTCTGCCTGGCCAGTGCATACTCGAACAGATTCCCCAGCAGCTGCATGGCCATGTCCTTGAAGGCCAGGGTCGGACCGTTGGACAGCGCCTGCAGTACCAGTTTGGTGCCGTTGACCTCTTCCAGCACGCGCAACGGCGTGATCTGGGCCGCGTCTTCGTCCTTGCGGGCGTTCTTGTACACCTCCTTGGTGTAGGTCTTCGCGGTCAGCGCGCGCAGGTCGGCTTCCGGAATATCGGTGGCGAACTTCTTCAGGATCTCGAACGCCAGGTCGGCGTACGACAGCTTGCGCCAGGCATCCAGCTCGGCGCCGCTCACCTGCGGGTAGACGGACGGCAGGAACAAGCCGCCGTCGGCCGCCAGGCCGCCAAGCAGAATGTCCGAAAATTGTTGGGAAGACGAAGCGGCGGCCGCCGATGCGGCGCGGGTAGACACGTATTGCATAGAGTAGAAAAGTCCGGTTGGGCTGCAGAACGGTACGAAGCGAAGGACTATTATAGTGCGGCCGGCGCATTCCCGTGAAATTTCACGTTGTTTTATGATGATGCTTGCCTAATTTTCGCCGGATCGGTCGCGTTCAAAGTACCATATATTCTGTCTTCAGGAGTGCTGCGCGCCTGCCGCTCCAGGCCATATACTGTTCCAGGTCTGCCATTCGCCCTGTAAATCAATGACGTCGTCTCCCCGCAAACAACCATCACAACAATCCTTTGTCAGTTATTTGTGGGCCTGTTTCGGCATTTTGCTGCTGGTGGCCAGCGCCTTCATGTTTTACGTCTGGACCGAAAAGCGCATCGACCGCGCCAATGAGCTGCGTTACGACTCGCACAACCTGGTGGAGGAACTGCGTCAGTCCTCCGACGATCTGACCCGCATGGCCCGCACCTACGCGGTCACCGGCGACACGCAATTCCGCCGGAGTTTTCAGGAAATCATCGATATCCGCGAGGGCCGCACGCCGCGGCCGCAGAATTACCAGAACGTCTACTGGGATCTGGTCACGGACAACAACCGGCGTCCGCGTGGCGCCACGACCAGCGTGCCGCTGATGCAGCTGGTGCGCGAAGCCGGCTTCACCCCGGAGGAGGTGGCGCTGCTGTCGGCCGCCAAGAACGAATCGGACAAGCTGGCCGGCACCGAATCCGCCGCCATGCGGCTGCGCGACAGTGGCGAGACCGCCGCCATCCAGCGCGCCATCGCCATGCTGCACGACGACGCCTATCATCGCGCCAAGGCGGACATCATGCGGCCGATCGGGGAAGTCAACGACAGCGTCGACCGCCGAACCCGCCGGTTGGTGACGGAGACCGCGCTGGACGCCAACCTCGCGCGGGCCGCTTTCATGCTGAGCGCCATCGTGCTGGTGCTGCTGGTATGGCGCGCCAAGCGCCGGCTGGACAAGGTGCTCGGCTGCTCGGTCGACCAGCTGCACGCCGCGATGGAGAAGCTGGGACGGGGCGATTTTTCCGAACCGCTGCAGGTACGCGAGGGCGGCGACAACAGCGTCTGGGGCTGGCTGGCGCAGACCAGGCAGAGCCTGGCCAGCCTGGATCAGGAACGACTGGCCGCGCTGGAGCGCATCCAGCGCGTCAGCCGCCTGTACGCGGCGCTCAGCCAGTGCAACCAGGCCATCGTGCGCAGCCGCAGCGAGGCCGAACTGTTCGACCGCATCTGCCGCGACGTGGTGCGGCACGGCGGCATGGCGATGGCGTGGATCGGCATGATAGACCGCGATCACGGCCGCATCACGCCGGTGGCGTCCTACGGCGCCGGCATCGAGTACCTGGATCAGCTGGAAGTATCGCTCGACGCCGCCGTGCCGGAAGGACGCGGACCGATCGGGCTGTCCTACCGCAGCGGTCAGCCCTACTGGTGCCAGGATTACCAGCACGCGCCGGAAACGGCCTACTGGCATGCGCACGGCGAACGTTATGGCTGGGCCGCGTCGGCAGCCGTGCCGCTGCGCCGCGACGGCGAAATCGTCGGCTTCTTCGCGCCCTATTCGCACATGGTCGACGCCTTCGACCACGAAGTGCGCGAGCTGCTGCTGGAGATGACGCTCGATATCGAATTCGCCCTGAAGAATTTCGACCGCGAGGCGGTGCGCCAGCAGGCCGACCAGCGCGTGCAATACCTGGCCCATTACGACGTGCTGACCGGACTGCCGAACCGCTCGCAGCTCCACGAGCGCGCGCGCCAGATGCTGGAACAGGCACGCAGTGCCCGCACCTCGCTGGCGCTGATGATGCTGGACCTCGACCATTTCAAGGACATCAACGATTCGCTCGGCCACACCGTCGGCGACGCCCTCTTGTCCGAGCTGGCGCTGCGCCTGACCAGTTGCCTGCGCGAAGACGACCTGGTGGCGCGCCTGGGCGGCGACGAATTCATCTTCGTGCTGCGCCACGTGGGCAGCAGCGAGGCCAGCGACGTCGCCCGCAAGCTGCTCGACCTGACCGGCGAATCGTACACGGTCGGCCTGCATGAGCTGAAAGTGTCCGCCTCGATCGGCATCGCCATGTATCCCGACGATGGCCTGGACGTGGAAACCCTGCTGCAACGCGCCGACGCCGCCATGTACCAGGTCAAGCGCGCCGGCCGTCACGACTTCCGCTTCTTCACCGCCGCCATGCAGCAGCGCGCGGCGCGCCATCTGCAAGTGGTGAACGGCCTGCGGCATGCGCTCGAACGCGAACAGTTGCGCGTGGTGTACCAGCCGCAGGTTTCCCTGAAGACGGGCCGCATCTGCGGCGCGGAAGCCCTGCTGCGCTGGGACGCCCCCGAACTGGGCGCGGTATCGCCGGCCGAATTCATCCCGGCGGCCGAGGAAAGCGGGTTGATTATCTCCATCGGCGACTGGGTGCTGCGCCAGGCCGTGCGCCAGGCGCGCCGGTGGCTGGACGCAGGCCTGCCGCCGCTGGTGATGGCGGTGAACCTGTCGGCGGTGCAGTTCCGCATCGCCGACCTGCCCTCGCAGGTGGCGCAGATACTGTACGAGGAAGGGCTGCCGCCGGAATACCTGGAACTCGAACTGACCGAGGGCGTGGCGCTGCAGGACCCGCAGGGCGCGATCGCCACCATGACGCAGCTGCACGACCGCGGCATCCGCATGTCGATCGACGATTTCGGCACCGGCTTTTCGTCGCTGAGTCACCTGAAGAAGTTCAAGGTCTACAAGCTGAAGATCGACCAGTCCTTTGTGCGCGATATCAGCACGGATGTGGAAGACAAGGCCATCGTCTGCGCCATCATCAACATGGCGCGCAGTCTGGGACTGACCACCATCGCGGAAGGCGTGGAGACGCTGGAGCAGAAGGAATTCCTGCGCGAGCAGCTATGCGATGAGATGCAGGGCTATCACATCGCCAAACCGCTGGCGCCGGAAGAGTTCGAGCGTATGCTCAGCAGGCAGCGTGATTCACAGTGATCACGTGGATCGCCAGGCCGCCCAGCGAGGTTTCCTTGTACTTGGCCTGCATGTCGGCGCCGGTCTGGCGCATGGTCTCGATCACTTCGTCCAGGCTGACGAAATGGGTCCCGTCGCCTTTTAAAGCCAGCGAAGCGGCGGTGATCGCCTTGACCGCACCCATGCCGTTACGCTCGATGCACGGAATCTGCACCAGGCCGCCGATCGGATCGCAGGTCATGCCCAGGTGATGTTCGATGCCGATTTCTGCGGCGTTCTCGATCTGCGCATTGCTGCCGCCCAGCGCCGCGACCAGGCCCGCGGCCGCCATCGCGCACGCCACGCCGACTTCGCCCTGGCAGCCGATTTCGGCCCCCGAGATCGAGGCGTTACGCTTGCACAGCATGCCGATGGCGGCCGCCGTCAGCAGGAAGTTGCGCACGCCGGTGAGCGGATCGAGCGGCTTGCAGTCTTCCGCATAGTAGCGCAGCACCGCCGGGATGATGCCGGCCGCGCCGTTGGTGGGCGCCGTCACCACGCGCCCGCCGGCGGCGTTTTCCTCGTTGACGGCCATCGCGTACAAACTGACCTGGTGCAGCGCGTCGTGCGGCAGATCGTTGGCGTTGTCCGGCTTGGCCTTGGCCTGCGCCCACAGGCTGGCGGCGCGACGCCGCACATTCAGGCCGCCAGGCAGCTGGCCGGGCGTATCGAGGCCGTGGGCGATACAGTCGCGCATCACCTGCCAGATCTTATCGAGGCCGGCGTTCAGTGCATCCTCGCTCATGCGCACGCATTCGTTCGCGCGCAGCATCTGCGGGATGGACAGGCCGCTGCGCACGCCGTGCGCCAGCAGCTCGTCCATGGTGCCGAACGGGTAAGGTACCTGCAGCGCTTCCGCCGCGGCGGTCGGCGCCTCGCCCTCTTCGCGGATAAAGCCGCCGCCCACCGAGTAATAGACCTTGCTGACGCTGCGGCCATCCTGGCGGGTCAACGTGAAGCGCATGCCGTTGGGATGTTCGGGCAGCGATTCGGCCATGTGGAACACCAGGTGCGTGCCGCGCCTGAACGGCACGCTGTGCGCGCCCAGCAGGTTCAGATGCCCCGCCGCTTCGGCTTCGGCCAGCTGCGCGTCGACGCGGGTCGGGCTGACGTCCTGCGGCGTTTCGCCCATCAGGCCAAGCAGCACGGCCTTGTCGGTGGCGTGACCGACACCGGTCAGCGCCAGCGAACCATACAGCTCGGCCCTGACTTCGGCCACGTCGTCGAGCGGAGCGTTATCCAGCAAAAACCTGCGGGCGGCGACCATCGGCCCCACCGTGTGGGAACTCGACGGCCCGATGCCGATCTTAAACAGGTCAAAAACGCTCATGTCCATCTGTTGGTCTCTCTCTATTCTTGTGCCGCTCAAGCGGCTTTGCCGAGGCTGACGTCGATATTGGTCAGCATGTCCTGCACCATCTCCTCAACGCCGATGCGCGCTTTCCAGCCCCAGTCGGCGGTGGCGGCGCCATCGTCCAGGCTTTGCGGCCAGCTGTCGGCGATGGCCTGACGGCTGTCCGGCTTGTAGGCGATCTTGAAGTCCGGGACCGCGCGGGTGATGGCGGCCGCCAGCTGCTCGGGATTGAACGAGACCCCGGCCACGTTGTAGGACGAACGCACCTTGACCTGCTCGGCCGGCGCGTCCATCAGTTCGATGGTGGCGCGGATCGCATCGGGCATGTAGATCATCGGCAGCGTGGTCTGCGGGCCGAGGAAGCATTCATAGCGCTCGCCACGCAGGGCCGAGTGGAAGATGGCGATGGCGTAATCGGTGGTGCCGCCGCCCGGCGGCGACTTGTAGCTGATGATGCCCGGATAGCGGATCGACCGCACATCCACGCCATATTTGAGGAAGTAGTATTCGCACAGACGCTCGCCGGCCAGCTTGCTGATGCCGTAGATGGTGGTCGGGTCCATCACGGTCAGCTGCGGCGTATCGGCCTGCGGCGTGTTCGGGCCGAACGCGGCGATCGACGACGGCCAGAACACCTTCAGGGGCTTGCCAATGGCGCCGCGTTCGCGCGCCACTTCCAGGATGTTCAGCAGGCCGTCCATGTTCAGGGTCCAGGCCTTGAGCGGCGCCGCTTCGCCGGTGGCCGACAGCATCGCCGCCAGCTGGTACACCTGGGTGACGTCTTCCTGCGCGATCAACTCGGCCAGCGCCTGCTTGTCGAGCACATTCAGGGTCAGGTAACGCGCGGCGTTATACAGATTGGTCGGGCTGATGTCGGCGGCGATCACGTTCTGCGCGCCGTGCTGCGCGGCCAGGGCTTCCACCAGTTCGCTGCCGATCTGGCCATTGGCGCCGATGACGAGAATTTTTTGTTGGGTCATGTTCTTGTTCCTGACGTTTCAGTTCTTCAGCAGGCCCAGTTCGCGGCCAGCCTGTTCGAATGCCTTGAGCACGGTGTCCAGCTGCGCGCGGGTGTGCGCGGCGGACAGCTGGACGCGCACGCGCGCCTGGCCCATCGGTACCACCGGGTAGAAGAAACCGCTCAGCAGCACGCCCAGTTCATACATGCGGGCGGCGAACTTCTGCGCCACCGGCGCGTCGAACAGCATCACCGGCACCACCGGATGCGTGCCCGGCTTGATGGTGAAGCCGAGCCGCTCGATCTCCTGGCGGAAGTAGGCGGTGTTTTCGTGCAGGCGGTCGCGCAGTTCGGTCGACGACGACAGACGCTCCAGCACCGCCAGCGACGCGCCGGCAATCGCCGGCGCCAGCGTGTTCGAGAACAGATAGGGGCGCGACTTCTGGCGCAGCATCTCGATCACCTCCTTGCGGCCGGAGGTAAAGCCGCCCATGGCGCCGCCCAGCGCCTTGCCCAGCGTGCCGGTGATGATGTCGACGCGATCCATCACATTGAAGTGCTCATGCGTGCCGCGGCCGGTCTTGCCCATGAAGCCGGAGGCGTGGCTCTCGTCGATCATCACCAGGGCGCCGTACTTGTCGGCCAGGTCGCAGATCTTGTCCAGCTGGGCGATGGTGCCGTCCATCGAAAACGCGCCGTCGGTGACGATCACCTTGTGGCGCTTGTCGGCGGCGGCCTGCAACTGCTTTTCCAGGTCGGCCATGTCGTTGTGGGCGTAACGGAAGCGCGCCGCCTTGCACAGGCGGATGCCGTCGATGATGGAGGCGTGGTTCAGCGCATCGGAGATGATGGCGTCGTTTTCGTCGAACAGCGGCTCGAACACGCCGCCGTTGGCGTCGAAGGCGGCCGCGTACAGGATCGTGTCCTCGGTGCCGAGGAAGGTCGACAGCGCCTGCTCCAGCTGCTTGTGCACGGTCTGGGTGCCGCAGATGAAACGCACCGACGACATGCCGTAGCCGTATTTTTCGGTGGCGGCGATGGCCGCCTGCGCCACCCACTCCTGGCCCGACAGGCCGAGATAGTTGTTGGCGCACATATTGATCAGCATGCGGCCATCCTCGCTCATCACTTCCGAGCCCTGGCGCGACGAGATCACGCGTTCCGGCTTGAACAGGCCCTGCTCGCGCAGTTGGTCCAGGGTGCTCTGGAGGCCGCTGTAGAAAGTGCTTTTTGCTTGATTGGTCATGATGATCCTTGTCTGTGTTACGATTTCACTGCCTTATGCGGAATTCGCTATTTCGAATGCAAGTTCGATATATTGAATATTATAGAGAACCAGTGAACTGCGCAACCCGCATGGCAAGCCGATTCATTTGAAATGTAGACCATCTGCCGAATAAAACAATGCAAGCACCCGTTTCGACCAACGCGCCGCCGGAAGTCGGCGCCGCACTCCAGCGTTTGCGCCTGGCCCGGGGCCTGACCCTGGAAGACCTGTCGCGCATTGCCGGCGTCTCCAAATCCATGCTGTCGCAGATCGAACGCGAGAAGGCCAATCCGACCATCGCCATCACCTGGCGCCTGGCCAACGCGCTGGGCGTGCCGATCGGCGAGCTGCTGGCCACGGCCGAGAAGGAAGCGGAAACCATCCGCGTGATCGACGCCCACGAGACGCCCACCCTGCCCGGCAACCACGCCGGCTACGTGCTGCGCATCCTGGGGCCGATGGAACTGGCGGGGAAATATGAATGGTATGAACTGACGCTGGCGCCCGGCGGCGAACTGGCCTCGCAGGGCCACGACCCGGGCGCGCAGGAGCACGTGACGCTACTGCACGGTGCCGTCGAGGTGGAAGTGGGTCACAGTAAAAGGAAGGTCAAGACCGGCGGCACCGCGCGTTATCCGGCCGACCAGCAGCACATCGTCCGTAACATCGGCAAAACCGAGGCGAAAGCGCTGATGGTCGTGATCCACCGTTAAGCCGTGCCACCGCGACGGCGGGCGACGCCGGCCAGTACCGCGATCCCGCCCAGCAGCATGGCGTACGTCTCGGGCTCGGGAACCGCAACCGCCGAGAACTCATAGCGTACCGCGTTCAGCGACAAGCTGGATGAGCCGCTGCCGCTCTGGTAGGCGTAGGTGCTCAGGTAGTTGTCGACACCAATCGCATTGGCATAAGTGAGCGGGTTGGCGCTGTACATCAGCACATCGAAACTACCTGCCTGCGCCGCGCTGCCGTTCGACGCATTCGAGAAATAGGTGGCGGAGCCGGTGACGACATCCTGCGACCGGAATGCACCATTCTCCATATAGCCGGTGAAAATGGTACCTCCCAGCGACACCTGCACATCACCGCCCTTGGCGGCAGTGAAGTAGCTGCCGTTGAGGCCGGTGCCAACCTTGGTCGTCAGGCTGTAGCCGGTTTTGGCGACGGCCACGATGCCGACACTGTCAGAGTCGGTGGCCTGCTGAGTCTGAGTGGCGGTGGTGCTGCCGGCCCGCACGGATGCCGAAACGTTCATGTCGGGCCGCATTTGCAGGGAAATGGTATCGCCAAGTACGGACGCGGCGCCCAGCCCCCAGAAGTCGGCATCGTAGAAAAACGTGGTGTGCGCGCCATCGATCTGAACCAGATTGGTGGCGCCAGCGGAAGACAGCCAGGCGGCGCCAGCCGCCAGAATCAGCAGACGGGGTAATTTCGCAATATTCATGATGGCTCCAGAGATGATGTCGAAACAGCATCTCATCCGTAGCGGCCAAAGTCAATTGTAATTAAGCCACTTTCAGAAGTTGCGCTTTCTCGCCCAGCGCATCAGGCTCAGGCCGCCCAGCAGCAGCGCGTACGTGTGCGGCTCGGGAATCGCGACCGTGGCGAACTGGTAGGCGACCGTGTCGAGCGACAACGCCGATGTGCCGCTGCCGACCTGGCGCACGTAAGTGCTTAGATAACTCTCGACGCCCAGCGTCGACACGTACGGGAGAATATTTCCGGTGTACATCAGTGCGTTGAATGGCGCCGAGCGCGCGGCGCCGCTCGAGGTGAAGTCCGCTTCGGTGGTGTAACCGGTAAAGCCGCTTTGCGGCACAAACACCCCATGGTCCATCTCGCCCAACAATAAGCTGCCGCTCAGGGTGACATTGACCTGACTGCCGCCGGCAGCCAGGGCATAATTTCCGCTCAGGCTGCTGCCGACCAGCGTTTGCAGGTTATAGCCGGACTTGGCCACCGCCACCACGCCTGGGCTGGCAAAGTCGAATGCCTGCTGCAGTTGATTTGCGGTCGTGGTGCCGGTCCGCACGCTGGCCGCGACGGCGAAGTCGGGGCGCACCTGTAGCGTGATCGCATCGCCCTGCACGCTGGCCGCGCCCAGGCCCCAGAAATCGGCATCGTAGAAGAAGGTCGCGTGCTGGCCGTCGATCTGCACCAGATTGGCGGCCTGAGCCGAAGAGAGACTGACGGCGCCTGACGCCAGCAGCAACAGCAGACGGGTGGATCGCGTGGTATTCATGATCGCTCCCTTGGTGAGGTCTGCTCAGCATCGCACCCGCCGCCAGCAATGTCAATGATAATCGGCTCACCAGTTGGATTCGCGCTCCGGCGTCGAGGTAATGCGGTGAATGGACAGGTCGGCGCCCTGGAACTCTTCTTCCGGATCGAGTCGCAGTCCGAGGGTGGCCTTTAGCAAACCGTACACGGCATAGCCGCCGAGGGCGGCGATCGCCACTCCCAGCGCCGTGCCCGCCACTTGCGAGAGCAGCGAGACGCCACCGGCGCCGCCCAGCGCCCGCTGGCCGAAGATGCCCGCGGCAACGCCGCCCCAGGCGCCGCACAAACCGTGCAGCGGCCAGACGCCGAGTACATCGTCGATCTTCCACTTGTTTTGCGCCAGCGTGAACATCCAGACGAAGATGGCGCCGGCGATGCCGCCTGTGACCAGCGCCCCCAGCGGGTGCATCAGGTCGGAGCCGCCGCACACCGCCACCAGGCCGGCCAGCGGACCGTTGTAGGCGAAGCCGGGATCGTTGCGCCCCATCATCAGCGCCACCAGCGTGCCGCCCACCATGGCCATCAAGGAATTCACCGCCACCAGCCCGTTCATCTTGTCCAGCGCCTGCGCGCTCATGACATTGAAGCCGAACCAGCCCACGGTCAGGATCCACGCGCCCAGCGCCAGAAACGGAATCGACGACGGCGGATGCGCGGCGATGGCGTCGTTCTTCATGTAGCGGCCGCGGCGCGCGCCCAGCAGCAGCACCGCCGGCAGCGCGATCCAGCCGCCCATGGCATGCACCACCACCGAGCCGGCAAAGTCGTGAAACGCCGCGCCGAAAGCTTGCGTCAGCCAGGCCTGGACGCCAAAGCGGTTGTTCCAGACCATCCCTTCAAAGAAAGGGTAGACCAGGCCGACCAGCAGCGCCGTCGCCATCGTCTGCGGATGAAAACGCGCGCGCTCGGCGATGCCGCCGGAAATAATGGCGGGTATGGCGGCAGCAAAGGTCAGCAGGAAGAAGAATTTGACCAGCTCATAGCCATTGCGCGCCGCCAGCACGTCGGCCGACGCAAAGAAATTGATGCCATAGGCGATGCTGTAGCCGACGAAAAAGTACGCGATCGTGGACACCGCGAAATCGACCAGGATCTTCACCAGCGCATTGACCTGATTTTTCTTGCGCACCGTGCCCAATTCGAGGAAGGCAAAACCCGCATGCATCGCCAAAATCATGATAGCGCCGAGCAAGATAAACAAGGCATCGGCGCCGTCTTTGTATCCACACATCAAAATCACTCCCCAAAATAAAGCACGCAAAATAAAGAACTAACATGGAAAGCAATTTCCGTTCCAATTTGGTGCAATATTTAAGTGCCTGATTTCAATGTGTTTTGATTTTGTGCGGGACTCCGCACCAGTGCTGTGCGCACCAAACAAATGCCTTGTTTTGGTGCGCACCGTTGACGCGGCTCAGATAGGCGCGCCGGGCGGCACCACAGGCAGCGGACGCAGCTTGACGCTGCGCGGATCGGTCAGGTAGGCCATGATCAACTCGGCCGCCTGCCTGCGACTGCCGGCGGCGACGCCCTGGGCCGGATTTTTCTGCAACCATTGCGCCAGCTCGCGCACCGCCTCACGCACTTCCGCTGCCACCTGCGGATGCAGCTGGCCGCCGTCCAGCAGATTGAGCAGGCTGTCCACCACCACCCAGTCGGCGGCCAGTTGAACCGCCTCGCCGCCGGTCAGCGCGGCCGGCACCGGTGCGCGCTTCCAGGTCTTCTGCAGCAGCACGGACAGCAGTTCTTGCACGCCCGGCTGTTTGCTGTCGCGCGCGTGTTGCCAGGCCACGCGGTTGATGCGGCCCGGGTCCAACAGAAAACCGGTGCTCTGGGCCGCTCCGGTTTCGGCGATCGACAGCGCGTCGAACACCGAACCCATTTTGGTCGCAAAGTATTCGCGGTTGCGCGCATATCCGGCTGCCGGCGGCGTCAGCACGTCCAGCACGTTGGGCGGCAGCGTCAGATATTCGGCGCGCAGGCTATCGGTCAGCCGGTTAATCGCCTGCCGCTGCACATCGGCCGGCGTGCTGCGGATGCCGGCCCGGCCGGCGCCAGCGCGCACGTCGCCGGCGCTGGTGTAATCGAAATCGCCGCCGCCGATCAGACGCGCCACGGCCTCGCCCTGGTAACGCTGCAGCAGATAGACCGGCACCAGCCGGGCTTCCAGTTCGCCGATCTGGCGCGCGTCCGGCAGCACGGCGGTCGAAAAGGTCTGCAGCGCGCGCTGACGCACCGCGCCCAGCTGATCCCAGGTCTTCAGCGTGTCCGGACCGAAGTCCCATAGCAGGCCATCCGGGTGGCTGGCGCCCGGCGCGCGGTCATCCTGGTCGCTGGAGTACAGCAGGCCGGCCGCGCGTGCAGCGGCCCGCAATTTCGCCAGCGCGGCCTGCTCCTGCTGGCCGCCGCCGAAGTCGCCGTAGATGTAGTTGACAATGTAGTCGTCCCACGGACCGACGCCGACACCGTAGGCGTTCGACAGATCGACCTCGCCCTTGTCGTTCAATGCGAGAATCGGATGCGGATAGTCCATCACCGAGCCATTGCCCATGCGGCTGGCGGCAAAGTTGTGGGCGAAGCCCAGCGTGTGGCCGACTTCATGCGCCGCCAGCTGACGCACGCGCGCCAGCGCCATTTCCTCGGCCAGTTGATGCTTGTCCGCAGGGGCGTTCTTCCCGTAGGGCGCCAGCAGCGATTCGGCGATCAGGATGTCCTGGCGCACGCGCTGCGATCCCAGCGTGACGGCGCCGCGCAGGATCTGGCCGGTGCGCGGATCGGTCAAGGCATTCCCGTACGACCAGCCGCGCGTGGCGCGGTGCACCCAGCTAATGACGTTGTAACGGATGTCCTGTGCGTCCACGCCCTCCGGCAGCAGTTCGACGCGGTAGGCGTCCTTGAAACCGGCCTTTTCGAAGGCGCTGGCCCACCACGATGCCCCGGCGATCAGCGCCGAGCGTATCGGCTCGGGCGCGCCGCGGTCGACGTAATACACGATCGGCTTTTTGACGGTGCTGACGGTGGCCGACGGGTCGGTCTTTTCCAGCCGGTGGCGCACCTGCCAGTGCACGTCGATGCTGTCGGACATCGGCGTGGCGTAGTCGAAGTAGCTGCTGTCAAAGCCACCCGAATATGGATGATAGGGGCGTGGATGCCAGCCGCCCGCGGCCTCCAGCCGCGGCAGGCGCACCATGCTGATACGTTGGCGCATCGACAGGCTGGCCGGATCGGCGGCCACCTGCCGCACATATTCGCCCTGCCCCGGACCGGCGAAAGTCAGCAGCGCCTCCAGTTCCACGTTGTCGGGGAAGGCCTTGGCTTCGGCCGCCAGCACGGCGCTGCGGGCCGGATCGACGGCATACGTCCCCTGCCGGGTGCGCGCCAGACTGCCGGCGATGCCGTGATGGTCGGCCAGCAGGAAGCTGGAAAAGTCGACCAGATAGCGGTCGTTATCGCTGGCGAGAATCTCGCCCGCCCACAGCACCGAATTGGAGAACGATTCACGCACGGCGGCGCGCTCGTCTCGGTCCTGCGAAACGGCGGTGTAGTTGGTGTTGTCCTGCACCAGGAATAGCCGCGCGCCATGCCGCTCGAAATGGACCATGCGCATCTCGCCCGCCTGGCCACGATCGAGGCCGACGTCGTTCGAACCGAGCGCGTATGGCAGGGAGCTGACCAGCATGAACGGCTGCTCCAGCGCGCCGACGGCCAGCAGCACCCGGCCCTTGTCGACGTCGCGCCAGACGTCGATGAAGCCGGGCTGGGGCTGCAGCGCGCGCGTGAGGTCGGCGAGCGATTTGGCGGCTGCCGGCGCCGCGCCGGCCGCAGACGGCGCAGCGCCGGCAAATCCGGTAGCGCCGGCCATCAGTACGGCCAGCAGCAGCGGTCGCGCCAGAGACGCGCGGCTCATTGCTGCCCCGCCGCGTGGCTGGCCGGTTCGCTGCCATCCATCTTCAGCGCGCGCGAGATGAAGCCCCAGCGGTCGGCCACTTCCTCGATCTGCTTGCTGGTCGGTTTGCCGGCGCCATGGCCGGCCTTGGTCTCGATACGGATCAGGATAGGCGCGCCGCCCGGCGCCTGGTCCGCCTGCGCGGTGGCGGCGAACTTGAAGCTGTGGGCCGGCACCACGCGGTCGTCATGGTCGGCGGTGGTGATCATGGTCGCCGGATAGCAGACGCCCTTCTTCAGATTGTGCAGCGGCGAATATTTGACCAGCGCCTTGAATTCCTCCGGATTGTCTGACGAGCCATAATCCGATGTCCACGCCCAGCCGATGGTAAACTTGTGGAAGCGCAGCATATCCATCACACCCACCTGCGGCACCGCCGCCGCGAACAGGTCCGGCCGCTGCGTCATCGCCGCGCCGACCAGCAGGCCGCCGTTGCTGCCGCCGCCGATCGACAATTTCGCCGGCGATGTCACCTTATGCGCGATCAGCCACTCCGCCGCGCCGATGAAGTCATCGAATACATTCTGCTTCTGCAGTTTGGTGCCGGAGGCGTGCCACGATTCGCCGTACTCGCCGCCGCCGCGCAGATTCGCCATCACGTACACGCCGCCCATCTCCAGCCAGGCCAGGTTGGCCACCGAGAAGCTCGGGGTCAGCGAGATATTGAACCCGCCATAGCCGTACAGGTAGGTCGGATTGCCGCCATCCAGCTTGATGCCCTTTTTGGCGACGATGAACATCGGCACCTTGGTGCCATCGCGCGAGGTGAAGAACTCCTGGCGGGTCTCATAGACTTCCGGATCGAAGTCCACCTTCGGCTGGCGATACACGCTGCTCTTGTTGGCCTTCAGGTCATAGCGGTAGATGGTCGACGGCGTGGTGAAGCTGGTGTACGAATAGAAGGTCTCGGTATCGGCGCGCTTGCCGCTGAAGCCGCCGGCCGTGCCCAGTCCCGGCAGCTCGATATCGTGCAGCGCCTTACCTTTCAGATCGTAGACCTTGACCAGGCTGTGCGCGTCGCTGAGATAATCGACGATCAGCTGGTTGTTCACCAGCGACGCCGACACCATGGTATTGCTGCTCTCCGGGACGATCTGCTTCCAGTTCAGCACACCGGGCTTGCGGGTGTCGATGCTGACGATGCGCCCGCGCGGCGCATTGCGCTCGGTGCGGAACAGGAATACCGGGCCGTCGTTGCCGATGAAATCATAGGCCGCGTCGAAGTCTTCCAGCAGGCCCGCCACTTTCGCATCCTTTTTGCCCAGCTCCTTGTAGAACACGCGGTTCTTGTTCTCCGTCCCCTGCGACGCGTGAATCACCAGGTAGCGGCCATCCTCCGTCACTTCGGCGCTGAAGCCCCAGTCCTTGTGATCCGGGCGCTCGTACACCAGCACATCCTCGCTCTGCCGGGTGCCGAGCTTGTGGAAGTACAGTTTCTGGAAGTAGTTGACGACGGCCAGCTTGGTGGCTTCCTTAGGCTCGTCGTAGCGGCTGTAGAAGAAGCCCGAACCATCCTGCAGCCAGGCGGTACGCGAGAACTTGACCCACCTGATGTGATCCTCGACATCGGCGCCGCTGTCGATGTCGCGCACCTTGATCTCGTTCCAGTCCGAGCCCGAAGCGGCGGTGCTGTAGGCCAGATACCTGCCGTTCGGGCTCACGGCCAGTCCGGCCAGCGCCACGGTGCCGTCCGCGGCCAGCGTGTTCGGGTCGAGCAGCATGCGTGGCACGTCGGCCAGCGACTTCATGGTGTACAGCACCGACTGATTCTGCAGGCCGTCGTTACGGCTGTAGAAATAGCGCCCGCCTTCCTTGAACGGCACGCTGAAGCGCTCGAAGTTCCACAGGCGGGTCAGGCGCGACTTGATGGCGTCGCGATTGCCGATCTGCGACAGATAGCCTTGCGTGAGCCTGTTCTGCGCGTCCACCCAGTCCTTGGTCTCGGCGCTGTTGGCGTCTTCCAGCCAGCGGTACGGATCGGCGATGACGGTGCCATGGTAGTTGTCCTGCTGCTCCACCGTATGCGACACCGGATAGTTCAGCGGCGCGCCCGGCGCCGGACAGTTTTGGGCCAGCGCGGCCTGGGAAAGGATGAGGGAAGCCAGAAGTGCTTTGCGTTGCATGTGTGATCCGTATCCATGGAAGGTCATCAGGAGTACAGATCATAACGTGAACTATGACAAATATGACACGTTAGCCTGAAAGCAAAGCGATTTTTATTTGGCGTAGCTGACCGCCCCCTCCACCGCCGCTGCGGCCAGCGGCGCCTGCCACTTCTCCAGCCATGGCACCAGCTGGTCGGCCGGAATCGGGCGGCTCATGAAATAGCCCTGGCCCTGGTCGCAGCCCAGGTCCGCCAGCAGGCGCCACACGGCTTCGCTCTCGATGCCTTCCGCCACCACGCGCAGGCCCATGTTGTGGCCCAGGTCGATGGTGGAGCGCACGATCTTGGTGTCGCCCTCGTCGTGCTCCATGTTCAGCACGAAGGACTTGTCGATCTTGAGCTCATTCACCGGCAGCCGCTTGAGATAGGCCAGTGAGGAATAACCGGTGCCGAAATCGTCGATCGACAAATCCAGGCCCATGGCGCTCAGGCGTTCCAGCGTCTGCTGCGCGCGCACCGGATCGTCCATGATGGCGCTCTCGGTGATCTCCAGGCAGAACGAGCCCGGTCCCAGCTTGTGGCGCGACAGCAGATCGGCAAACTTGGCCGGCAGGTCCTGGTCCAGCAGGTCGCGCGTGGACAGGTTGACCGACACCTTGAGATGATGGCCGCGCCCCGCCAGCTCGCGGCACAATTCGGCCGACCGCTCCATCACCCAGCGCGTCAGGATGCGGATAAAGCCGGTCTGCTCGGCGAACGGTATGAACTCGTCGGGAAACACATTGCCGCGCTCCGGATGCACCCAGCGCACCAGCGCCTCCATCCCCACCACCTGGCCGCTGGCCAGCGAGATTTTCGGCTGCACGTGCAGGCGGAACTGGTTGCCTTCCGCCGCGTTGCGCAGCTCCGTCAGCAGCGACAGGCTCTTGGCGCTGGACTTGTCCATCGCCGGGTCGTACACCACCGGTCCCTCGGTACGCTGCTTGGCCGCGTACATCGCCACCTCGGCCATGCTGAGCAGGGTCTCGCCGTCGGCCGCATGTTCGGGATACCCGGCGATGCCCAGGCCGGCGCCGATGTCCACCATCTGGTCTTCCAGCGACAGCGGCGTCTCCAGCGCCTGCAGGATTTCGTAGGCCATCATCTGCGCCGCGTCCAGATTGGCGGCCGGCAGCAGCACGGCGAATTCGTCGCCGCCCAGGCGCGCCACCTGCGCCGACGACTGCCGGCGGTTGGCCAGCAGCAGCTGCAGGCGGCCCGCGACCTGGCGCAGCAGGGCGTCGCCGAAGCTGTGGCCCATGACGTCGTTGACATGCTTGAAGCGGTCCAGGTCCATCATCAGCACGTACAGATGTTCTTCGCGCCGCTGCGCCTCCGGCAGCGCGTCGTTCAGCAGCAGCACGAATTGCGCGCGGTTGGGCAGATTGGTCAGCGTGTCCCAGTACGCCAGGCGGCGGATTTCCTGCTCGCGCTTGGCGATCCCTTCGCGCATGGCGTCGAAGGCATGGGCCAGCGCGCCGATTTCATCTTCGCGCGTGCTGTCGATCGGGACTTTGTAATCGCCCTCCTCCAGCCGCTTGGCGGTGACGGCGAGAGCGCTGATCGGCTGCGCGATGCGCTTGGCGGCGAGCACGATGGCCAGTGCCGAAACGAAGATGCCGCCCAGCGTCAGGCCGACCAGCCAGCGCTCCAGCCGGCGGTATTCGGCCGTGGCCTCGTCGATCGAGCGCGCCAGCAGCACGCTGGCGGTGGATCCGTTATCCTCGCCGATCGGCGTCAGGCGCGCGCTGTACTGCGCGGTTTCCACCGTCATGTCGAACGGACCGGCCGGCGCCGCCGGCAATGCCTGCAACTGGTCGACCACCGCCTGCGCCGACGGCCCGACGAAGGTGGAACCGGCCTGCAGCCATCTGCCCTGCGGGTCGCGGGTCAGCACCGTGGTGTGCAGCGAGGTCACTTCGCGCATGTCGTTGGCCAGCTGGCGGTCGATCGGGAAGGTCATGACGATCCAGCCGATGGTGATCGGCGCCTTGATCGGCATGGCCACGATCTGATACGGCCGGTGGTCGACGATGGCGATGCCGTTGGCGCCGTCGGCCGCCTCCGCCGCGTCCAGCATGCTCAGGGCGATCTGCTCCAGCGCGGCCGACTGCTTGGGATTGGTGGTGGCGCCGATCCTGCGGTCCTCGCCGATCAGCATCGACAGCGACGCCTTGATGCGGCGGCCGCTGTTTTCCAGCGCCGACTCGATGGTGGCGCGGTCGCCTTCATCATTGTTGCCGATGGCCGCCAGGAACGCCGTGTCGCGCGCCAGCAGCCGCGCGCCGAAGCGCAGGCTCTGGGCGTTCTGGTCGAGCAGGCGGCGGAACACCTTGGCGCCATTGTTCAGTTCCGCGCCGATGGAGAGACGCGCATTGTTGTCGATGCCGCGCTGGATCACCAGCAGGCCGGCCACCTGGACGGCGACGATCAGCACCAGGAACAAAGTGACGATACGGCTTTCGAGACTGCGAAATCGCATGCTGGTCCTTATCGAGCTCACAGGCCGGACGGGTCGCCGGCCACCGGCGGCTTCATCGCCAATTTGAACACGGCGGTGGCCGGCTCCGCGCCGGCCTTCACCGTCACCGCCTCCTCCGCGGTGCCGCCGCCGGCGGCATTGTAGTGCCAGACCTTGACCGTATACCTGCCCTCCTTCGGCAGCTCGATGCGGGCCGCGCCCGCGCCGTCGGTGCGGGCGAAGTATGGCGTGTCGACCACCCTGACGTACGCGATCATTTTGTCATGGATATTGCAGCCCAGGACCACCGTGCCGGCCTTGTCGAACACCTGCGGCGTGGCCTGCTGCCCCGAATACAGCTTCTGGTCGAACTTGTGGGCCGGCGAGAACGAATAGATGTGGTGGCGTACCTTGTCGTTGTTGGGAAACTGGATGGTGGCGCCGGTCTGCACCACCGTCACCAGCGGCAGGAACTTCAGTCCCTTCTGCTCGATCTGCGCCTCCCTGGGCGCGGCCCGGGCGGGGATGCCGTCGCCCTCGATGTAGACCACGGCGTCCGGCAGCACCTTGCCGCTGGTGTCCTGCACCTGCACCGCGACGCCGGTGGCGCCGGCGCCGGCCGCGGCCAGCAGCAGGGGAACGGCTGCAATGTTTCTCAAATTCATCATGCTGTCACAATACATCATTAAACTTATCCAGTTAAACCGACCCAGCCAACCTCACCGTGAACTCCGCTCTCCAGCCCGCCGCCGGCGCCACCATCACCTATCTCAAGCCTCGCGAAGAGGATGAGGATGCCATGTTGCGCACCCATCTGCACGATATTCTGGCGCGCCGGCAGCTGAGCGCGCTATTTCAACCGATTGTACACATGCAGACGGGCGAAATCATCGCTTATGAAGGTTTGATCCGCGGGCCGTCGGACAGTCCATTACATTCGCCCCTGAATTTGTTCAAGGCGGCGCGCGCCAATGGCCTGACGGTACAGGTCGAACACCTGTGCCGGCGCGTGGTGCTGGAGCGCTTTGCCGAGCTGGAACTGCCGGGCAAGCTGTTCCTCAACGTCAGTCCCGACTCGCTGCTGCAGCGCGACGCCCGCCACGGCGAAACCCTGGAATACATCCACCGGATCGGCATCAACCCGGACCGCGTGATCATCGAGCTGACCGAAAACCAGCCCACCTATGATTATGCGCTGATGCGCGAAGCGGTGTTGCATTATCGTAAAATGGGCTTTCAGATCGCCATCGACGATCTGGGCGAAGGCTTTTCCAGTCTGCGGCTGTGGTCGGAGCTGCGGCCGGAATACGTCAAGATCGATATGCATTTCATCCAGGGCATCAACCAGGACCCGGTCAAGCTGCAGTTCGTGCGCTCCATCCAGGAAATCGCCGAAAAATCCAATACGCGGGTGATCGCCGAAGGCATGGAAACCCAGGCCGAGCTGCTGGTGCTGCGCGATGTCGGCGTCGCCTACGGCCAGGGCTATCACCTGGGCCGGCCGCATCCGAACCCGGCCCGCAGCGCGCCGGCGGAAGTGGTCAAGGCGCTGTCGCGCTCCGGCGTGGCGGTGTATCCGCAGCGCGGCGCCGACCCGAAGGCCAGCGCGCACAAGCTGCTGCACGCGGTGCGGTCGGTGCCCCCGTCCATGAACAACAACGAGGTCTACGCGATTTTCCAGGCCGATCCCAAGCTGATGATACTGCCGGTGGTGGACCAGGGCCAGCCGCTGGGCCTGATCAGCCGCTTCGACATGATCGAGCACTTCGCGCGGCCTTATGAACGCGAGCTGTACGGCAAAAAATCGTGCCGCCAGTTCATGGACGCGCGGCCGCTGATCGCCGACCAGGCCACCAGCCTGCAGGAACTGAGCTTCCGCATGGCCGAAGCCGATGCCCATCATTTGTTCAACGGCTTCATCATCACCGACCAGGGCCGCTACCTGGGCATGGGCACCGGCCACGACCTGATGCGCGAGATCACCCAGTTGCAGATCCACGCCGCGCGCTACGCCAATCCGCTGACCCAGTTGCCGGGCAATGTGCCGATCACCGAACACATCGACCGCTTGCTGGAAAGCGGCAGCCGCTTCTGGGTCTGCTACTTCGACCTCGACCATTTCAAGCCGTTCAACGATGTATACGGCTACCGCCGCGGCGACGACGTGATCCAGCTGACCGGCAAGCTGCTCAGCTGTTATTCCGACCCGGACCGCGATTTCGTCGGCCACATCGGCGGCGACGATTTCATGGTGCTGTTCCAGAGCGAGGACTGGGAACGCCGCTGCCAGGCCGTGCTGGCCGAGTTCGCCCACCACGTGGACCAGTTTTACAGTGTGGCAGACCGCGAGCGCGGCGGTTATATCAGCGAAGACCGTCAGGGCCGCAAGGTGTTTTATTCGCTGATGAGTCTGTCGGTGGGCGCGATCCGCGTCGAACCGCAGCAATATTACAGTCATCACCAGATCGCCACTGCCGCCAGCGAATCGAAAAAGCAGGCCAAGAAAATCCACGGCAACAGCCTGTTCCTCGACCGCCGCCAGCCGCCGGCGCCGTAAGCCGGTTCATTGCAACCGGCGCAGCTCAGCGGCCGGCCGGCGCCGCCTGATGCGCGGCACGCCACGCGCGCACCATTTCCTGCGCCGCCAGCAGCGTCTGCGGCGACATCGCCAGCGCCATCTTGCGGCGGTTGCTGATGGCCGCCATGTCGCCGGCCTGCGCGGCCAAGGTCAGCCACATGTACGACAGCACCTCGTCGCGCTTGACGCCGCGGCCGCTGCCATACATGCCGCCCAGATTGTACTGGGCCAGCGCATGGCCCTGTTCCGCCGCCTTGCCGTACCAGTCCACCGCCTGCGCATCGTCCTGCGCCACGCCCAGGCCGTTGGCGTACATCACGCCGAGATTGTTTTGCGCGCTGGCATCGCCCTGCAGGGCGGCATTGCGGTACCACACGGCCGCTTGCGCCTCGTCCTTGGCAACGCCGTGGCCATTGGCGTACATCACCGCCACATTGAACTGCGCGTGCGGCGCGCCCTGCTCGGCCGCCATGCGGTACCAGTCCAGCGCCGCCACGTCGTCGCGCGCCACGCCACGGCCGCGCGCGTACATGCCGCCCAGATTGAACTGGGCCAGCGCATGGCCGGCCCCGGCGGCGCGGCGATACCAGGTGAAGGCCAGTTCCTCGTCGCGCGGCACGCCCTTGCCGTTGGCCAGCATGACGCCCAGATTGAACTGGGCATCGGCGTCTTCCTGCTCGGCGGCACGGTTGAGCCAGGCATAGGCGCGGCCGGCGTCGGCGCCCACGCCCTGGCCCTCGGCGTACGCCAGGCCGACCAGACGCTGTGCCACGGCGTCGCCGCGCTCGGCCGCCAGGCGGAACCAGGCCAGCGCCTGCGCATCGTTGCGTGCCACGCCCCGCCCCTGCTTGTACATCATGCCCAGATGCAGCTGGCCGCCGACGTCGTTTTGCAGCGCCGCCTTGCGCAACCAGGCCAGCGCCAGCGCCTCGTTGCGCTTGACGCCGCGGCCACGGGCATAAGCCTGGCCGATCAGCGCCTGCGCGCTGGCCAGTCCCTGCTCGGCCGCGCGGGCGAACCAGACCGCCGCCACCTCGTCGCTTTGCGCGACGCCACGGCCCCGGCGGTACATCAGGCCCAGATTCTGCTGCGCCGAGGCGTCGCCCTGGCGCGCCGCCAGCCGGAACCAGTGCACCGCCTGCTCGTCGTCGGGCGCAACGCCGCGGCCGGCGTAATACATGGCGCCCAGATGATTTTGCGCGAACACCAGTCCCTGCGATGCGGACAGTCCCATCCAGCGAAACGCCTGACCCTCGTCGCGCACCACCCCGGCGCCGTTCTTGTACAGCAGCGCCAGATTGAATTGCGCATAGGCGTCACCGCGCTCGGCGGCATCCAGATACCACCGGTAACTATCATGGCTTTCCTTGGCCAAGCATGGCTTTTTCACCTTACACCTCGGCTCAACGCTGTCACCCGTTGATCGCAGTGTAAGACGCTATCGTCGGCGAAGTTTGACCCCGCTCAAATGGACCATGATAAAATGATATCGTTTATTGCTGCGACTGTTTCTGCAGGAATTGCGGCACCTTGGCGGCGGCCAGCTTGTTGACGGCCACCAGCAACGCGGCATCGACGCGGCCGATGCCATACGCCGCGCGCAGATGCTGGCCGATGTGGATCAGCACCTGGGCCGCCACCTCGGCATCGGCCTCGGCGCGGTGGGCGGCGCTGCGGAAGCGGATGCCGAGCGAACCGGACAGCTGGCCCAGCTTGTAGCTGCCCAGCGCCGGAAACACGCGGCGCGACAGCTTGAGCGAACACACCAGCGAGGTGTAGCCCGGCGTCAGCGCCAGGCGGGCCGCCTCGGCGCGCAGGAATTTGTCGTCGAAACTGGCATTGTGGGCGGCCAGCGTATCGCCGCCGATGAAATCCAGCAATTCCGGCACCACCCGCTCCACCGGCGGCGCGTCGTCCACCATGGCTTGCGTGATGCCGGTCAGGCCGGTGATAAACGAGGGAATGCGCACCCGGCAGTTAATCAGCGACACGTAGCGCTCGACCACCTGGCCGCCGACGATGCGCAGCGCCGCCACCTCGGTGATGCGGTCGCCCTGCAGCGGCGACAACCCGGTGGTCTCGAAGTCCAGCATGACAATCGGTTGATCCAGCATATGCGTCCTCAGCCGAACTTGCGCACCGCATCCAGCGCCAGGCCGGCGCCGATGCTGCCGAACAAATCGCCCTCGACCTTGCGCGCGGCCGGCACCACGGCGCCGATGCGCTCGCGCAGCAGGCGCACGCCGCTGGAGCCGCCGGTGAAGAACACGGTGTCGACCTGCGCCGGCGTGACGCTGGCGTCGCGCAGCAGGTCGCGCACCGTGGTTTCGACCGAGCCGACCAGGTGGTCGATGGCGCCGTCGAACTGCTCGCGCCGCAGTGCCACCGTCACCGGCGGCGCCAGGCGGTCCAGCGCCAGTTCGACGCGGGCGGCGTCCGACAGCGCGATCTTGCCTTCTTCGGCCTTCATGGCCAGCCAGTGGCCGGCGCGCTCGTCGATCAGGCGCTGCAGCCGGCCCAGCTTTTCCTGCTCGTCGGAATCGCGCAGCAGGTCGGACAGCTGGCTCCACATCTTCTTGGTGTAGACCTGGTTGATGGTGTGCCAGGTGGCCAGATTGAAGAAATAGCTGGACGGCACTTCACTGTTGTTGCGCAGCCGACTGCCATAGCCGAGCAGCGGCATCAGCGACGACAGGCTCAGATATTTATCGAAATCGGTGCCGCCGATGTGCACCCCGCCATTGGCCAGGATATCGTCGCGGCGCTCGGCCTTCCTGGCGCGCTCGGGCGACAGCCGCACCAGCGAAAAGTCGGAGGTGCCGCCGCCGATGTCGGCGATCAGCACCAATTCCTCGCGCTCGATCTGCGACTCGTAGTCGAAGGCGGCGGCGATCGGCTCGAACTGGAAGGCGATGTCCTTGAAACCGACCGAGCGCGCCACTTCCGCCAGCGTGGCCTCGGCCTGCTGGTCGTGTTCCTTGCTGTCGTCGATGAAGTGCACCGGGCGGCCGAACACCGCCGAGCTGAAGTCGCGGCCGGCCGCGCGCTCGGCGCGGCGCTTCAGTTCGCCAATGAACTGGGCCAGCAGCATGCGGAACGGCAGCGCGCGCCCGCCGACCTCGGTCTGGCCGTCGATCAGGCTGGTGCCGAGCAGGCTTTTCATCGAGCGCATCAGGCGCCCCTCGTAACCGGCCAGATAATCGGCCAGCGCCGCCCGACCGTAGGTGACTTCATCGTCGTCGGCGTTAAAGAACACCACGGACGGCAAGGTGGCTTTGCCATCCTCGAGTCCCAGCATCACCGGCTGGCCGGGACGCACCCAGCCAACGGTGGAATTGGACGTGCCGAAATCGACTCCGCAAGCAATGGCCATCTTGAAATTCCTGCAGCTAAAGGGGCGATATGCTATCAGAAAAAGCGCCGGCGCAGTAGCTATTGCATGTTAGCCACACTTGGCCTTCAGAGAGGCGATATTTCCGATCAGAAATGCGATTATTGTTGCCGCACAGTAAGATATTGTTTATGCTGAGAAACTATTAGAAATACAACCATGCGACTGCGGCCCCCACCCCGATGAGCAAATCCAAGCAGACCGTTGAACATTGCGCCCTCCAGCTGAAAGCCCTGATCGCCAGCGAAAAGCGCCGGGTCACCTCGTATGACGTGGCGCAGGCGGCCGGCGTCTCGCAATCGGCGGTGTCGCGCTGTTTCAAGCCCGGCGCCAGCATTTCCCCGGCCATGCATGAACGCGTGATGCGGGCCGCCAGCGTGCTCGACTACATTCCCAACGCCGCCGCGCGCAGCCTGATCACGCGCCGCTCGAACATGGTGGCGCTGATCATCACCAACAAGGCCAATCTGTACTACCCGGAACTGCTGGCCGAACTGAGCAAGCAGATCAACGCGCACGGCAAGCACGTGCTGCTGTTCACCCTGGCGCGCGAAGCGGACGTCGGGCGGGCGCTGGCGGACGTCTGGCAATTCCAGGTCGACGGCGTGATCGCCGCCGCCCGCCTGTCGCCCGAGCACATCGCCGAATGCGAGCGCCGGCGCATGCCGCTGGTCTTGTTCAACCGCATGCAGCGCGACCAGCCGGTCAACACCGTCAGCTGCGATCACGTCGAGGCCGGCCGCATGCTGGTGTCCCGGCTGGCCGCCGCCGGCCATCGCCATTTCGGCATCATTTCCGGCCGCGAGGATTCCAGTGTGGCCACCGAGCGCCGCCAGGGCGCCTGCGAACGCATGGCCGAGCTGGGCCTGCCGCCGCCGGTGATTGTTGCCGGCAACTGCGACTACCAGAGCGGCGCGACGGGCCTGCAAGCCATCATCGACCAGCTCGGCGCGGTGCCGGACGCCATCATCTGCGGCAACGACGTGGCGGCCATCGGCTGCCTGGACGCCGCCCGCCACGCGCTGGGCCTGGACGTGCCGGGCCAGTTGTCGGTGGCCGGTTTCGACGCGGTCGAACCGTCCAACTGGCTCAGCTACAACCTCACCACGCTGCGCCAACCGATGCAAAAAATGGCGGCGGCCGCCGCCGAGCTGCTGAGCAATCTGATCGACAATGGCGGCAGCGAGGCCGAGCGGCGCGTCTTCAGCAGCCAGTTCATCGAAGGCGCCACCGCGCGCCTGACGCCGACCGGACCGCGCGCGGCGCCCCTGCCGGCGGCGGCGGTGGCAGCGACGGCCGGCATACGCCAGCTGGTCGCTATAATGTAGGGGATGAACCCAGCCAATCCTCCCCGTTTCACACCGCAAGGCCTGATTCCCACCGCCGAACAGCTCGCCATCCAGCTGGCACAGAACAAGGTGGTGCTGGTCGACGCCAACGCCGGCGCGGCCAAGACCACCACCCTGGCGCTGCGCATCGGCGAAGCGCTGGCGCGCAAGCTGGCGCCCGAACAGATCCTGGCCCTGACCTTCACGCCGGAAGCGCGCGAGGTGCTGCGTCGCCGCCTGCTGGACATCGGCGTGCCGCAAGCGCTGACCGAGCGCGTTGCCGTGCTCACCTTCGAGGACTTCGCCGCCTGGATGATGGACCTGGTCGATAACGACCACGTGCGCCAGTGCCGCGACCCGCGCGCGCTCAAGGAATATGCGCTGATGGCGGTGGACCGCACGGCCGAGCGTTACGCCGGCAGCGCCGACGGCCTGGAACTGCATACCCACAGCGTCGCGCTCAGCCAGTTCCTCGACGTCCAGCTCGGCTTGAAAGCCACCATGGCGCTGGAACGCGACGTGGAATTCATGGGCGCGGAAGAAGCGGCGGCACTGCTGGAGGTGCCGCTGACCGATTACCTGACCACGCTGGAATATGAAATCCTGCGCCTGGACGGCGGCGCCGGCGCCACCTTCCGCGGCCCGTTCGACGCCACCTACGACCTGGCCTGCAATCTGGACGGCGGCGCCCGGCTGGCCGGGCAGTTTCCCGATTACCGCCTGGTGCTGTGCGACGAGCTGCACGACCTGAACGAAGCCTCGTTCCGCATCCTCGACGCCCTGATCGGCAAGCCGCAGTGCTTTTTCGTCGGCGCCGGCGACAAGGATCAGGTGATCCACGCCCGGCTGGGCGCCAGCGCCGAGTATTTGAGCAGCCGCTTCGGCGAACGCCACCCGCGCCTGGTGCGCTACCCGCTGACCCAGACCTTCCGCCACGGCCCGCATCTGGCTTACGCCATGGCCGAATTCAAGCAGAAACCGGTGGAATCGGGCCTGCGCCTGCGCACCGAGATCCAGCAGGCGCATTATGCCAGCGCCGACGACTGCGCCGGACGCGTGCTGGCGGCCGTGCGCCAGTGGCAAGCCGATGGTTACGACATCGACGGCTGCGCCATCCTGATCCGCGACCGTCACCAGTCGATGGCGATCGAGAACGCGCTGATCGAAGCCGATATCGCTTACCGCACGCCGCCCATGGCCGGCTATCTGCAGCGCGACGAAATCCTGTTCCTGCGCGGTTTGCTGGCCATCGGCCTGCGCGATTTTGGCGCGGTCAAATCGGAGCTGGTGCGCACCGCCATCGTCGATGCGCTGGTGGCGTTCAGCGAAATGCGCTTTTCGGCGCGCAGCATGGACAACTTCAAGCAGCAGATCCTCAAAAGCCCCGATCTGCTGGGCGAGCTGTTCCTGATCGAAGACGAGCGCCGCGACATCGACCTGCCCGGCTACCGCGACGTCGCCGCCGAGGGCACGCGGCGCGCGGTGGTGGCTGCCATCGCCTGGCTGTCGACGGTCGACCCGGCGCTGCCGGCGGCGGCCGTGCTCAGCGAGCTGTGCGAACGCGTGCAGCTGGTAGCCACCGCGCGCCGCATCTTCGTACGCCCCTACGACGCCGGCGTGATCAATAAATCCGTGGCCAGCCTGCTGGCGGCGGCCGCCGCCTCCGGCCAGAGCCTGCGCGAATTCTGGGCCGCCATGAACGCGCGCGAAGCCTTTATCCGCCGCAAGCGCGACCGCAAGTCGGTGCTGATCGAGTGCGTTGCCAACGCCAAGGGCAAGGAATTCGACCACGTGATCCTGCCCTTTCTGGAAGAAGGCGAATTCCCGCACCCGTCCCAGCCCAAACGGGATGAGGAAAATCTGTTCTATGTGGGGGCGACCCGCGCCCGCGCGCGGCTTACACTGATTTCACCTGCCGATCCGGCCAGGCGCAGCGCCTTCATCAACCAGCTGCGCCTGACCCGATCGGCGGCCGCCGCCGAGGCGGCGCTGACGCGCAACGAACGCGCGCCGGTCGCCGCGCCAAGCCGCTATTATCTGCATGCCGGCTTTGCCGACAAGGATCAGGTCAAGGCGCTGGGCGCGAAATTCGATATCGCACGGCGTGCGTGGTATGTAGAAAATGGCATGGATCTGTCACCTTTTTCACTTTGGTTGAAAAAATAATGCATGTGACCAATATTTCCTAGGGAAACCCTTATATAATACCGGTCGCGGCTGCAGAACAGCCTCACACCTAGCGTGTAACGTTTATGTCCCTCAAACAAAACCAATTCGGGAGTTTTTTCGATGAAAGCTAAAACCCAAAGCCTGCTGGCTGCCTGCACCGTAGCCCTGCTGAGCGCCTGCTCGACCCCTGCTCCAGCCCCAACCCCGGCCCCAGCGCCTGCGCCAGCCCCGGCTCCAGCTCCCGCGCCAGTGGCCGCACCGGCTCCGGCCCCGGCACCAGCCCCGCTGCCAGCCTACCTGGACCCAAACAGCTCGATCTACAAAAACCGTAGCGTTTACTTCGACTTCGACAAGTACGCTGTCAAGCCGGAATTCGACGCCCTGGTCGCCGACCACGGTAAATTCCTGGCCGCCAACCCGAACGTGTCGGTTAAAGTCGAAGGCAACACCGACGACCGCGGCGGCGCCGAATACAACCTGGCGCTGGGCCAGAAGCGCGCTCAGGCGCTGATCACCGCCCTGAAAGTACAGGGCGTGAAAGACAACCAGATGGAAGCCGTGTCGTACGGTAAAGAAAAATCGACCGGTACCGACGACGCCGCCCGCGCCCACGACCGTCGCGACGACATCGTCTACCCAAGCAAGTAATCCATTGCTTAAAATGCTGTAACATGGAACGCCCGGCCCCGTGCCGGGCGTTTGTCATTTGGGCTCCCGGAACCGCATGAAAAGCAGCCACGATATCCGCAACAACTTCCGTAAAGAATTCAGCGACTGGCCGACCTGGCGCGCGCGCGTGCTGGTGGTGGCGTTCGCCGCGCTGGCCGGTCTGGCCGTGGTCGGCTTCAGCGCGGTGTCCGAGCGGGCGTTCGGCCTGTTCTCGGCGATGTATCAGCGCTGCTGGTGGTCGCCGCTGCTGTGGACGCCCGCCTGTACCGCCGCCATCGTCTGGCTGACGCGCCGGTTTGCCGCCGGCGCCGGCGGCTCCGGCATTCCGCAGGTGATGGCCGCGCTGGAGCCGGCCGCGGCCCAGGACAAACTGGGGCGGTTCGTCTCGCTCAAACTGAGTGTGGCGAAGGTGCTGCTGACCACCTGGGGCTTGCTGGCCGGCCTGTCGCTGGGGCGCGAAGGCCCGTCGGTGCAGGTGGCGGCCGGGGTGATGCTGACCGCGCGCCGCTGGTTGCCCGAGCGCAGCGGCGTCACCGCGCACGGCCTGCTGGTGGCCGGCGGCGCGGCCGGCATCGCCGCCGCCTTCAACACGCCGCTGGGCGGCATCATGTTCGCCATCGAAGAACTGTCACGCACGCCCGAACAGCGCCGCAGCGGCCTGCTGATGTCGGCCATCGTGCTGGCCGGGCTGATGGCGGTATCCATCAACGGCAATGCCACCTATTTCGGCCTGATCCACGCCACCGGCATCGACAGCGGCCTGCTGGTGCCCGGCCTGATCGTGGCGCTGGCCAGCGGGCTGGCGGGCGGGCTGTTTTCGCGGCTGTTGATCGCCTCGCTGAACAGCCCGCCGCGCGACTGGTTCAGCCGCGTGCGCGCGCGTCGGCCGGTGCTGTTTGCCGCCGGCTGCGGCCTGGCGGTGGCGGCGATCGGCCTGTTTTCGGGCGGCGCGGTGTTCGGCAGCAGCTCGGAACACACGCGCGAACTGGTGGCCGGCGACGGCCAGGCGGCCGGCCTGTTCTTCTTCCTGAAATTCATCGCCACCTGGCTGACGGCCTGGTCGGGTGTGCCGGCCGGCATCTTCGCGCCGTCGCTGGCGATCGGCGCGGCGCTCGGCAACGACATCGCACTGCTGCTCAGCTATCCGCATGCCGGCGCCCTGATCGCACTCGGCATGGTCGGGTTCCTCGCGGCCGCCACCCAGGCCCCGCTGACCTCCTTCATCATTGTGATGGAAATGGTCGATGGTCATGCAATGGTGCTGAGCCTGATGGCCTGCGCGATGGTGGCGCGCACCGTGTCGCGGGTATTGAGTCCGCCGCTGTACGCCAATCTGTCGCAGGCGCAACTGCGGCGTCTACCCCAGCCCGCCTCCCTGTAAAGAGAGAGGCGAAACCGGGCGGTAGTCGTTATGCTGGAAGTTTCCATTTACCCACTCAAGGCAGAAGGAAGTTTCATGAAAAACCTCACTACCGCAGCCGGCGCCCCGGTCGTCGACAATCAAAATACCCAGACCGCCGGCCCGCGCGGTCCGGTCCTGCTCCAGGACGTATGGCATCTGGAAAAACTGGCCCATTTCGCGCGCGAAGTGATCCCGGAACGCCGCATGCACGCCAAGGGCTCGGGCGCCTACGGCACCTTCACCGTCACCCACGACATCACCAAGTACACGCGCGCGGCGCTGTTCTCGGAAGTCGGCAAGAAGACCGACATCTTCATGCGCTTTTCCACCGTGGCCGGCGAACGCGGCGCGGCCGATGCCGAGCGCGATATCCGCGGCTTCGCCGTCAAGTTCTACACCGAGCAGGGCAACTGGGACGTGGTCGGCAACAACACGCCGGTGTTCTTCTTCCGCGATCCGCTCAAGTTCCCCGACCTGAACCACGTGGTCAAGCGCGATCCGAAGACCAATCTGCGCAGCCCGGAAAACAACTGGGACTTCTGGACGCTGCTGCCGGAAGCGCTGCACCAGGTGACCATCGTCATGAGCGACCGCGGCATCCCGAAAGGGTACCGCCACATGCACGGCTTCGGCAGCCACACCTTCAGCTTCATCAGCCCGAACAATGAGCGCTTCTGGGTCAAGTTCCACTTCGTCACCCAGCAGGGCATCGACAACCTGAGCGACGCCGAAGCGACCGCGCTGGTCGGCGTCGACCGCGAAAGCTCGCAGCGCGACCTGTTCGACGCCATCGAGCGCAAGGAATTCCCGCGCTGGAAGCTGGCGGTGCAGATCATGCCGGAAGCCGATGCGTCCAAGGTGCCGTACAATCCGTTCGACCTGACCAAGGTCTGGCCGCATGGCGACTATCCGCTGATCGACGTCGGCGTGCTGGAACTGAACCGCAATCCGGAAAATTACTTCGCCGAAGTCGAGCAATCGGCCTTCTCGCCGGCCAACGTGGTGCCGGGCATCAGCTTCTCGCCGGACAAGATGCTGCAATCGCGCTTGTTCTCGTATGGCGACGCCGCGCGCTACCGCCTCGGCGTCAACCACCACCAGATTCCGGTCAACGCGCCCAAGTGCCCGTTCCACAGCTATCACCGCGACGGCGCCATGCGCGTGCATCCGAACGAAGGCGGCCAGACCCCTTACGAGCCGAACAGCCGCGGCGAATGGGCGCAGCAGCCGCAGTTCGCCGAGCCGCCGTTGTCGCTGGAAGGCGCGGCCGGCCACTGGGATCACCGCGTCGACACCGACTACTACTCGCAGCCAGGCAATCTGTTCCGCCTGCTGACCGCCGAGAAGAAGCAACTGCTGTTTGAAAACACCGCGCGCGCCATCTACGGCGTATCGAAGCCGGTTCAGGAGCGTCACATCTACAACTGCACCCAGGCCGACCCGGCCTACGGCGCCGGCGTGCAAGCCGCCATCGCGGCGCTGGAAGGCAGGTAAGCTCGGCGCACGCGTCGTTGCGTCAGATTCCGGGACGGCCGAGCAAATCTCTGCCGTTCCGGCGCTGCGTCACGCGAACAGCCGCCAGATCGCCAGCAACTGCGCGCGCAAGACGTCAGACTGTCGCCATCACGCCCGAACGGTGCAGCAGCGTGGTGCAGCGCTGCGACAGATGCCGCACTTGCAGCGACTTTCCAGCCTTGGCGTAACGCTCGCTGAGCGCGGCGACCGCCACCAGCGCCGAATGATCGGCCAGGCGCAGATGGCGGCCATCGATCACCACTTGCCGAGGATCGTCCTGCGGGTCGAACAACGCATGGAAGTGCGTCACCGAGGCAAAGAACAGCGTGCCGTGCGGGACATAGGTCTTGACGCCGTCCGCCACTGACACTTCGACACGCACTTCGCGCGCATGGCGCCAGGCGAAACTCAGCGCGGCGATCACGATACCGCACAGCACCGCCGTCGCCAGGTCGGTTGCCACCGTAATTGCCGTCACCGCCACGATCAGCAGGGCATCGTGACGCGGCACCTTGCCCAGCACCTGCAGCGAGCTCCAGGCAAAGGTCTGCTGCGCCACCACGAACATCACGCCCACCAGCGCCGCCAGCGGGATCCGTTCGATCAGCGGCGACAGGAACAGGATAAACAGCAGCACCATGCCCCCCGCCACCGCGCCGGACACGCGCGTGCGGCCGCCGGAACCCAGATTGATCATGGTCTGGCCGATCATCGCGCAACCGCCCATGCCGCCGAACAGGCCGGACACCAGATTGGCCGCGCCCAGCGCCACGCATTCGCGGTTAGGCAGGCCGCGCGTTTCGGTGATGTCGTCGGTCAGATTCAAGGTCAGCAGGGTTTCCAGCAGGCCGACCATGGCCATCAGCGCGGCGTACGGCAGCACGATGCGCAGCGTCTCCGTATTCAGCGGCACCTGCGGCACGGCCAACGACGGCAGGCCGCCGGCGATGTGCGCCATGTCGCCCAGCGCATGCACCGGCAAATGCAGCAATTGCGACAGCACGCCCACGCCGACAATGGCCACCAGCGCCGGCGGCAGCGCCTTGGTCAGACGCGGCAACAGATAAACGATGGCCATGGTCAGCACCACCAGCGCGGCCATCCAGACCAGCGCCGTGCCCTGCAGCCACTGGCCATCGGCTTTAAAATGTTGCAATTGAGACCAGGCGATCACGATCGCCAGGCCGTTGACGAAACCCAGCATCACCGGATGCGGCACCATGCTCACCAGCTTGCCCAGGCGCAGCACGCCGAACAGCAGCATGATCACGCCGCCAAGCACCACCGTCGCCAGAAAATACTGCAGGCCATGCTGGGCGACCAGCGCCACGATCACCACCGCCATCGAACCGGCGGCGCCGGAAATCATGCCCGGCCGGCCGCCGAACAAGGCGGTGATTGTGCAGATAAAGAAGGCGCCGTACAGACCGACCAGCGGATTGAGATGCGCAACCAGCGCAAAAGCGATGCACTCGGGCACCAGGGCGAAGGACGTGGTCAAGCCCGCCAACGCGTTTTTACAGAAAGAAGACATGGGGGAGTTATCAACGGAAACGATGCGGTAACGCTACAGCCCGGCTATTTTACACGGGCCGCTTTCATTTCTCGTTGTCATGGGTGAAGTGGCGCACATTAAAAACGCCGTCGAGCGGGCACAATGGCAAGGCATCTCCGATCAACCTCAGCCGGTCAAACTACGCCATGACTACCCTGATCTCTGCCAGCCGTGCCCTGCATCGTCAAAAAATTGCCGTCGAACGGACGCTGTACGCGCGTTCGGCGGAAGAGTCGCAACTGGCGGCCCGCTGGGCCAACGCCTGGCACAAGCTGGTGCAGCGCAAACTCGATCAGAACCTGGCTACCCGCTCCGCCCCTGCGGGCATCTACTTTGGCGGACTGTTCACCAATCCGCCTTCCCGCGTCCTGCACTGATTACGCCGCGTAACGTACCTGTTGTGCTTGTGGTTGCGCCGTGCTGGCTTTCTTGGCCATCGACTGGTAGCAGCTGCCTGCGCGGCGCTCCATGCCATCGCGGTCCAGCACCGTCACGCAACCGCGGCGATAGGTGATCAAGCCTTCCTGGGCCAGCTTGCCGGCGGCGCCGGTCACACTTTCGCGCCGCACGCCCAGCATGTTCGCGATCATTTCCTGAGTGACTTTCAGCTCATTGCTCAGCGAGCGATCCAGGCGTTCCAGCAGCCAGCGGCACAGCTTTTGCTCGATGCTGGTGTGGCGGCTGCCGGCGACGCTCTGGGCCAGCTGGGCGAACATCATGCTGGTGTAGCGCATCAGCTGCTGGGCCAGCGGACCGCCGGTATAGAACACCTCGCGCAGCACCGCGGTTTTCAGACGGTAGCCATAGCCGGGGGTCTGCACCACGGCGGCGTAGGACGCGCGCTCGGTGGGATGCAGCGCCACGCCGACCACGCCTTCGCGTCCGACGACGGCGATCTCCGTAGTGGCGCCATCTTCCATCACATATTGCAGGGAGATGATGGCATTGGTCGGGAAATACGTATATTCGACGGCGTCGCCGTAATCGAACAGATGCTTACCTTCCGGCAACGTCACCAATTCCAGGTCGCCGAACAGAGCGAGCAGATCGTCGCGCGACAGGGCGCGGAGCAGATCGTTCTGTTGAGCGCCGATCAGGCTGATGGACTGTTGTGGCGCGGTGGAAGTCTGGATAGCGTTCATGTTCTGCCTCTCTCGATATAGTGTCTGTCCGGTTGATGTAGACACTATACCCAGCGGCCTAAGCCACCGGTATAGGAGCAATTTGCAGGCCTATGTAGGTTGCGAACATTGCAAAATGTCATCTTAGTCCTACGTGACCTACCGAACGGAACTTCCCGGGTCGCACTCCGGGGTCAGGTCTTCCATTGCGTCACGAGCTCGTGTGTCGCGTGTGTGTGTGATGCACCTCAAGACACCTAACTCGCCGTTGAGTACTTTGACGATATGGCCAGACCACGCAGGCTACAGTTCGCCGACGCGCTTTATCACGTCACCAGCCGCGGCGACCGCAAATCACAGATTTATCGCAATGACGGCGATCGTCTGACGTGGCTGAACATTCTGGACGCGGTATGCGCGCAATATGAATTTACGGTCTATGCCTATTGCTTGATGGGGAATCATTATCACTTGCTGGTGCGTACCGCGCAGGCAAATCTTGATCAAGGTATGCGCCAGTTGAACGGCGTGTATTCGCAATATTTTAATCGCCATCACGAACTGGTCGGGCATCTGTTTCAGGGGCGATACCACGCGGTCGTAGTCGACGCCGACAGCTATTTGCTCGAATTGGCGCGCTATGTGGTGCTCAATCCAGTGAGGGCCGGGTTGGCCGCCAGGCCCGGGGACTGGTTCTGGAGTAGCTATAACCACACCCAGGGAGTTTCGGCAGCGCCCAGTTGGCTCGATGTCGAATGGCTGTTGTCGGCATTCGACATCGATCCTGAAGCGGCGCGCAGTAAATACGCTAACTTTGTGGTGGCCGGCGTGGGACTTGCCAGCCCGCTTCAGCAAGTGCACCGACAGTTGATACTTGGCCCCGATTCCTATATCGAGAAACTGCGCCAGCCAACAAGCCTGCGCCATTCAGAGGGCATATCCAAACTCCATCAAGGGGCACTTGCGCTCCCACTGCAAGACTATCAGGAAAAATTTCCAAACCGCGACGAGGCAATCGCCCACGCTTATTTAAGCAGGGCTTACGCCATCATGGAGATAGCCCGCCATTTCCGCGTATCGCGCGCAACAGTTGACCGTGCTTTAAAAAAACACCGAGCCAAACCGTCGAGCTCGTGACGCAATGGGAGACCTGACCCCGGAGTTGCTGCCGTTAGTAGACGAGGCGCAGTTGCAGGTAGGCGGTGCGCGGGGCGCCGGCCATGCGGCCGAGGTTGCCGTCGATGTTGCGCGTGTAGTAGCGCTTGTCGGCCAGGTTGTTGACGCCCGCCGCAATTTCATAGGCTTTCAGCTTCCACGCGACGTTGGCGTTCCACAGGCGGAAGCCCGGGATCAGGCCGGCGCCGGCGTTGGCCGCTTCCGCCACCGTGTTGGCCTGGTCGGCGTATTGTTTGCTCTGGTGCGTGGTCGACAGATTGAAAGTCCAGCCTGCCAGCTTGTAACGCGCGCCCACGGTGTCGGTGTTGCGCGAGTAGAACGGTACATCCAGTCCCGCCGTCGCCCCCGATTCCTGGAGCGCCCTGGTGTAGGTCCAATTGGCGTAGACGTTCAGGCCGGCCAGCGCGCCAGCTTGGTCGAAGGTGTAGTCCACCGCCGATTCGATGCCGTCGTGCTTGGTGGCGCCGATGTTCTGGAAGGTCGCCGGCGTGACGCCCGGCACCTGCAGGATCTGGTTGTCGAATTTTAGTCTGAAGAGGGTCGCTTCGGCGCTCAGCGAGCCGGTCTTCCAGCGCGCGCCCAGTTCGGTGGTCCTGGCTTTTTCCGGCTTCAGCGGATTGGTCGGCGTCTGCGAATTCAGCTGGGTGTTCTGCACCGCGCCGAACGAGGTGGTGTAGTTGGTGAATACGGTCAGCGCGCTGTTCACCAGGTAGGCGATGTTCAGCGACGGCAGCGCCTTGTTGTTGTCGGTGCTGAACGAGGCTTTGCCGCTCAGGTCGTCTCGGGTGGAGCTGATCTTTTCGTAGCGCACGCCCGGGGTGATGCGCCAGGCGCCGACGGCGATGCGGTCGTCGATGTAGGCCGCATGCGCGTCGGTGCTGTTGACGAAGGTGGTGGTGGCGCCATTCGCGCCGGTCGCCACGGTCTGGACGTAGTTGTTGTCGTCGCCGCGCTCGCGCAGGTAGCGGTAGCCGACGGTGACGTCATGCGTCATGCCGCCGCCGTTGAAGCGCCGGGTGTAGCGCGGCTCGATGCCCAGCACTTCGTAATTGCGCGGCTGCCAGGTGATCTGGGTCTTGGCGGCGTTGATCAGCGCGCTCTGACGGAAGCTTTCGTTGTAGTACGCCTTGATTTCGAATTCCTGCGTGCCCGAGATGGTGTTCAGGTAGCCGACGTCCACGCCATGGCGGTCGCCGCTCCAGAAGTCGGTCGGACGGGTGTTCTGGAATGGATCGGCATGGTACTGCGCCACCGTCAGGCCGCCCGGCGTGCGCGACAGCACGTCGTAGTAGGACACCTTGCCATACACTTCGCTGTGTTCGTTCAGCGGATAGCGGAATTTCAGGGCGACATCATTGACGCGTTCGTCGCTGCCCTGGCGCCACTCGGTGCCTTCCATGCCGGAATACATCAGTGCCACGCCAAGGCCGTTGCCGGCGGTGCCGCCGACAAACGCGCTGTACTGGCGGTTGCTGCCGCCTTCGCCAAAGTCGTTGTAGCGCACGCTGGCGTCGCCGCTGATACCCTCGCCGGTCGGGATCTCGCGGCTGCGGAAATTGATGATGCCGCCCACGTTCTGCGGGCCGTAGCGTACCGCGCCGCCGCCCCGTACCACGTCGATCGATTCGATATTGTTCAGGCTGACCGGCGCAAACGACAGCTGCGGCTGGCCGTACGGCGCGACCGCCAACGGAATCCCGTCCAGCAGCACGGTCGAGCGCGGCGAATAGCGGCCGGTCAGGCCACGCACGCCGATGTTCAGCGAAATCGCGCTGCCCGCCGTGCCCGAGTTGTCGGTCGACTGCACGCCCGGAATACGGCGCAGCACGTCGCCGATATTGGCGGCGCCGGTCTCGGCGATATCCTCCTTGTCCACCACGGTGCGCGCGCCGGCGAAATTCTTCACGCTGTTCTGCAGGCCGGAACCCAGCCAACTGCCCGAGACCTGAATCGATTCGATAGTCGCGTCGGCCTCGGTTTGTTGTTGCGCCTGCGCGTTGGCCGCGGCCAGCAGGGAAATCGCGGCAGCCAGTGCCGTCAGCTTGAAGGGAAAATCGGACATGAGAAGAAACATTGTTGGAAATAAACGGATTGAATGATAACACTTCTCATTCTCACCGACTACTGTCCAGCGGCGTTATAATTGCGCCATGCTTGCCACGCTACGCCGTCAAACGCTGCAGATCTGGATCGCCATGCTGGCCGTCCTGTTCTCGGCGCTCGCGCCGACGGTCTCGCACGCGATTTCGGCATCGACCAGCGGCGTGCTGGCGGAGATGTGTTCGGTCGACAGCGCCGCACCCGGCAAGAAAGCGCCGACCAACATCCCGCACGGCATGGAGCATTGCCCGTATTGCGCCACGCACGGCGGCGCACCCGCCCTGCCGCCGTCGGCTATCCATGGCTTCGCCGTCATCGGCGGCCATGACGCCTACCCGCCGCTCTACTACAGCGCGCCACGGCCGCTGCACGGCTGGGGCGCCGCCCAGCCGCGCGGACCACCTGCCCTTTCCTGATCGTCAGCCTTGCTCCAGCGCCGCACATACCGTGCGCCGGCGCTGGTCACCCATACGCATCATCAGGAATACCATGAAAACCAATCTGTCCCCACTGGCGATGGCGCTGTTTGCCGCCTTCGCCGCCGCCCATGCCGAAGACGCGCCCGATCGTCAGCTCGGCACCGTGACCATCAACGGCACCCGCCCCACCTCGCTGCCAACGCAGATCCCGACCACCATCGAAGGCGTGACGCGCGATGAGATAGAACGCGGCATCAACGCCACCGATGCCGAAGACGCGCTGAAATACCTGCCCAGCCTATTGGTGCGCAAGCGCTACATCGGCGACTACAACCACGCCGTGCTGTCCACACGCGCCTCCGGCACCGGCAACAGCGCGCGTTCGGCGGTCTATGCGGACGGCATCCTGCTGTCCAACTATCTGGGCAACGGCGCCACCTTCGCGCCGCGCTGGGGCATGGTCAGCCCCGAGGAAATCGAACGCGTCGACGTACTGTATGGTCCCTTCTCCGCGGCTTACGGCGGCAACTCGGTCGGCGCCGTGGTCGATTACGTCACGCGGATGCCGACCAGCTTTGAGGCGCACGCGAAGCTGACGCTGACGCATCAGCCCCTCAAACTGTATGGCACCGACGACCGCTACGACGGCGGCCAGGGGCGCTTCGCGCTCGGCAGCCGCGATGGCGCCTGGTCGTGGTTCATCGACGTGAGCCGCACCGACAGCGAAGGCCAGCCACTGACCTTCCAGACCCGCGCCGTCGGCGCCGGTGCGGCAGGCAATGCCGGCTTACCCGTCACCGGCGCCGTGACTGGTCTGGACCGCACCAACACGCCATGGTATCTGCTCGGCACCGCCACCCAGTACCATACAGTGCAGGACCAGATCAAAGCCAAACTGGCCTACGATTTTTCGTCCACCATGCGCGCCACCTACACCTTCGGCCTGTGGCGCAATGAATCGGAAGGCCGGCCGGCCAGTTATCTGCGCGACGCCGCCGGCAATCCGGTCTATAGCGGCACGGTCAATATCGCCGGCCGCAGCTACACGCTGGGGCAGACCGACTTCAATCTGTCCAACGAAGACCTGCGCCACACCATGCATGGCCTGACGCTGAAGACCAACTCCAAGGGCATTTTCGATTGGGAGCTGACCGCCAGTCTGTATGACTACGGCAAGGACCAGCTGCGCGCCGCCACCATTGCCCTCCCCGCGGCGCTGAACGGCGGCGCCGGCCGCATCGTCAACCAGGGCGGCACCGGCTGGAGCACTTTTGCGGCCAAGGGCGTGTGGCGTCCCGGCGCCGCGCATGTGACGGAATTCGGCTACCAGCGCGAAGCCTACAAATTGGCCAGCATCGAGAACGCCACCAGCAACTGGATCGGCGGCGATCCGGCCGCCCGCAATGCGGGCTTCCGCGGCAAGACTGAAATCGATGCACTGTATGCGCAGGACACCTGGAAATTTGCACCGGCATGGAAGGCAGTGCTGGGTGCGCGCTTCGAACACTGGCGCGCACACGATGGTGCCACTTCCAACGCCAGCACCACGGCCTATCACCCCGAACGCAGCGAAAACGACGTTTCGCCCAAGGCCGCAGTCTCGTATCAGGCCGACGGCGACTGGGTGCTGAAAGCCTCGTTGGGCCGCGCGGTGCGCATGCCGACCGTCTCCGAACTGTATCAGGGCGGCATCAATGCCGCAGGCCAGCTGACCGCGAACGACCCCAATCTGCAACCGGAAAAATCCTGGACCTCGGAGCTGACGGCGGAACGCAGGCTGGAACAAGGCTATCTGCGCCTGACCGCGTTCGGCGAGCGCACCACCGACGCGCTGTACTCGCAGACCAATGTGCTGGTGACGCCCAACGTGACCAATATCCAGAACGTCGACCGCATCCGCACCAGGGGAATGGAACTGTCGTATGTTGCGGAGAACGTCTGGCTGCACGGTCTGGATCTGAACGGCAGCCTGACCTGGACCGACTCGAAGATCGCGCGCAACGACAAGTTCCCGGCCAGCGTGGGCAAGTGGCAACCGCGCATACCGGAGTGGCGCGCCACCGGCGTCGCCAGCTATGCCGTCAACGACAAGCTGTCGCTGACGCTGGCGGCACGCTACAGCGGCACGCAGTACTCGACGCTGGATAACACCGACATCAACGGCTTCGCCTACCAGGCCGCCAGCAAGTACTTCACCGCCGATACGCGGCTGCGCTACCGCTTCAATCAGCAGTGGAGCGTGGCGCTGGGCGTGGACAACCTCAATAATTACCAGTACTGGAACTTTCACCCATACCCGCAACGAACCTATGTGGCGGAGCTGAAGTTCGACCTGTAAGCATGGCGTGAGACGCCACCGAGAACCGGTGGCGTTTCCTGCACACATAAACATTCATGTGATATACTGCTTTTCATCGAATTCAACCCGGAGTCCCGTATCATGCTGAGCACTGAACATAAAGCCATCATTACCGCCACCGTCCCCATTCTGGAACAAGGCGGCGAAGCCCTGACGCGCCACTTTTATCTGACGCTGTTCAAGGACCATCCCGAAGTAAAACACCTGTTCAATCAGGCTAACCAGAACGACGGCAACCAGCAGCGCGCGCTGGCGAATGCGGTGCTGATGTACGCGAAGAATATCGAAAAGCTGGAGCAGCTTGGCCCCTTGGTCAACACCATCATCAACAAGCACGTTTCGCTGCAAATTCAGCCCGAACACTACCCGCTGGTCGGCGCCTCGCTGCTGAAGGCGATCCGTGAAGTACTGGGCGCCGAGGTCGCGACCGACGCCGTGATCGACGCCTGGGGCGCCGCCTACGGCCAACTGGCGCAGATCCTGATCGGCGCGGAGGAAAGCATCTATGCGCAAAACGAGCAGGCCGAAGGCGGCTGGCGCGGCGCGCGCAGCTTCGTTGTCGTGGTCAAGACCCCGGAAAGCGACGAGATCACCACCTTCATTCTGGAGCCGGCCGACGGCGAAAAGGTCGTGATGCATCAGCCTGGCCAGTACATCGGCCTGGAAGTGGAAGTCAACGGCGGAAAGCACCGCCGCCAGTATTCGCTGTCCGCCGCCGCCAATGGCGTCAGCTATCAGATCAGCGTCAAGCGCGAGCCGGGCGGGCTGGTGTCCAACTTCCTGCATGACTCGGTCAACGTCGGCGATACCATCGACCTGTTCCCGCCGTCGGGCGACTTCGTGCTGGCCGACAGCGACAAGCCGCTGGTGCTGATTAGCGGCGGGGTCGGCATTACGCCAACGCTGGCGATGCTGACCAAGGCGCTGACCACCAACCGCCCGATTCACTTCATCCACGCCGCGCGGCACGCCAATGTACACGCCTTCCGCGACCATATCGACGCGCTGGCTGCACGACACCCGCAACTGCAGCGCTTCTACTGCTACGAGACGACCGATGCCGACAGCCCGCAGCCGCACGCCACCGGCTATCTGAACACCGAGCACCTGTCGCAGTGGCTGCCGGAGTCGCGCGATCTGGACGCCTACTTCCTGGGCCCGACGCCGTTCATGAAGGCGATCAAATCGCACCTGGCCTCGCTGGGCGTGCCGCAATCGCAGACTTACTACGAGTTCTTCGGTCCCGCCGAAGCGCTGGCATGATGCGGTTTTTCAACCGGTGAAGGCGGCCATCCCCGGCAGCCTTCACGTTCAAGCACGTCAGAACTTGGCGCGCACCCCAAATACCAGATTACGGCCAGTCAGCGGCGCAATATCCTTCAGTACCGAAGTCGAAACGCGGATCTCGTCATTGGTCAGATTCTTCGCCAGCAGGAACCAGGTGAGATCATATTGATCGACCTTCTGCGTGTAAGACAGGTTGGCGTTCAGCTGATTGTAGGATGGCGTATCGGTGGTCTCGAATGAGGCCAGCCGATCCTGCGATTGCGCGTGAACCAGCGACAGGCCGGCGCGCCAGGCGCCCATCTTGTAGGCGGTGCTGACGCCGAATCGGGTGGCAGGCTGCAACGGCAGACTGCCGCCGCCTTCCAGCTTGCCGCGCGACGTATCGGCGAACACCCGCCCTGACCAGCCGGCGCCGGTCGGGTTGTACTCCAGTTCCGCTTCCGCGCCGTGGATCGTGGCATCGGCCTGCTCGAAGATCCGCTCGCGCAGCTCCTCGCCCGGATTGCCGTCTTCATCCAGCAGCTTGCCCGTGATATGGCCGTAGATGAAATCACTGACCTTGTTGCGGAAGATGTTGGCCTTCCAGCGCACCAATCCCGTGGTCTTCTGCACATTCAGCTCGATGTTGCGCGAGGTCTCCTTCCTGAAATCGGCATTACCGACATCGAAGGTCACGGTGGCGTCATGCGGCCCGCTGGAGTACAGCTCCTCGGTCGAGGGGGCGCGCTGCGCATAAGAGAACGTCGCACCCAGCGCATACCCCGGCACGAAGGCCCACATGCCGCCCAACGAACCGGATTGCAGATTGAAGGAGCGGTCCACGCCGGTCACCGGTTCGCGCTTGACGTGTTCCAGGCGCGCGCCGGCATTGAACTTGACCGGACCAAAGCCGGTTTCCTCCACCACGAAGGCCGCCTGCGACGCCGAGTGCGTGACCGGCACCGTATCCGGACCGCCTTCAGCGCTCAGCGCCGAGAAATTCACGTTCTCGGTCTGCACGCCAAAAGTGCCGTGCCAGCCGGCCAGCGGCTTGTGGGTCAGTTCGAACCGGGTCTCGGTCGAGTGGTTCTGGAACAGCACCTCCGGCGCGCCGTCTTCGCCGATTTCCGCATGCTTGTAGTCGGTGTAGCCAGCCTTGAATTTGAAACTTTCGAAGCCGTCAAACGGTACTTTCACCAGGCTGTCGATGTCGTAGCGAGTCTGCTTCTGGTCGATCCTGGAACCTTCGTCGCTCGGAATGCCGTACACGTTGGTCAGGCGCGAAACCGAGGCGCCGATGAAGCCCCAGCTGTCGATATACGAACCGCCGATGCCGGCGTTGCGCTCGCGCGTATCCGAATGGGGCAGGCGCCCCGACGCCGATTCCGGATCGCCGTAGACGCGGTTACCGGGAATCTTGTAATCATCGGCATTGCGGAAATTGCCATCGATATGCCACGCGAACTTGTCGGCCGCGCCGTCGATGGTGCCGGAGGCATTGCGGCCGCTGTCGACCGTGCTGCCGCGCACTTCGAGCTGGCCGGTGGTTTTCGGCTCCAGCGCGGTCGGAATCCGCTCGTTGACCACGTTGACCAGGCCACCGATGGCGCCTGAACCGTACAGCAAAGCCGCCGGGCCGCGCAGGATCTCGATCTGCCGCGCCACCGCGCCTTCCGCCGCCACCGCGTGGTCGTTGGACAGGCCGGATACGTCCGAGACGGTCATGCCGTTCTCCAGCATCTTGACGCGCGGCCCTTCAAGGCCACGGATGATGGGACGGGACGCGCCCGCGCCGAACGCCGAAGCCGACACACCCAGTTCGCTGGACAGCGTCTCGCCCAGCGAGCTGCCGGCCTTGTCGCGCAGCTCATCGCCAGCCAGCACCTTGGCCGGCGCCAGTATCTGTTCATTGGCGCCCGCGCCGAACGGGTTGGCGGTGACGACCACTTGTTGAACGGCGTCCTGGCCGGCGGCCAGCGAAGAATAGGCGGACAGGATCGCGCCGGCCAGCAGCGTACGTTGGATATTCATGAATAAAACCTCTAGCAAATGGATGACACGCGCGCGGCCACGCCTTGGCGCCGCGGCGTCGGAAACTCAAAATTCGGAACGGATTTCGGGTGTCAGGCCAGAGGGGGAGCTCTTGAATCGAAGACGCAGGTTGTGCGCTCGCAGGCGGTCAGCGTTGCCGGCAGCGAGACCGGACCGGCGCCGAGGGTGGCCAGCGCCAGCGTCAGCGGCGAGCTGGTGACGGCGGCCGCCATCTGCGCCACCGAAACGCATTCGGCGCAGACCTTGTGGGCCGCCACACCCTTGCGGTGTTCGGCGTGCGCTTCATCGGACAGCTGCACGCCTTGTTGGGACAACTCCGACCAGTGCGTGTAGACGTGCGTCACCCCGATCTGCTGCGTGAGCAAAAGCAGGAGCGCGAGGAACACATGGATGAAGGAGCGGCGTTGCATCGCAATATTCTAACCGCAAGCTTGCCGATCACGCCAGCAACTTCGGACTGATGTTATGATGCAGCCCCATGAAAAAGACCCTCATCACCGTGGCCTGCGCGCTGGCCCTTTCCGCATGCGCGCCGTTTGCAAGCAAACAGTCCACCACTTCGGAAACCGTCTCCGGCCTGCGCTTCATCGGCGAACAGCGCATTCCGCTGCGACAGCAGTATCACAACACCGTGATCGGCGGGCTGTCCGGCATCGACTATGACGCCGCCAGCGACGAGTGGGTGATGATCAGCGACGACCGCTCCAACATCAATCCGGCGCGCTACTATCGCGCCAAACTGAAATACGACGCACAGTCGTTCCAATCGGTGCAGCTGACCGGGGTGGAGACCTTCCTGCAGCTTAATGGTGCGCCTTACCAGTCCAAGGAAGAACACAAACGCGCCATCGGCGAAGTGCCGGACCTTGAAACCATCCGCGTCGATCCGCGCGACGGCAGCATCTGGTACGGCAGCGAAGGCGATGTGGACCTGGAGCTCGATCCCTTCATCCGCCACGCCACGCGCGATGGCAAGCATCTGTACACGCTGCCGCTGCCGCCGCTGTTCAAGGTATCCAGGGATCAGAAGTCCGGTCCGCGCAACAACCAGAGTTTCGAAGGGCTGAGCTTCACGCCGGACGGCCAGACCATGTGGGTGTCGCTGGAAGCGCCCATGTACCAGGACGGCCCGGAAGCGGCCCCCGAACACGGCGGCGTGAACCGCTTCACCCACTTCACGCGCGACGGCAAGGTGCTGGGCCAGTACGCCTATCCGCTGGAAGCGATACCGGCCAGACCGGGCAAGGGCAAGTACGCCGACAACGGGGTGTCCGAGATCCTGGCGCTGAGCGAGCACCGCATGCTGGTGATGGAACGCTCCGGCGTGCAGGCCGACAACGGCACCTGGGCCGACTACGTGCGGATCTATGAGCTCGACACCGAAGGTGCCTCGGACATCCAGCATCTGCCGACGCTGAAGGGCGCCAGTTACACCCCGGCGAAAAAACGCCTGGTGCTGGATCTGAACAAGCTGAATCTGCCCATCGTCGACAACCTGGAAGGCCTGGCCTTCGGTCCGCGTTTAGCCAACGGCCACGCCAGCCTGGTGATGATTTCCGACGACAACTTCAGCAAGACCCAGGTGACCCAGTTCCTGCTGTTCGAAGTCATCCCCTGATATCGACGGCGGATTCAGGCAGTTGTCGCAGCGGCAGCAGTGCTCGAAGCCGGGCACCGGGTCGCCGAAATAGTCGAGCAGCAGCTTCCAGCGGCAGAAGCCGCTTTGCGCGTAGCCGATCATGCGCTCCAGCTTTTCGCGGTCCAGCTCATGCTTTTCGTCCGGCGCCTTGCTCTTCATGAGGAAGAATTTCTGCAGCCGGGTGTCGTCGTGGTAGTACAGCAGCGTGCACTCGGCATCCTCGCCATCGCGGCCGGCACGGCCCGACTCCTGGTAGTAGGCTTCCAGATTGGCCGGCACTTGCAGGTGGATCACGAAGCGGGTGTCGCTCTTGTCGATGCCCATGCCGAAGGCGTTGGTCGCCACCATCACGCGGCGCGCGCCGTTCATGAACAGTTCCTGATTCTCGTTGCGCTCCGCCGCCTTCAGTTTGCCGTGGTAGATGGTGACGCTTTCGCCGGCCGCCGACAGCAGTTCATACGCTTCCTTGGCCGCCTTGACGGTGGCCGCGTAGACGATGCCGACACCCTCGGTGCCACGCACCAGGTCCAGCATCACCTCGTATTTTTCATCCGGATTGGTGACCTGACGTACCCGATACTGCAGGTTGGGACGGTAGATGCCGGTGTTCACCACCCGCAATTTCGGCCGGTCCAGCTGTTGCCGGATATCGGCAATCACGTCTTCGGTGGCGGTCGCGGTCAGCGCCAGCACCTGCGGACGGCCGAGCGCCTCCAGCGCCGCGCCGATTGCCATGTAGGCCGGACGGAAGTCGTGGCCCCACTGCGAGATGCAGTGCGCCTCGTCGATCACCACCAGCGCGATATTGGCCTGCTTGAGCAGCGCCTGGAATTCGGGCGTGGCCAACCGTTCCGGGGTGCAGAACACCACGTCCTTGCCGGCCTTTTCGATCGATTCCAGCGCCTCCAGCTCCTCGGTTCGGGACAGGCTGCTGTTGACCTGGGCGGCGCGGGCGATGCCGGCCTCCTCCAGCTTTTCCGCCTGGTCCTTCATCAGCGAGATCAGCGGCGAAATCACCACCGTCTGGCCTTTCAGCAGCCGCGCCGGCAGCTGGTAGCACAGCGACTTGCCGCTCCCGGTCGGCATCACGGCCAGCGTGTCGCGGCCGGCCAGCACGCTGTCGATGACGCGCCGCTGTCCGTCGCGCAGGGCTTCGATGCCGAAGACCTTGCCCAGCAGCTTGTCGACTTGTTTATGTAAAGGTGTAGTAGCCATGTCGCCCAGCGTAGCCAGGACGCGCCGCGCCGTATGTGCGAAGGCGCACCGTGTGGCGCTGAGCGCCCCGCATCTGTCATACTATTGTCTTTACCGCCTATCCCAAACAACGATGGACGCGAGACGTGAGCATGTACGGCGCCTTTTGCAGGTGGACGCCTACGTCACTGACATTCATGGCAGGAACACCGAGACTGTACAGATCATCGACATCTCCCGCATGGGTGTGGCCTTCGTCAGCGAGCGGCCGATGCCGCCGGACGAGCAGTACCTGCTCAGCTTCGCCTTCCCCGGCAGCGCGATCCGCAACGAAATCACGCTGACCATCGTCCACAGCAATCCCGTCGGCACGCACGGCCGGTTTCGCAACGGCGCGCGCTTCATCGCCATCGCCGAGGCCTGTGCCGACCGTATTGTCGATTACGTAACGACCGCCCCGGCGCACCCCGATTCCTTGTAACGCACTGTATTAGTAAGTATCTCTGGGCTGTTCAGGTGCTCGGTGACGCTGTGTCCATGCTATGATTTTTGGCTGAAGTGACAACCGAAGATGCGGAACCTACAGCATGTGGATCGTTCAAATCGCTTTACGCAGGCCGTACACGTTCATCGTGATGGCTTTGCTGATTTTGCTCTCGACGCCTCTGGCCCTGACCAAGATGGCGACCGACATTTTCCCCGAGATCGACATCCCGGTGGTCAGCATCATCTGGCAATACGGCGGCCTGTCCGCGCAGGAGATGGGCCAGCGTATCGCCTCCACCAATGAACGCAGCCTGACCACCACCGTCAACGACATCGAACATATCGAATCGACATCATTGGCCGGGTCGACCGTGATCAAGGTGTTCTTCCAGCCCGGCGCCAACATTCAGACCGCGCTGGCTCAGGTGGTGGCGGCCGAGCAGGCGCAGCTCAAGCAGCTGCCGCCGGGCGTGCAGCCGCCGCTGATCATCAAGTATTCCGCCTCCAGCATCCCGGTGATCCAGCTCGGCCTGTCGAGCGCCAGCATGAGCGAACAATCGATGTTCGACACGGCGGTGAACTTCCTGCGGCCGCAGTTGGTGACCATCCCCGGCGCGGCCGTGCCCTACCCCTACGGCGGCAAATCGCGCCTGATCTCGGTCGACCTGGACACCCGCGCGCTGGCCGCCAAGGGCATGACGCCGACCGACGTGGTCACCGCCATCAGCGCGCAGAACCTGATCCTGCCGTCGGGCACGGCCAAGATCGGCATCACCGAATTCAACGTCAGCCTGAATGGCTCGCCCGACACCATCGCCGGCCTGAATCAGATTCCCGTCCTGAACAAGAACGGCGCCGTCACCTACCTGTCGGAAGTGGCCCACGTGCGCGACGGCTTCTCGCCGCAGACCAATATCGTGCGTCAGAACGGCGAGCGCGGCGTGCTGCTGTCGGTGCTGAAGAACGGTGGCGCTTCGACGCTGGACATCGTCAACAAGCTCAAGGCGCTGCTGCCGCAGGCCGAGCAGACCATGCCCAAGGAACTGAAGATCACGCCGCTGTTCGACCAGTCGCTGTTCGTCAAGGCCGCCATCAGCGGCGTGATTCACGAAGCGCTGATCGCCGCCCTGCTGACCGCCGCCATGATCCTGATCTTCCTCGGCAACTGGCGCAGCACCTGCATCATCGCGGTGTCGATTCCGCTGTCCATCCTGTCCTCGATCCTGACCTTGTACGCGCTGGGCGAGACGATCAACATCATGACCCTGGGCGGCCTGGCGCTGGCGGTCGGCATCCTGGTCGATGACGCCACCGTCACCATCGAAAACATCGAGCGCCACCTGCACCAGGGCTCCGACCTGCACACCGCCATCATGGACGGCGCCGGCGAGATCGCGGTGCCGGCGCTGGTATCGACCCTGTGCATCTGTATCGTGTTCGTTCCGATGTTCTTCCTGACCGGCGTCGCGCGCTACCTGTTCGTACCGCTGGCGGAGGCGGTGGTGTTCGCGATGATCGCCTCCTACATCCTGTCGCGCACCCTGGTGCCGACCATGGTGATGCTGATGATGGACCACGCGCCGGGCGATCCGGACAAACCGAGCCTGCTGCAACGCATGTACAAGCGCTTCGACGCCGCGTTCGAGCGTTTCCGCGGCGGCTACATCCTGATCCTGTCCTCGCTGCTAACCCATCGCAAGCGCTTCGGCAGCGGCTTCCTGCTGTTCTGCGTGCTGTCGCTGGGCCTGGTGTTCGCGCTGGGCCGCGACTTTTTCCCGGCGGTGGATTCGGGCCAGATCAAGCTGCACATGCGCATGCCGACCGGCACCCGCATCGAGGAAACCGCACGCACCGTGGATCTGGTGGAGAAATCCATCCGCGAGATCATCCCGGCCAACGACCTGCAGACCATCCTCGACAACCTGGGCGTGCCCTATTCCAGCATCAACCTCTCGTACAGCAATGCCGGCACCATCGGCACGCTGGATGCGGAAATCCTGCTGTCGCTGCATGAAGGCCACGAACCGTCGCAACGCTACATCACTGAGCTGCGGCGGCAGCTGCCGGCGCGCTTCCCGGGAGTGGAGTTCTTCTTCCAGCCGGCCGATATCGTCACGCAGATCCTCAACTTCGGCCAGCCGGCGGCGGTCGATGTCAAAATCTCGGGCAAGGATCTGTCGGCCAATTACCAGATCGCGTCGGAGCTGATGAAGCAGATCAAGCAGATACCGGGCACAGTCGATGTGCACATCCACCAGCGCATGGACCTGCCGACCCTGGGCCTGAAGATGGACCGCACCCAGATCAAGCAGCTGGGCCTGAACCCGACCGATCTGGCGCAGAACCTGCTGCTTACCTTGTCGGGCAGCGCGCAGACGCAGCCTGCCTTCTGGCTCAATCCCGGCAACGGCGTGGTGTACAACCTGGCGGTGCAATCGCCGCAGTACAAAATCGACGACCTCGACGCGCTGCTGCGTATCCCCGTGCGCGCGGTCGGCACGCCCGGCGCGACCGGCGACGGCGCCAGCGCCACCCAGCAGCTCAGCAGCCTGGTGAAGGTGGAACCGGCCGTGCAGTCGGCCGTGGTGTCGCACTACAATCTGACGCCGGTGATCGACATCTTCGTCAGCGTCGAAGGCCGCGACCTGGGCGCGACGGCCGCCGACATCCAGCACAAGATCGACGCCATGCACGGCAAGCTCCCGCGCGGCAGCAAGATCGACATGCGCGGCCAGGTCGAAACCATGCAGAGTTCCTTCGTCGGTCTGGGCGTGGGCCTGGCCATGGCGATTGTGCTGGTGTACCTGCTGATCGTGGTGAACTTTCAGTCCTGGGTGGACGCCTTCATCATCGTCACGGCACTGCCTGCGGCGCTGGCCGGCATCGCCTGGATGCTGTTCCTGACCCGCACCACCCTGAGCGTGCCGGCGCTGACCGGCGCCATCATGACCATGGGCGTGGCGACCGCCAATTCGATCCTGATGGTGTCGTTCGCGCGCCAGCGCCTGAACGACGGCCTGCCCGCGCTGTCGGCCGCGCTGGAAGCCGGCGCCACGCGCATCCGGCCGGTGCTGATGACGGCGCTGGCCATGATCATCGGCATGGTGCCGATGGCGATCGGCTTCGGCGAAGGCGCCGAACAGAACGCGCCGCTGGGCCGCGCCGTGATCGGCGGCCTGCTGTTCGCCACCCTCTCCACCCTGCTGTTTGTGCCGGTGGTGTTTGCGTCGGTACACCGTTATCTTGAACACCGGGCCGGGCGCCGCGCGCAGGTCCACCCCGCTGCCGCTGAAGGGAATCCCTGATCATGTCCGAAAACCGTCACGCCATCCTCGGCATCCATCACGAAGGTGATGCGCACGCCCACCCGCATCGCGGCCCTATCCTCAAGCGCGCCAGACTGGTGGGCGCGGTGTCGCTGGCGGTGCTGCTGCTGGGGGGCGCCGCCACGGTGGCGCTGCGCGTGGTGCACGCCGATGCGCTGGCCAGGTCCAACGCGGAGCTGAACCGCCAATACGTGAGCACCACCAGCGTCAAGCCGGCCAAGGGTGGGCAACCGCTGTCGCTGCCCGGCACCCTGCAGGGCATGATCGAATCGCCGATCTACGCGCGCGCCAGCGGCTATGTGCTGCGCTGGAACAAGGACATCGGCAGCCGCGTCAGCAAGGGCGAGGTGCTGGCCGAAATCGATACGCCGGAAGTCGATCAGCAGCTGTCGCAGGCCATCGCCGCGCGCCAGCAGGCGGCGTCCAGCCTGGAACTGGCAAAAAGTTCGGCCGAACGCTGGGAAGCCCTGCGCAAGAAGGATGCGGTGACGCAGCAGGAGCTCAATGAACGCAGCAGCGCCTATGCCCAGGCCCAGGCCAATCTGGCCGCGGCCGAGGCCAACGTACGCCGCCTGCAGCAGACGGAGGGATTCAAGCGCGTGACGGCGCCCTTCTCCGGCGTCATCACGGCGCGCAATGTGGAGGTCGGAGACCTGATCAACGGCGGCAACGGCGGCGCCAGCAGCGCGCTGTTCCGGCTGGCGCAAGTCGATACGTTGAGGGTGTACGTGTTCGTGCCGCAGGCCTATGCGCAGCGCATCAAGGCCGGCGACAAGGTCACGATCACACAAGCCGAATTGCCTGGCAAGGAGTTCGAGGGCACCGTGGCGCGCACCGCCGGCGCCATCGACGCAGCCACCCGCACGCTGCAGATCGAAGTCAATCTGCCGAACAAGGACAACGCGCTGCTGGCCGGCGCCTACGTGCAGGTGCAACTCCCGGTGAGCGGCAGTTCGGGCGCGATGCTGGCGCCGACCAATGTGCTGCTGTTCCGTCCCGAAGGGCCGCGCGTGGCGGTGGTCGGCGGCGATGGCAGGGTCAAGCTGCAGCCGGTCACGCTCGGTCATGATCTGGGCAATAACATCGAGCTGCTGAGCGGCGTCTCGCCGACCGACAAACTGGTGGTCAACCCGCCCGACTCGCTGGCCGACGGCGATGCTGTGCAGGTGCGCCAGCCCACGGCAAAGGCGGAGAAATGAGGCCTGCGTTCCGTCCGTGCGTCTTGAGCGCCGTGCTCGCATTGGCCGCGTGCTCGCAGGCGCCGGTGTATCAGAAGCCGGCCATTGAACTGCCGGCGGCATGGCAATCGGCGGCACCGTTCCAGACCGCCGCGCCCAACGACCATGCGCTGAAGGGCGACTGGTGGGAAGTGTTCAACGACGCGCAGCTGAATCAGCTGATGGCGCGAGCGCTGGCCGGCAATCAGAATCTGGCCGTCGCAGCGGCCCGGCTGGAACAGGCGCGCGCGCAGGTGACGGTCAGCTCGTCCGGCCTGTTCCCGCAGGTCGGCCTGCAGGCTGGCGCGGCGCGGCAGAAGACCTCGGCCAACCGGCCGCTGTCCTCGACCACGACGGTCAACCAGTCGCTGGTGCAGAACAATTTCCAGCTGGGTTTTGCGGTCAACTACGAGGCCGATCTGTTCGGCCGCGTGCGCAGCACGGTGCAGAGCGCGCAGGCGTCGGCACAACAGGCCGTGGCCGATTATCAGAATGTTAGCCTGGTGCTGACCGCCGAACTGGCGGCCGACTACTTCAACCTGCGCGAACTCGATGCGGAAATCGATGTGCTAAACCAGGGACTGGCGCTGCAACAGAAAGCCTATGACTTCATCCAGGCGCGCCACGAACTGGGCGCCGCCACCGGCCTCGACCTGGCGCAACAGCAATCGCTGCTGGACGCCAGCCGCACGCAGCTCGAACTGCTGAACACCCAGCGCGCGCAATACGAACATGCGATCGCCACGCTGACCGGCACGCCGGCGCCGTCGTTCAAACTGGCGCCGGCCAACGCACCCCTGACGCCGCCGGCACTGCCGGTCGGGATGCCATCCGACCTGCTGCAGCGCCGTCCCGACATCGCCGCCGCCGAGCGCGCGGTGGCGGCGGCCAACGCCAACATCGGCGTGGCGCGCGCCGCCTATTTCCCCAGCCTGATCCTGCAGGCCAACGGCGGCTGGGACAGCAACCAGATGAGCCGTCTGATCGAGGCGCCCAGCCTGCTATGGTCGCTCGGCGCCTCGCTAACGCAAACCCTGTTCGACGCCGGCAAGACCGATGCCACGGTCGCCGTCGCGCAGGCCGCCTATACCGGCGCGGTCGCCAGCTACCGCCAGAGCGTGCTGACGGCCATGCAGGAAGTGGAGGACAGCGTGGAAAGCCTGAACACGCTGCAGCGCGCCCACGCCTCGGCCGAGGCCAGTGTGAACAGCTCGCGACGGGTGCTGGAACTGGCCAACGACCGTTACAGCGGCGGCGTCGAAACCTATTTCGACGTCATCACCGCGCAGCAGACCTTGCTGAACAACCAGCGCCTCGCCACCCAGCTACGCGGCAAGCAGATGCTCAGCTCCGTCTACCTGATCAAGGCGCTGGGAGGCGGCTGGCACAACGATCAGCAGTAAACCTATTTTGCGCTCCTCAGGAAGCACATTGAAGCGCGGGATGTACTTCACAATTTTTCAGCCGCGCGATGATGACCAGAACGATTTGCGTCAGAATTCCGCATGAAAAAGCCCGGCATGAGCCGGGCTGGCGTCAGTGGACTGGGGTGAAGATCGGTTTGTTTTTGTCCTTCAGCAGGAACACCACAAACTTGGCGGGCCGGGTCTTGCTGGCGTTGCGGCCGACCGTGTGGATGTCGTCCGGGCCTTCGTAAAAGGTGTCGCCCGGCTTCAGCGTGACTTCCTTGCCGCCTTTGACGCCCATCACGATCGAGCCTTCCAGCACGTAGATGAAACCGTACGCGTCGTGGCGGTGTACCGGATCGGCGCCGCCCGGGGCGTAATCGACGGTGATCATCGCGACTTCTTTGCCCGGCAGGTTGGTCAGGTCTTTGGACATCAACGCGGTCACCACCGGGTCGGGAGCGGCGGCTGCCGCCCATTGCGCCAGCACGATGCCGGCCGCGCACACGGCGCTTTTGAAGTGGTTCATCCCGTCCCCGCTTATTCCAGATGCGCCTTGTCCAGGCCGAAGGCTTTGTCGTACGAGCCCGGCACCATCTTGAACGCGATATTCACACGGTTCCACGCATTGATGGCCATGATCTCGAAGGTCAGGTCCGACAGCTCCTTTTCCGAATACTGGGTGCGCACGCGCTCGTACAATTCGTCCGGCACGCCCTGCTCCGGCAGCTTGGTCAGCACTTCTGTCCAGGCCAGCGCGGCCCGTTCGCGTGGCGAGAACAGCGTCGATTCGCGCCATGCGGCCAGATGGTAGAGACGCAGCGGCCGTTCGCCGTGGATGGTGGCTTCCTTGATGTGCATGTCCAGGCAGAAGCCGCAACCGTTCATCTGCGAGGCGCGGATGGCGACCAGATCGCGCACCGATTGTTCGACCACGCCGGCTTTCACCGCATGATTGACTTCGACCAGTTTCTTGAACAGTTCCGGCGACTGTTCCTGATAATTGAGGCGCTGTGTCATGATAAGACTCCCTTAAGTGATGTACGACGGGAGTCAGTGTAGGAAAACCGCGGCCACCCCGGTAGCCCCGCGGCAGGCCGCAGACTGGTGCCCTGCAAGCACCAATGTGCACCGACACGCAGCGATCAGCCCAGCGCGGTATCGATGCGCGTGCCAGCCTTCAGCGTCAGCGTCACCGGCGTCTTCTCGGCGATTTCCATCATGCGTGCGCGTTGCGCCTCATCGACGGTGCCGGTGATGTGCAGGGTACGGCGTATCAGCAGCGCGCCGTCTTCCGCGTGGGTCAGATGCAGGTCGACGTCCACCGCATCCACCGGCCACTGCTTGCGGTCCGCGTACATGCGCAGCGTGATCGCAGTGCAGGCGCCCAGCCCGGCCAGCAGATAGTCGTACGGCGCCGGGCCGGCGTCCCGGCCGCCGTTGCGCTCCGGTTCATCGGCCAGCAGCGCGTGGCCGCCGACATCCATGCTGGTGGTATAACCGTCCTTGCCTATGTGTGCCGTGCTGCGCGCCATGCCGTTCTCCTCTTGTAAAGGCTTATTCTAGCGCGCCCGCCGTGTGTCCGGAGAAGCGCTGGCGGTATTCCGAAGGAGAGACCCCGAGGTTGCGCTGGAAGGTGACGCGCATGCGGTTTTCGTCGCCGAGCCCGCACAGCACCGCGATCTGATCGAGCTGGCGCTCCGATTCCTCCAGCATGCGCCGCGCCGCCTCCAGCCGGAACAGCTCCACCGCCTTGGCCGGCGTGCGGCCGGTCTTCTCCTTGTAGACGCGGGCGAAATTGCGCGGGCTCATATTGGCCTTCTGCGCCATCACCTCCACCGTCAGCTTGTCGCTGGCCAGGTTCGCCGTCAGCCACAGATGCAGCTCGTCGAAGCCCTCGCCGCCCTTGATCTGCGCCCGCAGCAGCGAACTGAATTGCGCCTGGCCGCCGGGCCGCTTGACGAACACCACCAGCTCGCGCGCCACTTCCAGCGCGATCTGGCGGCCGTAATCCATCTCCACCATCGCCAGCGACAGATCGATACCGGCGGTTACACCGGCCGAGGTCCAGATGTTCCCCTGCCGGACAAAGATGGCGTCGCGGTCGATCTCGATCGTCGGGTGCAGCTCCACCAGCCGGTCCGACATGCCCCAATGCGTGGCGGCGCGCTTGCCGTTCAACAGACCGGCCTGCGCCAGCATGAACGCGCCGCTGCACACCGAGGCCGTGCGCCGCGCCTGGCCGGCGGCCGCCCGCAACCACTCCATCAGTTCCTGCGATTGCGCGATCGCCTGCTCGATCCACGGCGAGCCGGGAACGATGATGGTGTCTACCTGCGTCGGATCGAAGTCCGACAGCGGCAAGGTGTGCATCGGCACCCCTTCCAGCGTCTGCACCGGCCCGCCGGCCAGGCTGACGGTGCGGCGGTCATACCCCGGCAGGCCGCGTTCGCCCAGCCATCGGCAGGCGCTCCAGAACACCGTCTGAGGTCCGGCCAGGTCCAGCATGCACATCCCGGGGAAGGCCAGGAACAGCACCAGCCTCTTTTGGTAGACCGCCTCTGGCGGGATTTGCACGGTATTTGTCATTGTCGGGAAATTCTTTCATCACTAAGATTGACTGTCAATTAACAAGGAGGGGGCATGAGCCTGGTCTCTGCAAGCAATCCACCTGGCGACGCGCTGGCATCCAGCTTCGCCACCACCTACGCGGGCGTCGTGGCGTTCATCGCCGTCGTCAGCGAAGGCAGCTTCGCGCGCGCCGCGGACCGGCTGGGCATCGGCCGCTCCGCCGTCAGCCGCAGCGTGCAAAAGCTCGAAACCCAGCTCGATACCCGGCTGTTCCTGCGCACCACCCGCAGCACCGTGCTGACCGGCGAAGGCGAGCTGTTTTACGAGCGCTGTCATGCCGGCGTCGAACGCATCGTGCAGGCCGTCGACGAGATGCGCGATTTGCGCAGCGGCGTGCCGCGCGGCCAGCTGCGCGTCTGCTCCACCACCGATTTCGGCCGTCAGATCGTGGCGCCGCTGCTGCGCGGTTTTCGCACGCAGTACCCGGACATCGCGCTGGACCTGATCCTGGACGACCAGCCGACCGACTTCACCAGCCGGCGCATCGACGTCGCCTTCCGCAACGGCCGCATGGACGACAGCCAGGTGGTGGCCAAGCAGATCATCCCGATGCAGCTGCTGGTGTGCGCCTCGCCGGCATATGCCCGCGAACACGGCCTGCCGCACAGCGTGGACGAATTGAGCCGCCACCGCTGCATCAACTACCGTCAGGCTTCCGGCCGCGTGGCCGAATGGGAGTTCAAGGTCAACGGCCTGCCGCACAAGCTGACGCCGCGCGCGGCCACCACCTACAACGACGCCGGCCTGATACTGCAGGCGGTACTGAACGGTGACGGCCTGGCGCAGCTGGCCGGCTACCAGCTATGCGAACTGCTGCGCAACGGCCGGCTGCAGGCCTGTCTGGTGCAGCACGCGCCGGACGATCGCGGGCATTACCTGTGCTATCTGAATCGCCGCCACCTGCCATCGCGCGTGCGCGTGTTCGTCGACTACATGACGGCGCAGATCCGCGCCATGGACCTGCATTGCGCCACCAATTTCTCGGAAGGCTTGATCGCCGCCTGACAGCGGCGCGATTGGTGCGCAGTATGCACCACAGTGCGCCCTCCCGCGTATCTACCGCGCGGCAGACACGCATCCTAGACTGGCGGCATACCGCAATCGGGCGGTTCAACTGGAGAATACTATGAAAATCGTCATCATCGGCGGCACGGGCCTGATCGGCAGCAAACTGACGGCCATCCTCAAGCAGCGCGGTCACGAGGCGCTGGCCGCCTCCCCCAACACCGGCGTCAACACCATGACCGGCGAGGGCCTGGCCGAAGCGCTGGCCGGTGCCGACATCGTGGTCGACGTGGCCAACTCGCCCTCGTTCGAAGACCAGGCGGTGCTGGACTTCTTCACCACCTCCGGCCGCAACCTGCTGCGCGCCGAGGCCGAAGCCGGCGTCAAGCACCACGTCGCGCTGTCGGTGGTCGGCACCGACAAGTTGGCGGACAGCGGCTATTTCCGCGCCAAGATCGCCCAGGAAAAGCTGATCCGCGAATCAGGCATGCCCTACACTATCGTGCATTCGACCCAGTTCTTCGAATTCCTGGGCGGGATCGCGCAGTCGGCCACCAAGGGTGCGGACGTGCACCTGTCGCCAGCGTGGATACAGCCGATTTCCTCGGACGACGTGGCCGCCGCCATGGCCGATTTCACCCTCGGCGCGCCGCAGAACGGCACCGTCGAAATCGCCGGCCCGGACCGCATGCGCCTGTCCGATCTGGTGCAGCAGTACCTGGCATCGATCAAGGACGACCGCAAGGTGGTGGCCGACCGCAACGCGCGCTATTTCGGCGCCATCCTGCAGGACGACACCCTGGTGCCGGCCGGCGACAAGCCGCGCCTGGGCGTGCAGCACATCGCCGACTGGCTGCAGCGCTGATCCCATGCCGCCGATGCCGCTCAAGCCTCCTCCCACCTCACTGCTGGACCGCTACACCGGCGACGTTATCCAGCCGGTGTACACCGCGCGGGTGCGCGTCACCGGCGGCGAGGCGGAACATGCGCGCGCCTCCGGCGTCGCCCGTTCGGACGACGGCAACCTCGATGTGCAACTGCGCCTGCCGGCGGAGCTGGGCGGCGAAGGCGGCGGCACCAATCCCGAGCAGCTGTTCGCGGCCGGCTATGCGGCCTGCTTCCACGGCGCCCTCTGCCTACTGGCCGCCCGCTCCGGCATCGCCATCGGCGGCGCCAGCGTCGACGTGGCGGTGACGTTCGCGCGCGACCCCATGGACGGTTTGTATCTGCTGTCCGCCGACCTCACCATCGCCCTGCCCGGCGTCGAGCGCGCGCAGGCGGAACAACTGGTGCGCAATACCGAGCGATTCTGCCCATACGCCAAGATGGCGCGGCACGGCATTAACAGCGTGATTACTTTGGCGCCGGATAGATGCTAAGGGGCGGTCAAATTTGCCTGGCTTTCAGGGTGAAGACCAACAACGGGAAATGCCCTCTTAAACTCATCAGTACCGCGCGGAGGAAGCGGTGGCTGCGATTTAACGCCCAAAACGGAGGCTCTTATGCGATACCCATCCCCGTCCGGGACTAGCCACGTTTCGCAGTTCACGCAGGGCATCCAGACTTCGTTGCCTTGTTTCGCCGATCGAAATCGATAGGAAGAGATATCCCCACCACCGCCTAAAATTACCTGGGCTAAGGCGTCGGCCTCCGCACAGGAAAACGCAACCCTGGAAGTGGAATTTGCCTTTTGTAGTCCTTTCATGTGAGCCGCCAGCACCGAATCGCGACCGCGAATCACAGCTTCAACTTTCCAATTATCTATTGGGTTTTGTGAATTTGCGGTTCTATCATCATGGTTAAATCCTTCCTTTTCCACAGATGGGAATAGTGAAGTACAAATTACCTTGGGCATGATTACCTCCATATTCGGACCTGACTGGCGCAGTATCCGAGAAGAGTACCAAAGGCCATCATCGACAAAACTTTCCGATTGTCACAAAGGCAAATAATTTAGCGATTTCGGGTCAGTCAATAGCTTTTGTAAAAATTCAACGAAATTGGACAAAGGCTGAGCGATCCGCAGTTGCAGCGCCGGTCACACTCGCAGATTTGCCTTTGTAAATGCCAGGTAAAGAAGGGTAAAAGGCGTTTTTTGCCAAAATAGTCACTGGTACAATGGCAACTCTCGTAAAGTTCAAGACGGGTTGCCGTCGTCACCATGCAAAAGATACTGCTTACCTGCTGCCTCACCGGCAGCGCCCTGATGCCCGCATACGCTCAAACCTCCGCACCAGACAAGCCAGCCGACAAGCCAGCCGTCAAGCCCACCACGGCCACCAAGCCGAAGGAAGCAGCCCCGGTTGTGCCCGAAGTGACCGTATCCGCAGAACGACCCACCAATCGCATCGACCGCCAGGTCTATGACGTCAAGTCCGACGTCTCCAGCACCAACGGCAGCGCCGCCGATGCGCTGAACAACGTGCCTTCCGTGAACGTGGACCCGGACGGTTCCATCACGCTGCGTGGGAGCAGCAACGTGCAGATCATGGTCGATGGCAAACCGTCGGCCATGCTGCAGGGCGATAACCGCGGCCCGGCGCTGCAGGCCATGCCGGCCGACGATATCGAGTCGGTGGAGGTGATCAACAACCCCGGCGCCGAATTCGGCAACGAAGCCGGCGGCGGTCCTATCCTGAATCTGGTCATGCGCCGCAACCGCAAGCCCGGCGGCCAGGGCGCGGTTAACGCCAATGCCGGCACCGCCGGCCGTTACAACAGCGCCGTCAACGGCAGCTACAACGAGGGACCGTGGGGTTTCCAGGGCAGCGCCAACGTACGCCACGACGGCCGCAACTCGGTGGCCGAAGTCACGCGCGACCGCCTGGACCCGATCAGCGGCGCCTTTGTCCACAGCAGCCAGGATTCTTCCGGCCGCGGACTGAACGACATGGCCGCGCTGAACGGCACCATCAGCTACAACCTCGGTCAGAAGGACACGCTGACCGCCAGCGGCAACTACAATACGCGCACCAACGACCAGCATGGCCTCGACCATTACATCAATGGCGCCACCATGCTGGTGCCGGCCACCGATTATCTGCGCACCACGACGCGCGAAGGCGAAAGCAGGAACTTCAGCTGGGGCGGCCGCTATGACCACAAGGGCGCGCTGCCGGGTGAAACGCTGAAGATCGACCTGCGCGTGTCGGCCTCGGAAAACGAATCGGACAACGATTACGCCAACGACTACCTGGTCGGCAATCTGCCGGACAGCCGCGCGGCTCAGCACAACAACAACAGCGTGCGCATCGTCGACTTTACCGGCGACTACGAGCGACCGCTGTGGGCCGGCACCGCCAAGGCAGGCTACAAGATCGCCACCAACGACGCCGCCGCCAACACGGTGTACACCGACATCGATCCGGCCACCGGCTTCGCCACCATCAATCCAGGTCGCACCAATGCTTACGAGCTCGATGAAACCGTGTACGCGTTGTACAGCAATTACCAGATGCGCCTGAACGAGCGCTGGGGCGTGCTGGCCGGCCTGCGCGCGGAGTACACCGACATGGACATCCACCAGATCACCGGCGGTGTCGAGGCCAAGAACCACTACATCAACTACATGCCGAGCGCCTTTGCCACCTACAAGGTGAACAAGGACGCCAATCTGCGCATCGCTTACGCGCGCCGTATCCGGCGCCCCAACGCCAATGACCTGAATCCGTACGTGACCTACCGCGACGAATTCAACGTCTCGTCGGGTAATCCGAATCTGAAGCCGACCAAGACCGACTCCTTCGAACTCGGTTACGAGACCCATTTCGGCGCGCTGGAAGCCAACCTGCGCGGCTACTACCGCCGCGACACCGACGCCATCGTCGACTATCGCTACTTCGTCGCGCCCAACGTGCTGCTGACCACCAAGGCCAACGGGGAAGGCAGCCATTCGAGCGGTCTGGAATTCACGGTGAGCGGTAAACTGACGCCGACGCTGACGCTGAACACCAGCGGTAACCTGATGCGCGCGCAGCAAAGCTTCTACGACGACAGCAGCCAGCTGGTGACGCGCACGGCCAATTCGCTGAGCGGGCGCGTGCGCCTGAACTGGCAGGCGGCCAGCACCGACCAGTTGCAGGTGGCATTGCAAATGATGGGCAAGACCTTGTCGGGCCAGGGCTACCGCTCGCCCAACCACACGGTCAACCTGAGCTGGCGTCACACGCTGTCGTCGCAGTTGACCATGGTGGCCAACGTCACCGACGTGTTCAACACCAACAAGATGGAAACCATCATCGACAGCGCCACCCTGCGCGAAACCAGCACCCGCCGCTTCGATGGCCGCGTATTCTACGTCGGCCTGTCGTACCGCTTCGGCGGCCTGACCAGGAACAGCGATGCCGGGCACGAAGGCTGGGGTGGCCGCCCCGGTCCGGGCGGCCCTGGCGGACCTGGCATGGGTCCCGGCGCGGGCGGTCCGCCACCGGGCATGTGATCCGCGGGCCCGCGGCGTCCAGCCGCGGGCACCGCGTTACTTCGGTTACTTCATCACCGTCAGCTTCTGGCGCTTGCCGTCCTTGAAGGTGAAGATGGTCAGCACGCCGTTCTGGATGTCGCCGCGCGCGTCGAAGGCGATATTGCCGGTCACGCCTTTGTGATTGACCTTGGCCAGGAACGGCAGATACTTGGCCGGATCAGGCGAGCCGGCCTTTTGCATCGCTTCCACCATCGTCATCAGCGCGTCATAGGCGTACGGTGCGTAGGTCTGCACCTCGATGCCGTAACGCTTTTTGTAGGCCGCGCGGAAATCGGCCATACCCTTCTCTTGCGACGGCTCGACGCCGCCGGCTTCGGCGCAGATCACCTGGCCGTCGCTCATGCCGTCGCCGGCCAGGCGCGGCACCGAGTCGGAGCACATGCCGTCGCCGCCCATGAACTTGATCGGGAAGCCCAGTTGCTTCATTTGGCGCAGCATCGGCGCCGCCACCGCATCCATGCCGCCGAAGAAGATCATGTCCGGCTTGGTGGCCTTGATCGCGGTCAGGATCGCGGTCATGTCGGTGGCCTTGTCGTTGGTGAACTGCGTCGAGACGATGCTGCTGCCGCTGGCGGCGCCGGTCTTCTTGACAGTCTTGCTGAATTCATCGGCCAGGCCCTTGCCGTACGAGGTGCGGTCGTCCACCACGGCGATGCGCTTGGCGCCCAGGTTCTGCATGGCGTAACGCGCCAGCGCCGGGCCCAGTTGCTCGTCGTTGGCGATGTTGCGGAAGGTGGTGTTGTAGCGCTGGTGCGTGTACTGCGGCGCGCTGGCGGACGGTGTGATCTGCGGGATGCCGGCATCGTAATAGATGCGCGAGGCCGGAATCGTGGTGCCCGAGGTCTCGTGGCCGATCACGCCCTGCACCTTGGCATCCACCAGTTTCTGCGCCACCGAAGTGGCCTGCTTCGGATCGCCGGCGTCGTCCTCGGCCTGCAGCACGACCTTGTACTTCTTGCCGCCGATGACCACGCCCTTGGCGTTCAGCTCCTCGACGGCCATGCGCGCGCCGTTTTCGTTGTCCTTGCCGAGGTGGGCGATCTGGCCCGAAGTGGCGGCCACGTGGCCGATCTTGATGGTGTCGTCGGCGTGAGCGATAGCGCCAGTGGCGCCGATAAAGGCCAGCGCAAGCGCGCGGCAAACTGTTTTTGTTGTGAACTGCATAAAATCCTCATTGATTAACCCCGCTAGCATAGCAGACCCCGACGCACGATTGCCAATCTCCCCTTACACAGGGGGCGGATTGAAGTAGAATAAATATTTCCAAAAGAGAATGAATATGGACCTCTCGCGTCGCATCGCCCGTTCCCGGCCGCTGGCCACCGCTGACCTGCACGGCAGGGTCGATGCCATGAAACTGCGCGGCGAAAACGTCATCGATTTCTCCATCGCGATTTCGCACTTCCCGGCGCCGCCGGCTGTGCTGGACGCGGTACGCGATGGCCTGCGACAGCCCTCGCCCTACACCGCCGTGGCGGGCGATCCGCAAATCCGCGCCCGGCTGGCGGCCAAGGCGACCCGGGACAACCGCATTCCCGCCACGGCGGCCGAGATCCTGATCACCAATGGCGCAAAGCAGGCGCTGTACCAGGCCTTGTACGCGATGGCCGATCCGGGCGATCGCGTCATCATCTTCAAGCCGCACTGGCCGGCCTACGTCGCCACCTGCCGCCTGCTGGAGCTGGAGCCGGTGCTGCTGGACTTGCCGGAGCAATTCACCGACGCAGTGCTGGATGGCCTGCCGCCGGCGCGCGTCCTGATCATCAATAAGCCGCACAATCCCACCGGCAAGCTGCTGAACGAGGCGGAGCTGGACCGTATCGCCGCCTGGTTGCGGCGCACCGGCACCCGCGCCATCGTCGACGAAAGCTACGAAAAGCTGATCTTCGACGGCGCCCATCTCAGTCTGGCCGCGCGCGCGGACTGGCAGGCATTGGGCATCGTCACGTTGTTCTCGACCTCGCAGAGCTACGCCATGATGGGCTGGCGCGCCGCCTTCGCGGTGGCCCCGGCGCATCTGGTGACGGCGATGGAGACCGTGCAGGGACCGATCACCGCAGCCGCGCCGATGCTGATGCAGCAGGCCATGGCGGCGGCCTTCGACAGCGGCGCTCCGGAAGCCATGCTGGCCGATTACCGCCAGCGCCGCGATTTGGTGATCGACCTGCTGCGCAATGTGCCCTGGATACGTGCTCACAGTCCCGCCTCCGGTCCCTATTTATGGATGGATGTGTCGCGCCTTGGCGTGGATACCGTGGAGTTCAGCGAACGGTTGCTGAGCCAGAGCGGCGTCGCCGTGATGGCCGGCGACGCGCTGGGCGCGCCGGGCCACATCCGCATCGGCTACATCTGCGACGACGTCGACACGCTGCGCCGCGGCGTGCGCGCCATCATCAGCTGCGGCAACCAGCTGTTCCAGGACGCCTGACGCCAACATGGCTTTTCTGCTCATCCAGCTCAACACCCTGCGCAGCCGCCTGATCCTGCTGGTCCTGCTGGCCATCGCGCCGATCGCCGTCATGACTTTCGTGAACGGCGCCCGCGAACGTGCGCACGCGGTGCGGGTGGCCGAAGAAAACCTGCAGCGTCTGACCAACCTGGCCGCAGCCAACGAGGCGCAATCGATCGAAAGCGCGCGCCAGATCCTGCGCGATCTGTCCAGCATTCCCGATCTGCTGGGCGATCAGGAGGACTGCAACGCCCTGCTGGCCAACATCCAGCGGCAGAATCCCGACTACGCCAATCTGGGCCTGATCCAGCTGAACGGCAACGTCACCTGCAACGCCGTGAAAGCGCAGAACATCGTCAACCTTGCCGACCGTCCGCACTTCCGCCGCGCCGTGCACCTGCGCCGTTTCGTCGCCGGCGGCTATGTGTTCGGCCGCGTGATCCAGAAGCACACCGTGAACCTCACCTATCCGGTGCTGGACGAAGGCCAGAACGTCAAGGCAGTGGTGTTCGCCGCGCTGGACCTGACCAAGCTCGATCGCTTCGTCGCCGACATCAGGCTGTCGCCCGGCTCGCTGCTGCTGACCGCCGATTCCGAGGGCAAGATCATCTCACGCAAGCCGAATCCGGAACAGTGGTTCGGCAAGCAGATCTCGCCCGAGATGCGCACCGCCATGGCGGCCGAGGCGGGCAAGCCGGTGGTGCTGACCGGGCCCGATGGCGTCGAGCGGCTGCACCGCTTCGCCCGCGTCGGCAACAATGGCCTGACCGACTACACCGTCACCATCGGCATCCCGGTGGACGACATCACGGCCAGTGCGCGCCACGACCAGCTGCTCGACCTGCTGGCGCTCGGCGCGACGATCGGCCTCGCCTTGCTGGCCGCCTGGTTCGTCGGCGACGTGCTGGTGCTGCGCCGCGTCAAGCAGCTGGCGATTACCGCCAACAGCATCGCCTCCGGCTCGCTGGACGCGCGCAGCGGCATCAATTACGGCAAGGAAGAGATCAGCGAACTGGCGCGCGCGCTGGACGCCATGGCCGAATCGCTGCAGGAAAAGGAGCTGCAACACCTGAAGGCCGAGAGCCAGCTGCGCGACGCCGACCGCCGCAAGGACGAATTCCTGGCCATGCTGGCGCACGAGCTGCGCAATCCGCTGGCGCCGATCAGCGCCGGCGCCCAACTGCTGCAGAGCGGCCATGCCAGCGAGGCGGCCGTGCAGCGCACCGCCTCCATCATCGTGCGCCAGGTCCATCACATGACCCGGCTGGTGGACGACCTGCTCGACGTCTCGCGCGTAACGCGCGGCCTGGTGACGCTGACGCGCGCACCGCTCAACGTCGGCAAAATCGTGGCCGACGCGGTGGAACAGGCGGAACCGTTGATCAAGTCGCGCCAGCACAGCTTTGAGGTGGTGCTGCCGCCGGAACCGCTGGTGGTCACGGGCGATCACAAACGCCTGGTGCAGGTGCTGGTGAATGTGCTCAACAACGCCGCCAAGTACACGCCGGCGGGCGGTGCGATCCGGCTGGCGGTGACGACCGATGGCGGCCATGTCCACATCAGCGTCAGCGACAACGGCATCGGCCTGTCGCCGGAACTGCGCGGCCACGTATTCGAACTGTTCGCCCAGGCCGACCGCAATTCGGCCCGCTCACAGGGCGGGCTGGGACTGGGCCTGGCGCTGGTCAAATCGCTGGTGGAACTGCATGGCGGCACGGTCGGCGTTGAAAGCGAGGGTGAAAACAAGGGCAGCACCTTTACCATCACCCTCCCCGCCACCAGCCACACGCCGGCGATCGAGCAACCGAGCAGTCCGGTGAAGCCGGCGCGCAAGATGAAGGTGCTGGTGGTGGACGACAATATCGACGCGGCACAAACCCTGCAACTGCTGCTGGAGGCCGGCGGCCATCATGTCAGCGTGGCGCACACCGCGCTGGCCGCGCTGGAAACGGCGCAGGCCAGCTCGCCGGAACTGTGCCTGCTCGACATCGGCCTGCCCGACATCAGTGGCTACGATCTGGCGCGCGGCCTGCGCGCCCTGCCGCACACGGCGCACGCCACGCTGGTGGCGGTGACCGGCTACGGCCGGCGCGAAGACCGCGAACTGGCGACGGCGGCAGGCTTCGACCATTACTTCGTCAAGCCGGTCGACGTGGATGCGCTGCTGGCATTGATCGCCACCCTGCCTTAATCAATGGAGCGACCTTGAAACGACTGCTGACCAGCCTCACCATGGCCTGCGCCCTGAGCGCGCATGCACAGGAACAAAGCTTGGCGAAGATCGCCGCCGCCCCCGCCGTCCGGCAGGCGTTGGCCTATATCGAAAAGAACGAGCACACCACGCAGGCGAATATGCTGGCGATTAACGCCATCCCCGCGCCGACCTTCGCCGAGGCGGAACGCGCCCGCGATTACGCCGCGCGCCTGAAAGCGGCCGGCCTGACCGACGTCCATCTCGACCAAGCGGGCAATGTGCTGGGCACGTATAAAGGCAGCGGCAAAGGCCCGCTGGTGGTGCTGGCGGCGCATCTGGACACGGTCTACCCGGCCGCCACCAGCCTGGCAGTGCGCGAAAAGGACGACCGCATCTACGCGCCCGGCATCGCCGACAATGGCCGCTCGCTGGCCGCCATGCTGACCATCGTCCACGCGCTGCGCGAGGCAAAAGTGAAGACCGAAGGCGACCTGCTGGTGGTAGCCAACGTCGGCGAGGAAGGGCTGGGCGATCTGAAAGGCGTAAAGTATCTGTTCAGCCAGCGCAAGGATATCAAGGCCTTCGTCGGCCTGGAGCCGGCGCTGGGCACGGACGGCGACCCGGTGACGCATATCGGTACCGGCAGCCGCCGCTACAAGGTGACGCTGCGTGGCGCGGGCGGCCATAGTTACGAAGGCTTCGGCATCCCGTCCGCCATCCACGCCGCCGGGCGCGTGATTGCCCACATCGACGAGCTGCAGGTGCCGGCCGAGCCGAAAGTGACCTTCAACGTCGGCGTGGTGCAAGGCGGCCAATCGGTCAACAGCATCTCGGCCGAGGCGACAATGCTGATCGATATCCGCTCGGCTGACGCGCCGCTGCTGGCAAAAGTGGAACAGCAGATCAAGGAGGCGATCCAGCGCGGCGTGGACGAGACCAACGACCGCTGGGCCGCCAAGGACAATAAGGTCATCAGCGCCGACGTCACGCTGATCGGCGACCGTCCGGCCGGACAGATGGCGAGAGACTCGGTGATCGTCAGGACTGCAATGGCGGCGGCCACCGTGCAGGGCCGCCCGGCGTTGCTGGACAGCGCCCACTCCACCGATGCCAACCTGCCCATGAGCCTGGGCATCCCGGCCATCACCATGTCCGGCGGCGGCAGTTCCGGCGGCTACCACTCGGAGAAGCTGGAATGGTGGTCGGCGCGTCATGCGCATACCGGGCCACAGAACGTGCTGCTGACGGTGCTCGGGCTGGTCGGCGTGCAGGGCGTGGCGGCGCCACTGGCCAAATAGTGGAGGCAGTCAGGCTTGCAAGCCACATGGAAAAGAATGATAATGCAAATCATTCTCATTTATTAGATTCATCATGCGTCTCAAGTTTCTCGCCGCCTGCGTGCTGTCCACGCTGACCGTCCTCCCCGCTCTCGCCCAAACCGCCGATGATCCGGTCCAGACTGTGGTGGTCAGCGCCAGCGCCGACGCCTCGGCGGCCGGCCTGTCGAAAACCTACGGCGGCGGCCAGGTCGCCAGGGGCGGCCGCGTCGGCCTGCTGGGCACCATGGACCTGATGGACACGCCGTTCAACAGCACCAGCTACACCCGGCAATTCATTCAGGACCAGCAGGCCAAGAGCGTGGCCGACGTGTTGCAGAGCGATCCCGGCGTGCGCGTCGCGCGCGGCTTCGGCAACTACCAGGAGCTGTATGTGATCCGCGGCTTCCCGGTCAATTCCGACGACCTGGCCTACAACGGCCTGAATGGCGTGCTGTCGCGCCAATACATCGCGGCCGAACTGCTGGAGCGGGTGGAAGTCTTCCGCGGCGCGAACACCTTTCTCAACGGCGCCACCCCGGGCGGCGGCAGTATCGGCGGCGCCATCAACCTGCTGCCGAAGCGCGCGCCGAACAGCGATCTGACCGAAGTCTCGGCCGGCCTGCAGACGGGCAAACAGACGTATCTCGCTGCCGACGTCGCGCGCCGCTTCGGCGACGAAAACCGCTACGGCTTGCGTTTCAACCTCGCCCAACGCAAGGGCGACACTGGCGTCGAAGACGAGGACCGCGAAGTGCGACTGGGCGCGGTGGGCGCCGACTATCGCGGCCGAGGCTTCCGTCTGTCGGCGGACCTGGGCTGGCAGAACAGCAAAATGGCCGAGTCGCGCCCGGCCGTGAATGTCGGCGTGGGACTGGCCGTGCCGGCGGCGCCGGACAGCGCCGCCAACTTCGGCCAGCCATGGGATTATTCGAGCGAGCGCGATGTCTTCGGCACCGTGCGTGGTGAATGGGATATCGCCAAAGACGTCGTGGCCTGGGCCGCGCTCGGCGGCCGTCAGGGCAATGAGCAGAACCGCCTTGCCAGCACCCTGAACCTGAACAGCGCCAGCGGCGCCGGACAGATACGCCGTTTCGACAATGCGCGCGAAGACCACGTGAAGACCGCCGAAGTGGGCGTGCGCGCGGCCCTGCGCACCGGTCCCGTGAACCACAAGATCGCCGTCACCAGCAACGGCTTCAATCTCGATTCGCGCAATGCCTACGCCACCTCGGCCTACCAGAACACCACGCTGTACAACCCGGCCGCGCTGATCCTGCCGCCACTGACCACCTTCGGCAACAGCATGGCCGCTCCGCGCACGACCAACAATGTCACGCTGGTCAGCGCCGCCGTGGCAGACAGCATGGGCTTCCTCAACGATACCCTGCTGCTGACGCTGGGCGTGCGCCATCAGAAGATCAAGCAGGTCGGCTATGCCTATAACACCGGCAAGCAGAGCGCCTACTACAGCGAAACGGCCAATACGCCGATCGCCGCCATCGTCTACAAACTGGCGCCGCAGGTGTCGCTGTACGCCAATCGCGTGGAGAGCCTGCAGCAAGGCGCAGTGGCCGGTTCCACCGCCGTCAACGTCGGCCAGGTGTTCGATCCTTATAAACCGGTGCAGAAGGAAGCCGGCGTCAAATTCGATGGCGGCCGTTACGGCGCCACCGCCGCCCTGTTCACCACCAGCCAGCCCATGGGCGTGCTGAATCCGGCCACCAAAGTGTTCGGCATCGACGGCGAACAACGCAACCGCGGCCTGGAATTGACGGCCTACGGCGAACCGCTGCGCGGCCTGCGCGTGCTGGGCGGCGCCACCTTCCTCGATGCGGCGCAGGCGCGCACCGCCGGCGGCCTCACCGACGGCAAGGACGTCATCGGCGTGCCGCACTCGCAGATGAACGTCGGCGTGGACTGGGATGTGCCGGGTGTACGCGGTGTGGCCGTCTCGGCGCGCGCGCTGCACACCTCGTCGCAGGCGGTCAATGCCGCCAACACGCAGACACTGCCGGCGTGGAACCGCCTGGACCTGAGCGCGCGTTACGAGTTCAAAGTCGATACCCATAACGTGGCGTTGCGCGCGCGTATCGACAACGTCATCGACAAGAGTTACTGGGCCTCGGCCGGTGGTTCGCAGGGCGCCGGCTACCTGGTACTGGGCGCGCCGCGCACCTTTGCGCTGACGGCGACCACGGACTTCTGAGTTGTCCGCTTCGTGCTAGGATAAACGCCCGGCATGGCCAGACAACAAAGTGAAGCTCAAACTCATCCTAGGCGACCAGCTCAACCCGCAGCACAGCTGGTTCGCCGAACCGCGGGAGGACGTGGTATTCGTCATGATGGAAGTCCGTCAGGAGACGGACTATGTGCTGCATCATGCACAAAAAATCATCGCCATTTTCGCCGCCATGCGCGACTTCGCGCGACGCCTGCATGCGGACGGCCACCGCATCCATTACGTCCGCATCGACTCCCGCTATAACCGGCACTCCATCCCGGACAACCTGACCGCCCTGCTGACGCGCTATCAGGCCACCGAATTCGCCTGGCAGGCGCCGGACGAATGGCGGCTCGACCGCCAACTGGCCGACTACGCCGCCGGCCTGTCCATGCCGTCGGCAATGGTCGACACCGAGCACTTCTACACCGCGCGCGATGAAGCAGCAGGCATCTTCGCGGGGCGCGACCACTGGTTGATGGAGCACTTTTATCGCCGCATGCGCACCCGCCATGGCGTGCTGATGTCCGACACCGGCAAACCCGCTGGCGGCCAATGGAACTTCGACCACGACAACCGCGAATCCTGGCCCGGCATGCCGTGGGAGCCGGCCGACCTGCGCGGCCGACACGATCACAGCGCGTTGTGGGCCACCATACAGGCTTCGGGCGCGCGCAGCTTCGGCGAGCCCAACGCCGCCAATTTCGCCTGGCCGCTCAACACCGAAGAAGCTTTACAGCAGCTGGATGCCTTCATCGAACACGCCTTGCCTCACTTCGGCCGTTTTCAGGACGCGATGAGCGTCAAGGCCTGGCGCCTGTTCCACTCGCTGCTGTCGTTCGCGATGAACGTCAAGATGCTGTCGCCGCGCACCGTGGTCGAACGGGTGCAAGCCGCGTGGCGCGACGGCGCCGCGCCGCTGCCGGCCGCCGAAGGTTATATCCGCCAGATTCTCGGCTGGCGCGAGTACGTGCGCGGGGTGTACTGGCACCGCATGCCGGGCTATGACCAGCTGAACGCCTTCGGCCACACCGCGCCGCTGCCCTGGTGGTTCTGGGATGGCAAAACGCGCATGCGCTGCCTGGCCACCGCCATCGGCCAGTCGCTGGAACACGCGCACAGCCACCATATCAACCGCCTGATGGTGATCGGGAACTTCGCATTGTTGGCCGGCCTGTCGCCGCAGGAGCTGCACCGCTGGTATCTGGGCATTTATATCGACGCCTTCGAATGGGTCGAACTGCCCAACACCCTGGGCATGAGCCAGTTCGCCGACGGCGGCCTGCTGGCCACCAAGCCATATGTCTCCAGCGCCGCCTATATCGACCGCATGAGCGATTACTGCAAGGGCTGTCATTACGATAAAAAGGCCAGGACCGGCGAGCGCGCCTGCCCCTATAACGCGCTGTATTGGGATTTTTACGACCGTCACCGCGACAAGCTCGCCGGCAACCAGCGGCTGGGCGTGATCTATCAGCAGTTGCGCAAGATGGACGACGGCACGCTGGCGGCGTTGAAGGAACGCGCCGCCGACCTGCGCGGCCGTCTGGCGGAGCTCTAAGTGCTGCCGCGCTGGATCAGTTCAAAACCGGTGTTGATCACGCGCTCGGCCGGCGCTTCTTCACTGCCGTTCAGGCGATCCAGCAATGCCTGCGCCGACATCGCCCCGATGCGCGCGCCGTCCACCCGCACGGTCGACAGCGGCGGCTCGGTGCAGCCGGAAAAATTCAGGTCACCAAAGCCCATGATGGCCAGATCCCGCGGCACACGCAGGCCGCGGCTTTGCGCTTCAATCAGCACGCCATGCGCCAGCGTGTCCGAGCTGCAGAAGATGCAGTCCAGCTCCGGATGCGCGTCCAGCAGCTTGACCGCACCCATGCGCCCCTGCGGCAAGGCGCCCGGCGCCTGTATCTGGTGCGAGGCGATCACGCTCACGCCTTGCTTGGCCAGCGTGACCTGGAAGCCCTGCGTGCGCTGGCCCGCGCGCGGATCGTTGGCGGTCAGCATACCGAAGCGGCGATAGCCGCGTTCCAGCAGATGCGCGGCGCAGGCATGGCCTACTTCCTCGTGCGAGAAGCCGATCGACATGTCGATCGGATGCGAGGTCGTATCCCAGGTCTCCACCACCGGTATGCCCAGCTGCTGCAGCCGTTGGCGCGTGCTGTCGGTGTGCAGCGATCCCGTTAGTATGACGCCATCGGGACGGCGACTCAGCACCGTCTCCACCAGGATCTCTTCACGCCACATCTCGTAGCCGACGATACCGAGCAGCAGCTGATAACCCGCGGCCGTCAGCCGGTCGGTGGCGCCCTGCACCATGTCGGCGAAGGTCTGGGTCGAAATGGTCGGCAGCACCATGGCCACCAACTTGCTGCGGCTGGACGCCAGCCCGCCGGCCAGCATGTTCTTCACGTAGCCGGTGCGCTTGACCGCCTCCTGCACCTTGGCCAGCGTGGCCGGCCTCACCAGTTGCGGCTCGTTCAGCGCGCGCGACACGGTGATCGGCGAAACGCCGGCCGCCTTGGCGACATCGATCAAGGTAACCGCGCTGGGAGCGGCTGGCGGTCGATGGACGGTCATTTTTTCTTCCATGATATTGATAGCGTAATCATTCTAACTGACAAAGCGGCAGGATGGTTATCGCTCCGCAGCATGCGATTGACAAGCCCCCCCGCCACTGCCTACACTGGCCGAATGATTGCGCTATCATAAATGATAACTTGGACATGTCGAACACTTGCCGCTGCCTTGGCGCCGGCGCGGGAGCCGGCCATCGATGCCCCGCTGCTGCGTGCCGATTTTGACGATAAAAGCTGGCCCCCTGTCGCACGAGCGGGCCATCGAAGGAGGCCACGGTACAATTGTCCGGCAAATAACGGGGAAGACCAACACGGGAGACCGCATGAAAATAGCCGCCAGTTTCGCGCTTGTCGCCATCCTGATGATGCAGCCCGCCTGCGCGCAGAGGGAGCAGCGGCCCGAATCCGGTCTCTCGACCCGCACCTGGACACCCGACAACGGCAACGGCACCTTCACCAATCCGCTGTTTTATGACGAGTTCTCCGATCCGGACATCATCCGTGTCGGCGAATGGTTTTACCTTACCGGCACTACCATGCACGCCATGCCTGGCCTGCCGGTGCTGCGCTCCAAGGATCTGGTCAACTGGGAATTTCTCAGCTACGCCGCCGACAAGCTGGATTTCGGCCCGGCCTACCGCCTGGAAGACGGCAGGAACATCTACGGACAGGGCATCTGGGCGCCCAGCCTGCGCTACCGCAACGGCGTGTTCTACATCTTCACCAACGTGAACGGACGCGCGACGCAGATTTATTCCGCCATCAATCCGCGCGGCCCGTGGGCGCACTGGGAGATGAAGCGCAGCCTGCACGATCTGTCGGTGCTGTTCGACGACGACGGCAAGGCGTATGCGGTGTGGGGCCATCAGGACATGCACATCGCGCAGCTGACCGACGATCTGCTGGACATCGTCCCCGATACCGAGAAGGTCCTGTTCTCCAAATCCGACGGCATGGGCGAAGGCGCGCACTTCTACAAGATCGGCGGCCGCTATTTCATCCTCAGTGCCAATTACGCCGGCGGATTCCGCATGCCGGCGGCGCGCGCCAACTTCGTCTACGGGCCGTATGAAGTCAACCAGGCGATCAGCAAGGACGAAGGCTTTGGCATGGTGGGCGGCTACCGGCTGAAGAACAAACAGTATCCGTTCGAGGTGACGCCGCCGAACCCGGCCGCGCGCGACACGACCGCCATGCACCAGGGTGGCATCGTGCTGACCGAGATGGGTGAATGGTGGGGCTTCTCGATGATGGACTATAACTCGGTCGGCCGTCTGCTCAGCCTTGCGCCCGTGACCTGGCAGGATGGCTGGCCGTATTTCGGCCTGCCGGGCAACCTGACGCGCAATCCACGCACCTGGGTCAAACCGCGCGTGGCGGAGCCGCAGCAGATCAAGACGCCCTTCAGCCGCAGCGACGAATTTGCCGAGCCGACGCTCAAGCCGATATGGCAATGGAACCACGTGCCGGTCGATGACAAGTGGTCGCTGACCGAGCGGCCCGGCTTCCTGCGCCTGCGCTCCCTGCCGGCGACGTCATTTTGGGAGGCGCGTAACACGCTGACCCAGCGCGCCATCGGGCCGGTGTCGTCGCCGACGGTGATGCTGGAGGCCGGCGGCCTGCTGGACGACGACGTCGCCGGCCTGGCCCTACTCAACCTGCCCTACGCGACGCTGGGCGTGGAGCGCAAGAACAGCAAGCTGTCGATCGCCCTGTTCGACCAGGCCCGCAACCAGACCACGCGGGTGCCCCTGCACGGCACCCGCGTGTGGCTGCGCGCCGAGTGCGATTTCCTGAACGAGAGGGCGCGCTTCAGCTACTCGCTCGATGGCGCCAACTTCAAACCCATCGGCGATGAATTCACCATGATCTTCCAGCTGGTGACCTTTCAGGGCGTACGCTATGGCCTGTTCAACTACAACACCGGCCAGCACACCGGCGGTGCGGCGGATTTCGGCAGCATCGACATCTATCAGCCGCTGCCGCACGGCCTGATGCGCGCGATTCCGTATGCGCAGCCGGTCCAGCTGAAACCCGCCAGCGGCCGCGCCGCCACCTTGCCGCTCAACTTTACGGTGCAGGACATGGGTCTGGGTCGGGTCGCATTGCAGTCGGATGTCAATTACCTCACCGTCGGCGCCGACGGCAGCGCCACGCTGCAGCGTGTACGTCCCGGCCTGCCGCAGACGTTCCAGTGGATGGAAACGCCCACCGGCGAGCTGTTGCTGCTGTCGCTGCAGACCAATTTCTATCTGCGCGTGCATCCGCAGTCTGGCGCGCTGGTGGCCGACAGCCCCGGTCCGCTTCCGGACGGCAGCGACGGCGTCCGCTTCATCTGGTCGCCGCGTTAGCTTGGTTGACCGATCTTAAACCGCAAACGCGCGCGGTTTGACCTTATTTACGCACAGCAGACCCAACCGCAGCAGCCGGCGCCAGCCAGGCCATAAGCAATGCTCTGACCGCAACTCCGCAAGCAGCATGCCGAAAAAAGTTGCCACAAAATTAAAGACGTCCTACGATAGGCCCTCCATACCACCGGGAGGCATGCAATGCGTCTGGCTTTGCCGCTGTTGTTGATGATGGGCGTATCAGTTCAGGCGCAGGAGGAACCCGGCTGGCGCAGTTTTCACTGGGAATATGCGCAGATCGCGCCCGGCCGCTCCCCGGAAAAGGCCGGCTTGTTCCTCCCGGCGCAATTCGATGGTCGCCCCTGCACCGTGCAGCTGGACACCGGCATGAATCAGGCATTTCTGTGGCACGGCCAGAGCGGCGAACCAGGCCAACCGGTGCGGCTCGACGTCGCGGGCGTGGTGAAGCAGGTCCAGGGCGACCGCGCCCACCTGGACCGCATCCGCGCTGGCGACTGCAGCGGCATCGCCTCGGTGGGCAACGCGTTTTTCGAACACGGCAGCCTGGTGCTGGACCTGCCGCACGCCCGCTACCGGTTCGAAGCCGCCGCATTGCTGGCCGACCAATCGCGGGCACAACCACTGACCTACGCGCGCTGGTTCGGCGAAGGCGGTCATCTGCTGGTCAACCTCACCCTGCCCTCCGGCGCGGCCGGCCAGGCGCTGCTCGATACCGGCGCAGCCAGTTTCAGCATCAGTCCGCTGACGACCGCCGCCTGGGCGCAACTGGTGGAGTTGCCGCTCGCTGCCGGACCGCAGGTCAGCGAATACAAGGTCAGCAGTTGGGGCCGGCAGATCAGCTGTTTCGAGACCACCCGCCCAGGCCCGCTGACGGTCGGCGCCAGCCGCAGGCTGGACAGCTTCCGCGTATCCTACTGCCAGCTTCCCGGCTTCAGCATTCCGCAACAGATCGTCGGTCTGCTCGGCTTGCACGATTTGATGGACAGCGTGATCACCCTCGATTACCGTTCATCGCGCTGGATGATAGAAGACAAAAACCAGCCCAACTGATGTACAATCATTAACAATTAGAAACCTCGATCAAGGGTCAGCGGAAATGGAACGCCTCTCGTACCTGCTGTTTGCAGCGGCCTTGCAGGCAGTCCTGCCCGCGCGGGCCGCCGAGGTGGCCACGATCACCTTTGCCGAACAGCCGCTGCGCGCGCTGCGCGACACCAGCTTTTTCACCCTGCCGCGCGGCGCCCGCCCGCAAAATGGCGACATCCTCGAAACCCGCGGCAGCGGCGCGCAGATCGAAGGCATCGGCGCCACCATCGCCGCCGTGGGCCCGGCCACCGTGATCCACCTGAAGCTGGGCGGCGTGCCGGAACTGCGCCTGCTGCAAGGCTGGCTCAAGGTTCAGGCCGGTAAATCGCCCGGTCCGGCCATCGTCAGCGGACCGCTCAGGCTGACGCTGGCCAGCGGCTCCATTATCCTGCACAGCGAAAGCGGCAAGACCGAGCTGTTCGTCGAGGATGGCGAGCCGGCCGTGACCGAAACCGCAACGGGCAAGCCGGCTCGCCAGATCAAGGTCGCGCGCGAGCAATATGCCATCGTCACCGCGGCGGCACCGCTCAAAGCCCTGCCGCGCCCGCCCAAGGACTTCATCGCCGGACTGCCGCCGGGCTTTGCCGACATCCTGGTGTCAGTGCCATTCAAGGGCGCCGAGCCGCCAATCAGGAAGGAAGGCCCGGCCACCTTTGAGGAAGCGGCGCCCTGGCTGAGCGATGCGCCGGCGCTGCGCCAATTGCTGCACAACCGTTTTTATCCGCCGCCGCCGCCGAAGAAGGATGCGCCCAAGGCTCCCGTCAACTCCAACATCGTCTTCCCATGAGACTGTCGCTCGCCGCCAAGTTCAATATCGTGTTCCTGGCCATCTTCGGCATCGGCTTTGCCGCCGCCACCGTGGTCACCAACTATCTGCTGCAGCAGAACGCCCGCGACGAGACCTTGCAGAACGCGCGCGTGCTGATGCAATCGGCGCTGGCCGCGCGCAGCTACACCACCGGCCAGATCGTGCCGCTGCTGCAGACCCGCCTCAAGTATGAATTCCTGCCGCAGTCGGTGCCCTCCTATGCCGCCACCGAGCACCTGAATCAGCTGCTTAAATCCTATCCCGACTTCAGCTACAAGGAAGCGGCGCTGAATCCGACCAACCTGCGCGACCGCGCCGCCGACTGGGAAGCGGACCTGATCAACACCCTGCGCGCCAAGCCGGCGCTGAAGGAACTGGTCGGCGAACGCAGCACCTCGACCGGTCCGGCGCTGTACCTGGCACGCCCGCTGCAGATCACCAATGCCGCCTGCCTGGCCTGCCACAGCGTGCCGGACGCCGCACCCAAGACCATGCTCGACATCTATGGCCGCAACAACGGCTTCGGCTGGAAACACATGGAGATCATCGGCGCACAGGTTGTGTCGGTGCCGCTGGAAGTGCCGCTGCAGCGCGCCGCCGTGATGTTGCGCACCTATATGCTGTCGATGCTGGGCATCTTCGTGTTCCTGTTCATCGCGCTGAACGTCATGGTGCATTTGTTCGTCACGCGCCGCATCAAGGCCATGTCGCAGCTGGCCGACCAGGTCAGCATGGGCGAATTCAGCGCCGAGGAGCTCGACGTCAAGGGTAACGATGAATTGTCGGTGCTGGCCCGCTCGTTCAGCCGCATGCGCACCAGCCTGGCCAGCGCGATGAAGATGCTGGAAGAATGACGATGCTGGAACAACTGGGCAAATACCGTATCGACCGCGTGCTCGGCAAGGGCGCCATGGGCGTGGTCTACCTGGCGTTCGATCCGCACATCGAGCGCGTGGTGGCGCTCAAGACGGTGCGCAAGGAAATGTTCAGCGATGCCCAGCAGGCCGACCTGATCCACCGCTTCAAGAACGAAGCCATGGCGGCCGGACGTCTGCAGCATGCCAACATCGTCAGCGTCTACGATTACGGCGAGGACAGCGAGACCGCCTACATCGCCATGGAATACGTGGAAGGCGTTGGCCTGAATACGCTGATGGTGCCGGACCAGCCCACCGATCCGGCCCGCATCAGGGCCTGGATGGGCGACCTGCTGCTGGCGCTCGACTACGCCCACGCGCGCGGCGTGGTCCACCGCGACATCAAGCCGGCCAACCTGCTGATTACGGCCGGCGCCCAGGTCAAGGTCAGCGATTTCGGCATCGCCCGCATCGAATCCTCGACGCTCACGCAGACCGGCTCGATGATCGGCACGCCCAGCTACATGTCGCCGGAACAGTTCCGCGGCGAGACGGCGGACGGCCGCGCCGATGTGTTCTCGTCCGCCATCGTGCTGTATCAACTGCTGACCGGCGTGCGACCGTTCACCGGCTCGCCGTCGGTGGTAATGCAGCAGATCCTCAACGATACGCCGCCGCCACCCTCCAGCCTGGTGCCGTCGCTGGACCCCGGCTACGATGCGGTGATCCAGCGCGCACTGGCCAAGTCGCCGGCCGACCGCTATCCGTCGGCGCGCGCCTTCCTGGACGCCCTCCACCGCGTCGGCCAGGACCCGGCCACGCCGGCCGATGATGACGACCGCACCGTGCTGGCTGCCGGCCTGCAGCCCTACACCGCGGCGCCGCCCGGTCCGCCGACCGGCAGCGTGGGCAGCAGCGCCATCGAGACCATGACGCCCTGGAAGCGCGAAGCCGCTCCGGAACTGGAAACCATGCTGTCGCGCCAGATCGGCCCGCTGGCCCGGTTGCTGCTGAAGAAAGCGCTGAGCAAGGCCGAGGGCCTGGACGAGGTCGGCGAACTGCTGTTGCAGCACATCCCGTCTGAAAAGGGCCGCCAGGAATTCCAGCAAGGTGTGGCGCTGGTGAAGAAAAAGCTGCTGGCCACCGGCACCGGCGCCGGCATCGCCAGCGCGCGCACCACGCTGGGCGGCGGCGCGACCGGCACCGCCGTGATCGGCGCCGACGGACGCTCGGCCATCCGTACCCCGGTCGCCTTCGACGAAGCCTATGTCGACGCCACCACGCGCACGCTGACCGCGCTGATCGGCCCCATCGCCAAGGTGGTGACCAAGCGCGCCGCGCGCCAGACCAGCGACCGGAACGAATTCCTGCGGCTGGTGTCCGAACATATCGAGTCGCTGCCTGACCGCACGCGCTTTCTCACTGAACACGGTGCTATCTGATCCATGAACGCCTGGATGCCGCTCTCCGCCAGCCACCTCTACCACCTGCCCGCCGCCGTTGCGCTGGGCCTGACCGATGTCGGCCTGGTCCGGACCGGCAATGAAGACAATTTCCTGATCGACGCCGACCTGGGTCTGGCCATGGTTGCCGACGGCATGGGCGGCCACCAGTCCGGCGAAGTCGCCAGTGCCGGCGCATTGACGGCGGTGCGCGATTATCTGCGCGCGCACGGCGCCGAGCTGCCGCGCGAAGACAGCGACGATGCCGACGCCACCTGGTCCGATCCGTCGATGCGCGCGGTCGGCCTGATCTACAACGCGCTGGACGCGGCCAACCAGCATCTGTATCAACTCAACCTGCAGCGCGGCAGCCCGGACGGCGGCGGCATGGGCACCACGCTGTGCGGTTTCTGGCATCCGCCGGGCCATGCGGCGCTGGTGCTGTTCAACGTCGGCGACAGCCGCCTGTACCGCCGGCGCGACGGCCGTCTGGAGCAGCTGACACGCGACCAGACCTTGTATCAGCAGGCGCTGGACGCCGGCATGTTCGAGCACCTGCCGGCGCGCAATCTGCTGGCGCAGGCCGTGGGGCCGTCGCCGGCGATCATGCCGGAAGTGCGTTCGCTGCCGGTGCCGCCGGGCACGCTGCTGATGCTGTGCAGCGATGGCTTGTACGGCGCGGTGCCGCATGGCGAGATGGAGCAGGCGCTGGCCGGCACCGATGCGTCCACGCTGGAAAACGCCTGCGCGCGCCTGATCGCGCTGGCCAAGGACTACGGCGGCCGCGACAACATCACCGTGCTGCTGACCCAGTACGCCTGAGTCGCGGGTCACGCCCGCGCACGCGGGAATCGATGGAACCTCAGCTCCGCGTGCAGCACCGCCTGCGCGACGGCCCGTCCATGCGTAACCACACCGTCAAGCCGCAGGCCAGCCGTGACCATGCCAGTCGCCGTCCAGCAGCGCGGCAAAGGCCGATGCCGGCGGCAGGCCGCGGCTCAACAGCATGCATGGCGCGATCTGCGGCGAACCATCCGTCCACCACAGGCACTGACCCGCCAGCGCCGCGCCGGCGATGTGGCGCAACAAACCCGAACTGCCGGCATTCGCCAGCTGCGGCCCCAGCGGCTGCGATTCGTCGAGCAGCATCACCGCCCCGCCGGGCGCGGCGTCGGCGTGCGGCGTCGGCACCGAGCTCAGCGTGGCGTCGAACTGCTCCAGCGAAAAGCCCTCCTCCAGCGACCACAAGGCCAGCGCTTCCAGTTGCGCATACCAGTCGTCATGCTTTTGCGCGCAATCGAGCGGCGATGCCGGCGCCGGCAACGCCCGCGCCAGCACCAGCGGAAAATGCCGGCCGACCCGGTCCACGCTGGGCATCATCAATCCCGCCCAGCCATGTTCGCCGCAGACGTCCGACGACAGCGCAAAACGCCAGATGGGGCTGCTCAGATACGTGTTCAACCAGCGCGGTCCCAGTACCGTCCGGCTTTGCTGCAGCCCCTCCTGCAGCCAGGCGTCCCACACGCGCAAAAAATCCGCTCCCAGCCGCCGGCTGACAAAATCGCCATGGCTGGTGACCTTGCCGAAGAAGCCGGCGCGCGGATCCACTCCGGACGCATCCATGCTCACCATCCGGCCGGGCAGCGGAACTGTTCCAGCGGCTCGCGCCGGAACGGGTTGATCACGCTGCTCGCGGTCAGCTGATACTCGACCTTGCGGCCATCCAGATCGTAGCTCAGCTTGTAACGTTCACCCTGTGCGCTGGGTTCCAGCGTGCCCTTGTCCAGCATGCGGAACCAGCCCCACGGCCCCTCGCTGCGCACGTCGTTCTTCAATGCGGGCGTCGCTTCCAGGCGGATTTGCCCGCCGCCCTTGCCGCTCGGCAGAGAGATCGCCACCGGACGACCGGCCGCGCCGGCCGCATAGGGCACCAGCTGGCCATCGATGTCGAAACTGACCTTGCTCAGCGCCGGATCGGCGCCCAGCGGCGTCAGCTCGAAGCGCAGCGACGGCTGGCGGCCGCCGGCGGCAAAGAAGGTGTCACGCACGCGGGCGGCGCGCTGGAACTGGTTCAGCACATCTTGCGACACACCCTGGCCTCCGCCAGTGGTATCGCGCCATCTCCACTGCGGGCCGCCCATATCGACCTGCGCCGCCAGATGACGGGTGAAGAAATCGTCCACCAGACCGCCGGGCGCGAAGAATTTGCCGAAATCGTCCGGAGTGACTTCCTTGCCGGCGCTGCGCACCAGCGGATAGCGGCCGGCGATGGCGTCCTGGCAGAACGGTCCGGCGGCGGCGTTCCACAACGCCTGCAGACGTGCCTTCTCGCTGCCCAGCGTCAGTCCGGCACCGGCGTTGTCGATATTTTTCAGCATGCCGCCCAGTGGCGCGGGTTTGTCGTCCGCTTCGCGTTTCAGGCGCTGCATCACCTCGGCGGGTGGCGGCGGCGTGCCGGCGCGGCGCGCGCTTTCGGCGGCGTCGAAATATTGCGACGCGTCCTTCAGCATGGCCAGCAAGGCTTCCAGCGGCGCCGGACCCGCGCCGCCTGCCGGCGCGGCCACCAGCTTATGCAGCGGCTCGAAATGCTGATCCACCGGGTTGAGCGCCCTGGTGTCGGCCGGTGGGGCGTCGTCCGCTCCCAGCGCCGATTCCAGCTTCTGGCGCGCGGCCGCCAGCTTGCTGCGCACGGCGTCGTCCAGCGCGGCGGCAGCCGGCTTGCGGCCGGCGTTTTCCAGCGTGGTTTCCTTCGCCGCAGCCTGCATGAAGGCGCGCAGCGGCGAGTCGGCGCCGGCCAGCGCGTTGGTGATGCGCGCGCCCTGATCCAGACTGGAGAACGGTGCGATGCGCACGTCGGCCAGCAATGCATCCCATTGCTTGATGTAATCGGCGTAGTACAACTGCAGCACGGCGGCGCGCATTTGCTCGCTGGTGGTGGCGGCCACCGCGCCTTCGGCCTCGCGGCGGTCCAGCACCCAGCTGTCCTGGGCGATGTCGATCATCGCCTGCGGCAGCTGCTTGAGCATTTCACGGTAGCCGGCCACGCTGTAGACACCGGGGATGCCGCGTGTCAGCGGCTCGCCGCTCTGGCGTGCCAGCAGCAGCGAGACATCGCGGCCGGCGGCGCGGTTGACGCTGAATTCCGGCAGTCTGGCCTGCGCCACCTGGCGCTTGAGACGATTGTAGACGCGCTGCGGCAGCGGCATCATCGCCAGCGTCAGGCGGGTCTGGGCGATCAGGCCGGTATCCAGCGCGGGCGGCTCGGCACTATCGTCGGCGCCGTCGAACAGCGCGGCGACGTGCATTGCCAGCTGGTCGCGCTGTTCCGGACTGGCGTCCGGCAGATTGCGGCGCCAGTCGAAGCTCAGCCAGGCCTGCACCGATTCCGCATCGAGATGGCTGGGCTGCCCCAGCATCAGATACACACGCAGGGTTTCGTACAACAGCTCCTGGTTATTGGCGTCGCCGCGGCGCAGCACATCCTCCAGCCGATTGGCGATGCGCGGCAGCAGCGTGCCGCGCAGCAGGCGACGATAGGTGGTCTGCGCCCCGGCGCCCAGCTTGTCGGCCTGATTCAGGCCGAAACGGTTCAGCAGCGGCACGCCGGCGTCGCGCTGGGCATAACCGCCCGGCAACTCACGTGCCGCGTTCAGCAGCGGCAACACGCCGGTGACGCTGCCTTCCAGCGGCGCCGCGCGCGCCAGCTTTTCCAGCTCGGCGCTGCGCACCGTCACCTCATCGACGTAATGCCGGTTGCGCACATAGCTGGTCAGCAGGCCGGCGCCGACCGCTACGAACAGCACGGCGGCCAGGCCGCCCGCCAGCCAGCGCAAACGCTGACGGCGCTGTTCGTAGCGGCCGTCGCTGCCGCCCAGCCAGGCCTCCTTGAACATCAGTTCGCGCAGCAGGCGGGTGATGAAGTAGCTGCGGCCACTGGCGGCATTCGGTGCCAGCGCCTTGCGGTCCAGCCCAAAGGTCGAAGCCAGCGATGCCATCACGCGGTCGATCGGGCTGCCCTCCTGCGTGCCGCTGGTGAAGTACACGCCGCGCAGCAGCGCCGCTTCTTCAAAGCGCGTGGCCTGGAACACTTCATTAAGAAAGCTGCCGAGCACCTCGCCGATGGCGGCAAACTGCTGCGGGAAACGGTAGACCAGCGCGCGTCGCTGCAAATCGCGCTCCTGCTGCACGCGTTCCAGCACGCGCACCTGCAGCTGACGCTCGAGCTCCTGGAAGCGCGCGGGGAAGCTGGCCAGCGCCGCCGCCGGCTGGCCGTCGGCCGGCACCGGGAAGGTCATGCCCCACACCTGCGCGCGTTCCTCGCGGCCCAGATTGTCGAAGAATTCCATGAAGCCGGCCAGCAGGTCGCACTTGGTGACGGTGACATAAATCGGGAATCCGGTCCCCAGGCTGGTGTGCAGTTCCTGCAGGCGTGCGCGGATCGCCTGCGCCTGCGCCAGCCGTCCGGCCGCGCCCTGCTGCAAGAGATCGGCCACGCTGACAGTGACCACGGCGCCGTTGATGGCGCGGCGCGGCCGGTGCTTTTTCAGCAGCGCCAGGAAGCCGTTCCAGCCGGCCTGGTCAACCTCCTGGTGGCTGTCCTGGGTGGTGTAGCGGCCCGCCGTGTCCAGCAGCACCGCCTCGTCGGTGAACCACCAGTCGCAGTTGCGGGTGCCGCCGACGCCGCCGATGGCGCCCGGCCCCAACGCGTCGGCCAGCGGGAATTTCAGGCCGGAGTGCAGCAGCGTGGTGGTCTTGCCGCTGCCCGGCGCGCCCACCAGCATGTACCACGGCAGTTGATACAGATATTGTCCGGTCCAGCGC